>NZ_VATP01000003.1:0-361321 GCF_005781125.1 Escherichia sp. E2748
GATTATGCGGGATACTTACAGAAGTACTGGCCTGTTCATCCTGATGGCAGCTCTAAGCGGGAGTATTATTATGAATAATCTACTGCATAAGCAAAATCGATTAATGATTAAAATCGATAGTAAAGACAGAATTAAATCATAATACTCATCTTCAAGCCTTCGATTTGGATGACAGCAATAGTAAAAAGGCAGGTGTTGATAACGGCCCCTGATTGGGGCCTACATTAAAACATTCTAAACAGTGTCATTGGCCCGATTTTTCTTTCAAGAACAAGGATTATTTGCTCAAGCTCAACACGAGCCTCAGCCTGAAGCCCTAAACATTGCGAAATACCGTCATCATCAGTACTTAGCCTCGCATTCATACCAATTCTGTATTGTTCTTCAATACGGTTCATACTGTAAGAATGAAAATGCAGTGAATCGCCTAGTCTTGCTGGTTGATTCAAATGAGCAAAATTAAACTCGCCTGCCATATAATTCAGCAAATGATCTTGGACCACTAACACAAGCTTTTTGTTTATATGCTCAAAAGTCTTTACCTTGTGATGCATTTGAACCAAAATAGTTTTGGCCGTCATCTTCCAGTTGATCCCGTATGGTTTGGTTGAGTGCTCAGCATCATCGCTTGGAGTAATATTAACCTCTCTCAAAAAACGCTGCCTTTCAGGCCATACTGTCCCTGTGGTATCCATAGTTTGTAACTCAATACCAACAAAATCCTTCACTCTGCCATTTCTTACAGAAACCAAAAAGAAGTCAACGTTTCCGCCTGGAATTTTAACCTCTGGCACTACATGCAATTCATTGCCTGGTTCATGGTTGGTAAGCAAATGTAGGCAATCTGCAAATATCTGACCTCGCTCCAAAAGCCTTGCAGGGCAGATCATAATTGGTCGAGGATCTCTGCCATAGAGTACCGAACATGTACCAATGGCGATACTCGAGTCTGATTTTCTAGTTTTGAAGCAAATTCTTTGCCTAAAAGGACAACATTGCTCTTGAATCACGCTTTCCCAGTTTTGTTCTGAGTAGGTATCCAACCCGAAAATTTCTATAATCTTGCTCATTTTAATAACTTAAACCTTTCCATAGTAAGTTTTAAATAGCTTTCAGATATATCAATCCCAACAGATTTACGACCTAATTCGTATGCAGCAATCAATGTTGAACCAGTACCAGAGAATGGGTCCAATGCTATCCCATCTTCTGGGCAAGTAGCTAGAATTGGAATTCTACAAAGATCCAATGGGTATGCTGCGAAGTGGGATTTTCTCTTTTGAGTATCCTCTGGCAAAATATCCCAAACATCAGCGGGCTTGCTGCCCTTAGGATGATAACGTAGGAAATAAAACCCCTTATCCCTGAGTTCTTTTGCCCTTCCAGATACTTTCTCACTTTCTGAATGAGTGGTCCTTTGTTGTCCACGGATAACCATTCTGAAATCAGAGAATTTTCCAGCTGAAATATCATCAAGCATACAATTCAATGCTGACAGAGCATTCACTTTCTCTTGTGGAGTTAATGTCGTAGATAGCTCTATTTGTCTTTTATATCTGACACCAGAGACACCAGTTGCTGATACCACTGAACCATTAACTACTTTGGCATCTCTAGGTTTAGTACGAATTGCGTCCGCGTTATAGTAGTAACCTTTGTTTTTCTTAACGAAATGAAATATATTCTCGTGCACATTACCGAGACGGTCAGCACTATTATCCATGCCGCCTTTCAACTTATTCCAAATGACACTATTCCTAAGAATCCATCCTTGGTTATCCGTTAGCTCAAAAGCTACACGCCAAGGTAATCCTAATAGAGCTTTATCTTTATATGTGTCTCCAAGATTCAACCAAAACGATCCTGTTGGCTTCAAGACTCTCTTTATCTGTAAACAGATTTCAGCCAAATTTCTAACAAAGTCCATAGGATCAATTTCTAATCCGATCCCTCCATTCTCATACTCTCGTTTTCCCCAGTATGGAGGAGAAGTCATGATAAAATCGATAGAATCAGAGGGGAGCTGTGCCAAAACGTCAAGAGCGTCGCCACACATCAAAAGCGGGGAGCATCCTTCCGCATGTTTGTAAATAGTCAAAGCCTCAGAGAAAGAATCATGAACACACGTTGTCTTTTTCTCATAACTTTCTGTTACTGTGTGATTTCCAAATTCAAAATCTAAGTTCTTTTCCATCTAGCGACACCGTACGACATTCATAAGGGAGTTGGTTGCCTTAGAGGATACCATTTTCCAGCTCAGATTTCTGCCTTCACTCACTTCATAACCTTAAGTAGAGCAGATGTTGCTATGTAGTACAAAACAGTGGTACATTCAGAATCGAAGCGTAAAGGTAACTCATTGTTATTCGGTGATTTCGTCGTTGTAGAAACGAATCCTTGGTTCGATTCCGAGTCCGGCACCAAATTTATAAGGCCTCGCTGCAAAGCGGGGCTTTTTCTTTTTCTGGCTACGGTAAATTTCAGATCGTTGCTACAGGTCATTCGTAATCGTTAACGCCTTTTAATTTCAAAGCATTCTGTCTAATGTCGGCATATCTGGCGATGAGCTGTTTCAGATGCATCTCTGCCTCAGCCCCTTCGGCAGGAGGAAGTGGTTGTCCTGCCGACGACTGTTCCAGTATCCGCAGTTGCTCTTCAGCCGGTATGGATTGATTAAAAGACTGTATCGTTGAAAACACCACTGACTTCAGCTCACTGACCGTCATGTATTTCCCCTTATGCTCATCCAGCCCGTTCAGTCGTTCACTCAGTTTCTGTAGCGTAACCATTCCCTGATGCCAGCCATTCAAATTTTCTGTCGGCAACGCAGCGACATTAAATTGTTGCTGCCACTGCTGTATCAGGGGCTTTGCGCGCTCCGGCCATATCACCTGGGCCTGTTCGACAAGCTGCCTTTCCCGGGTTATGAGCCAGTCCGGCGGTAGCTTGTCCAGAAGCGTAAGCTGCTGTTGTGTTTGCGTAATTAAAGCTTGTGGCAACGGAGATTGCTGACGCAATAAATCCAATTGTTCAGGCGTGAGTACTGCGGGTAACGGTGCCAGAGAGGCAGTAAACTGGGTTTGTAACGGGTCCGGCCGATGCAAAAACTGCCACGTCCATAGCGTTGCTGCACCTATCACCAGCATGGTACACATCCCACCGACAAAAGATTTCCATTTTTTTACTGGCTCAGGTATTGCCGGCAGTACCTCCACGTTCGGCTGTGTAACGTACACCCATTGCACTGCACTGTCTGGCGCCCGGATCTCTTCAAACGAACGACCAGTATGGGAACCTGTTGTTATACCCACGTCATTCATGACCGGAGCATGCGAAACGATACCCGACTGAATTGTCGCCCCTGTACAGATTGTGTCATCGCTGTTCTCCAGCCTGACAGCGTTGTTATGTATCAGGGTACGCAATGTATCCAGCTGACTGAGATGTCTGAGTTCCAGGCGCTGTAAAACTGCCCCCAAACGGGTAAGCAGTTGCTCTGCCCGATACAGTTGGCTAAGGTCGCTGTATTTCAGCGGAAGTGAGCGCATCCGTTGTTGCAAACGCTGGCTCAGATTACTGAGGATCTCAATCCGAACATGGACAGGCTGTGGCCAAAGCACGCCCCACTGATGGCTTATCAGAGCCTCCAGTATTGCCAACCCTTCATTCAGACCAAACAATCCGGCCAGCTGCGTACGGGCCAGCGTATACCAGGCCGCAGTCTGCAGCTCAACACCATTTTGCTCAAACAGTGAAAGACACAGTTTTTCGGCATAACGCCAGTTCACATCAGGACGTGCCGGATGCGTTAGCTTATTGAGTTCATCACACAAAGCGGCATAATCCGGTAGCCTTCGCGGGTCACCGCCGGTTTTAATTCTACGTGGGGTAATGTCATTCATGACCAGTTATCCATCTGACGTACTTGCGGTTATAAAAGATGATTGTTTATGCAGCTTGGTGTTCTGCATATTCAGGGCGTAGCAGATACTGACGGGGTTAGGGAGAAACGCTAAAACCAGGCCTTAAATACGAGCTGCCGTGTCGAGATACTGCTGTTTCAGGTGTCTCAACAGGACTCGCCCTTCAGGCATAAATTCAGTTCCATAACGCACCAGACCAACATCTTTGAGTTCAGCGTCAATGGCATAGCACAGCTCGCCAGGAACTTCCTGTTCCAGCAGAACAACGGTTATTTTTTTCAGACGCGGCTCATATTTGAGCAGTACGGTAGATAACGTCCACATCATTTCATGCGCCGTCCCCGGCATTCCCTGGAGAATTTTGGTCATATCCGGTAGACCATAGTCCGGCAGATGTGCCAGCGTGCCGGCACGACTGTTAAGAATGCGCTGCATATTGTCCAGTACTGAGAGGATTATCTGGTTCTGCTCGCTAACCTGATTCAGATCCAGACCTCCGGTAAAATTCCCAAACAGGGTTTCATATAGCGACGGACGCGGAGTGTCATTCATCTTTCAACGCCTTCAGAGTCAACCGTTCACTCCCTGCTTCAATGATTCTGGCTGAATCCGGGTCAAGGTCGTCACGACTCAACACGATCCGCCAGGTGTTATTCACCTGATCCGGAGTGCCGACCTTATCCAGGTCTAACATCGCTGCCCGGTCCGGATGATTGTGTGCAAACTCTTTCGCGGCTTCACGCAGGTAGCGCATTTCTGCGTCGTAATAACGCGGGGTTAAATTTGCCATAAAATAGTTACTCAAAATATAGGAAACAATGTTTTCTTCCCCAAAAGTGGAAGTTATCTCACCACTTCGCGAGTAGTCAGAGACATAGGTTTTATCTCCTCATTTAAAATCTCAAATTCAGTAGTTATTTTTCTGAATGACTGACCAGATAAAAAATGTGAGAAAGTACCTTGCTATAAATTATGAGCCACACTTATTCATCCTCCTTTTATCCAGCCAATAACTTTCTCTAACCACATAACACCGCGGCCCGCGCCGGATCGAGCTGAATCAGCCCGCCTAGCAATTTTTCCATAGCAGGCCCGAGGCGAATCTTGTCAGCCTCACTGCGACTGGCTTTCAGTCTGAGGAGTTTCAGATGACGGGCCTGTACCTCAAACAGCAGCTCGGGTTCCCAGTCGCTAAGGGCCACTTCTGTGGCACGCTCACCCAGCTCTGCAAACAGGTGCACCGCGAGCTCATTTTTTCCGTACTGTTCTGCAATACGCCCCATTAGCAGGCGAAGCAGCCACTGCTGCCGCGCAGTGGCGATGCCTGGTCGATGCTGTAACCAGCTCAGTGCCGCATCCGGGCTTTCGCTGTCCGCCAGCGCCACGGCTTCCGACTCCAGAGCCAGAATGTCGTCATTCACTTCGGCCATACGGGCGGAAGGCGTTTCTTTGCCCCACCCAGCGGTGGTATCCAGTACGCTCTGCTGGATCCAGTTAAGCGTCACCTCATCAGCAAACGGCGTACCGTCACTGAATGCCAGCGTCTCCAGCCCGGATAGTCGAGTCAGTAGCCCCTTCAGATCAGCGGCAATAATGTCAGCCACTATCTCCTTACCGGACTTCGTCAGCGCCTGGTGGATATACCATTGCAGATCCAGCCACAGGTGGTTAGCACCGCGGGAAAAGGTACTGTCTGCCGTTTCCAGAATTTCAGCCCAGTTTTGCTGCAGGTACAGACGTTTGAGCAGCGCTCGCTGGTCTGCTCTTGGGGGTTCGATGCGAGTTCGCCCCTGTGCATCTGGAGCCGGAATAGCCTGCAGGGTATCGTGACGCAGACTTTTCATCAGATGGTGCGCCGACAACCAACCGTCGGGCTGTTCGCGCAGATATTCGCTGAGTGTGCGCGCCTGCGCCAGCAAATCCTGACCGGAAGTGATTCTCCCGATAGCTGGGGCATCGCTGTGACTCGCAGTGGAAAGTGTCTCAGTAGTACTGGCGTTCTGCGGTACAACTGCATCCACACCGCCCGCTTTCTGCAGGCGGTTTTCCAGCGCACCATACAGCGCGTTAAGTTCTGGGCGGGTTTCATCCGGCTCATTTTCGGTGAGCTGCGCTATCAGCAGCAGCGCACCGATGGTGCGCAGCGCATCTTCCCTGACCACTTCCGGATACAGTGAAAGAGAATCCGTCATGCGTGAACCTGCCAGCCACTCCAGTGCTGCCTTACGGCTGCGGTTGCGCTGTGGATGCAGTTGCACACCGAAACGGTCTATCAGACCCGCCAGCAGTTCGAGTCCCTCTGCCAGCCCCTGCTCGCCTTCACGATGCAACCTGGCCCAGCAGTAATACGTCGCCACACGAATGTCTTTAGCGGTGGTGGTGAGCACTTTCTCCGCCAACTGGCAGATAAGCTCAGTATCCGCCCCGGAAAGTTTGTTGACCTCCTCGCGCATTTGCTGGAAGCCATCGTCATAACCTGGGTCATCCCCCACTGATGACTCTCCGGGTAACGGCTGCAGCCAATTGCTCCACTGCACCACTCGCTCACGGGTAGCGTCAAGGAGTGTCGTCGGCTCTGTCTGACAGGCGCTAACCAGGGCATTTAACGTGCTCATCAATTGACCTCCACCGCATCACGGTTCGTGCTGGCGACCGGGTCTGTCACTACCACTTTCGCCGTGCTGAAGATGGTATCTGTCAGACTCATAAGGTTCCTTCAGTCATATTTAAACTCCAGCACAACCCCTTCTTCATCATTCCACCCCAGCGTCAACGACGCTGGCTTTTGTTTCGCCGCCATATGAATCAGCAATTGCTGACTCAGCACCGGCAGAATTTGTTGGTTGAGTAAGCTGTCGACATTGCGCGCCCCGGTGTCCGGTAACAGGCAGGCTGCGGTCAGCGCGTCGTACAGACTTTCGTCAATCAGCGTGGTCAGGCCGTAGTGGCGCTGTAAGCGCTGGCTGACCTGGGAGAGTTTCATCTCCACAATCGTGTGCATGGCTGCTTCTGCCAGCGGACGGTAAATCACGGTCTGGAAACGGGCGAGCAGCGCAGGCTGGAAGTGGTCGCGCAGTATCGGGCGCAGCAGTTCGTGCAGGTCTGCCTCGGTGGCTTCCGGTTGTTCCTCCAGCAACTGCATCAGGTGGTCGCTACCAAGGTTGGAGGTCATCAAAATAACGGTATTGCGGAAGTCAATTTCTCGCCCTTCGCCGTCGCGCATAAAACCACGATCGAATACCTGATAGAACAGATTCATCACGTCACGGTGCGCTTTTTCGACTTCATCGAGCAGCACCACACTGTACGGACGCTTACGCACGGCTTCGGTAAGGATGCCGCCCTGGCCGTAGCCGACGTAACCAGGTGGAGAACCTTTCAGCTGGGAAACTGTGTGTGGCTCCTGGTATTCCGACAGGTTAATGGTAATCAGCGATTTTTCGCCACCGTACAGCACATCCGCCAGCGCCAGCGCGGTTTCAGTTTTTCCTACACCGCTTGGACCAACCAGCAGGAATACACCCTGTAGACCGTTCTCAGAGGTGAGGCCAGTTTTAGCGGCGCGCAGGCGCCGGGCGATGGCTTCAAGCGCAATATTCTGACCGACTACACGTTTACCGATTTCATTTTCCAGGGTAAGCAGTTCAGTCTGTTCGTCTTTCATCAGCGAAGAAAGCGGCACGCCGGTCCAGTCGGCAATCACTGTTGCAACAGTGCGCACATCCACATCCACCGACAACAACGGATTGCCCTGCTGTAAACCGTTCAGCTCCTGTTGCAGGGCATGCGTTTCGCTCTGACGGGAAATGTCCTGGCGGCATTCCCGTAGTTGTTCAGTAAGTTTCAGTTCCTGGCCGTACTGGGTTTCAAGTTCGTGGAGTTCAACGATGACGTTTTTCTCTTCCTGTTCAATTGCCGTCAAGCGTTCACCGTGGTTTTGATTACCGACGGTAATGTCTTCCTGTAGAGCTTGTCTCTCCATTTTAAGAGAGGTAATCCGGGAACGGATACGGGTCAACTGTTCGGGTACGGTGTCGAGACTCATACGCACGCGAGCGCTTGCAGTGTCGAGCAGGTCAACGGCTTTGTCCGGGAGTTGACGGCCTGTCAGATAACGTCGGGATAACGTAACGGCAGCGCACACCGCATCATCAGTGATGTGCACATTATGATGTTCGGCATAACGGGATTTCAGGCCACGCAACATCAGACAAGCCGTGTCGTCGTCCGGCTCGTCAACTTTCACCATCTGGAAGCGGCGTTCGAGTGCGGCATCGCGCTCAAAGTATTGTTTATACTCAGACCAGGTCGTCGCGGCGATGGTACGTAACTCACCGCGCGCCAGGGCAGGTTTCAGCAAATTGGCAGCATCAGCACCACCAGCCTGGTTACCTGCGCCGATGATGGTATGGGCCTCATCGATAAACAGCAAGATAGGTACCGGAGACTGCTGTACAGCATTAATCACGTTTTTCAGGCGCTGCTCAAATTCCCCCTTCACTCCCGCCCCCGCCTGCAGCAGCCCGAGGTCAAGAGTGCGTAGCACCACCGGTTTGAGGGATTCAGGGACATTACCGTCAGAGATTCTGAGCGCCAGACCTTCAACCAGTGCGGTTTTCCCGACACCTGGCTCACCGACCAGGATTGGGTTATTTTTTCGGCGACGAGAAAGAATGTCCACCATCTGGCGGATTTCACTATCGCGGCCAAATACCGGATCAATTTTACCTTCACGCGCCTGGGCGGTGACGTCATGGGTGAATTTATCCAGCGCATTCTGCAGCGCCGGACTCAGTTCCCCATCTTTCATCTCACTCCCTACTGGACGCCCGATAAACTCCACGTCCCCACCGTGGCTCCCCGTAATTTCGGCTTCCTGCTGTACCTGCGCTCGCTCGTCTGACTGGGCATCCAGTAGCGGGCGCAGGCACTCTAACTGGCTCTGGCCCAGAGTCAGCAATGGCCACAGACCATCGCAGCGCACCAGCTTCTGTTTAGCCACCAGCGCCATCAGCAGGTGGTGACTTCGAATCTGTTCTTCTCCCGCCAGTGAGGCAATCAGCCAGGCTTGTTGCATCAATATCTGGATATTTTCTGAAAGCTGCGGGCGATGGCGCACCGAGCGCGGTTGTTTGTCGAGCCAGGCAAGCAAATCTTGCCAGAGAGTGTCCATGTCCCACTCGTAGCGGCGTGCCAGCACTGTGAGATCCCCCTCGCCCTGCTCAAGAAGTTTCAGCAGCCAGTGCTCTGGCAAAATTTCCGCATGCGCGCGAATCTGACAGAGTGAAGCCGCGCCTTCCATCGCACGGGCGCAATAAGGATTCAGACGTCGCAGCAAAATGGCTGGATTTTCCATGAATATCTCTCTTTGTCGGTTTCTGAACACACTACCGCCCCTCGCTGTTTTCCGTGAGGAAGACCAAAGCGCATACGGTCGTGCTGACAGATTGTGGAGTTTTTGCTGAAAGCCCGTTGGCTTCAGACGTTCAGCAAAAACAAAAAACGGACAGAGAAACTCTGTCCGCTCGTGGCTTAGGCGGTAGCGCGTTCGTTCCAGGAATCGGAATGAATGATGTTGCCGTCTTTGTAGGTCCAGGTGATTTTTTCGTAACGCAGTTCAATGCGCTCAAGGTGGTTGTGCTTCTCTTTAGAAGGATCCTTGATGTCATACATTTCAGGATTCACCTTCACCACTTTCACGTTCTCAAGTTTGGTGTTGAAGTACTCCACTTCCTGGCCTGCGTCGTTGATTTTGTACCACTTGAATTCGGCAGACTTGAGGGTCTGACCGGTGGTCACTGCCTTGTACAAGTACGGGCTGGAGGAGTCGATTTCCTTGGTGAACAGGAACGGGGTATGGATACGGGTGCCGGTCAGTTTGCCTGTGTTGTTATCAGTCGGGATGTACAGGTTGTGTTCCTGAGCCACGACTTCGATGCTGCCTTCACGATCCTGAACGTCCACAGACCCTTTGATGTCCGCGCCGCCATCGTCCTTCAGCCAAAGATAAACAGGTATTGCCATGGAATTACTCTCCATTATGTTGTGATGCGCCATCATCCTGCGATGACGCCAGGGTGTGTCCAGGTATCTGACAGGCATTAGCCTGCGGTACCAGACTGATTTCGACACGCCGGTTGAGCGCACGGCCCTCTGGGGTGTCATTGGTTGCGACCGGACGGCTTTCGCCATAGCCCTGTACCGCAAAACAGCTTTCCGGTACGTCACCGGTTTCATGCATCCAGACGCGCACCGCTTCGGCACGTTTCTGAGAAAGCGTCTGGTTTAGTTGTGCGTTCCCGGTGTTATCCGTGTGGCCAGCGACCACAATCAACCAGCCCGGTTTTGCTCTGACTCCCACCAGTGAATTAACCAACATTTTGGTGGACCCGGCCTTCAGCACCGATTTGCCGGAATCAAATAGCGACATACTGTCGAGGCGGATAATCTTCTGCCCCGGGACGATTTTTTGGATAACAGGTGAAGAGAACGACGGTGGTGCCAGGTCATCCATGACGGCTTCAATAACAGGTACAAGACGCAGTCCCTGATACAGTCCGAGGCGATAACGCACAGGCTCACCGCGACGATGCCAGTCATCCAGCAGTGCACCATCAGCGCGCAGACGCTGTTGGGCCTGGAGTTTAGGTTCTGCCGGTGTGTCAGTAAGATGGTGGTATAAGGCAAGGTGGTCGCCGACATTGCGACGGATAAATCACAAACCGGAGGAAGATTATCCGCCAGGTCGGTATCAACGATCGTGCCATCCTGGAAACGTACCACCAGACGGGTAGCATTTAGCCGTGACAGCGCCAGGGCGGCGGTGTCAAATTCAGCATTCACCACGCCCCAGGGATGGGAAATCCCCATCCTTGCAACGGTATCGGCAACGTGCGCATTCCAGCGGGCCTGCTGCTGGAACTGTTGCGGGGCCAGCGCAGCCCCGTCCTCCCAAAGTGGGCGAAAAATTTTCATCCTTGATTTCCCCTCGCCTTACGACTTGGCTTTTGGCATCTGGGAAACCAGTGATAGGTTGATGTCCATCCCTTCCACCTGGAAGTGGGGGATAGCAAAGAGTTTCACGCGGAAGAAGCCTGGGTTATCCCCGATATCTTCCACCAGCACTTTCGCGTCACGCAGCGGGTGAGAAGCCTGCAAGTCATCGCCCGGATCGGTCATTTCTGTCACAAGACCACGAACCCAGGTATTAAGCTCCAGTTCCAGCAGACGACGATCCTTGGTTGTACCAATGTTTTCCCGTTGAATCAGCTTCAGGTAATGAGCGATTCGCGAAAGCAGGAAGATGTACGGCAAACGCGCATTGATGCGGCTATTAGCAGTGGCATCAGCAGTGTCGTAGAGCGCAGGTTTTTGCGTGGAGTTCGCCGAGAAGAAACAGGCATAATCGCGGTTTTTGTAGTACGACAGGGGAATAAATCCAAGATTTGCGAACTCAAATTCGCGGGTTTCCGGGATCATCACCTCTGACGGAATTTTGACCTGATTACCCGTACCGAGATCATACAGATGAATGGGCAAGTCCTGCACTGCCCCCCCGGCCTGTGGGCCACGGATTTGCACGCACCAGCCGTTGTTGATGAAGCTTTTCACCATGTTAGCCGCAAAAGCGAAGGAGGCATTGGTCCACAGGTATTTATCGTGATCCGGGCCTTTTACTTCTTCAACATAGTTAAAACTACGTACCGGTACTGTGTCCGGGCCATACGGCAAACGGCCCAGCACGCGAGGCATGACCAGCCCCATGTATCGGGAGTCATCCGTATCCCTGAAACTTTTCCATTTAATGTACTCGGCGCGATCAAAGTAGTTACCAATATCTTTGATGGCCGCGACCTCTTCCATTGACTCTTTCAGGAAAAATTTCGGCCCCGCAGAACCGATAAAGGGCATATGTGCCGCAGCAGACACTTTTGACAAATTACGCATCAGCGCCACGTCCTGCGCAGAAGCATCAAACTCGTAAGAGGAAATCAGCGCAGCAATCGGCTCGCCGCCCGGAGTGTCATACTCATCGATATATGTGTGTTTGTACAAACCACTCTGGATAATTTCCGGGCTATCTTCAAAATCCTGGCGCAGGTCTTCTTTAGAGATATCCAGCAGTTCAACTTTCACGTTCTGGCGGAAATCGGTTTTATCAACCAACGATTTCACGCCCCGCCACAGGCTTTCTACCGCCTGAAAGGCCTCATGATGCATAACAGCATCAAGTTGACGACTTATCTGGTAATCCAGTTCAGCGATATGGTGGTCAATCAAATTTTTGTCGAGCTTTTCAACTTTAGAGCCGGATTTAGTCAGACATTCCAGGAACACTTGCATCCCGGCCGTTAAACGTTCATCCGCGGTCGCATCCGACATCGCCTGTGCATCCTGCCAAATATCCAGTGCACTCAACTCTGAGACTGGGCTCAGATTAATTTTTTCAAACAGGGACGCATAAACTCCACTTGCCACAGGACGTTCAAGGACCACACTCTCGCCAGCAGTGGCATTCTCATTATTTACAGACATCAACATATTCCTTATTAATCCGTTAAATCGTCATGATCGTTATGGCTGTTTTGGAGCCAGGGCTGAGAGTTCGGCTCTGAGTTCTGCGCTTAATGCCGGGTCCAGCAGAATATTTTCCAGTTCTTTGCGGAAAGCCTGGTTATCCAGAAGATTTGCTTTTAAATCACGAAGTAAATTACGCATGGAAAGCATGGCCTTCAGCTGCGGTATTTGCCTGGAGACTTGTTCCGGGGAAAAATCCTTTATACTGCGGAATGTCAGTTTGATGCTGTCTTCGCTATCGTCATCAGCAAGCGTATTTTTAACGATAAGATTTACTTTTGGGGAATAATCAAAAAGGACTGCATCAAAGTTATTTTTGTTAAGATTAACTTTTTTACGTTCTGATAATGGCGCGGATTCCTGACCATTACTAAAATCACCCGCAATAAGTAACTTAAGGGGTAATTCCATTTTTTTGCTTGCGCCACCTGTATGCAGTTCTAATTTTAGATTAATACGGGCCTTCGGGATCTCCCGCTGGAAGCTGTCACTCATAGTTCCCTCACGTAATTCAGTTAAAGTCAAATTAACAACAATATTTCCTTAACCAGATACTAGGGCAATATCAATTTCAAAAAAACAATATAGATCAATAAATTGAGTATAAAAAACAATAAGAAATCTGCCAAAAAACAAAAATAATTTCAGACATATCAAGCAATTAAAAACGACTCTATACATGTTCTGAATTATATTTTCATTACGTAACTACATTATTTTTATACCCTAACCCAGATTGTACAAAGTGCGAAATGTTGACTTATTATATAACAACATTCTTCATGGTCCTCAGGCGGCAGCCCTGAGTGTTTTTGCGATGTAATATCGAAGTAATTCGTTTGTATATAAAACCTATCACTAAAGTAAACCGTGAATATTCACCGTGCACTGGCATTTTCTCTTTGCACGCTCCAGCTTAAAGTCAAACCAGTTTCTATTAGGTTAAATACCGTAGAAGGAAGGTTTACTTATTAATATTTTTATTTAAGGCAATCGGAATTTTGCATTTTTGCATCCAGAAGCCTCTTCAGGAATACTCTGATTAAGCATAAACATTGATGCAGCGCAGCAAATTATTTATTTTCACCACTTATATTCACATAGACATTGTAATTGCACAGTAAAAGTAGGTACTTATGCGTAATGGAGTATTTCGGATTAGTAAGTATTTGGTTGTTATTACTGCGATATCCTGTATGTATACCGGATTTGCATTTGCAACGAACGTCACATTGAACTCTGTCCAGGTAAAACATCTGAATAGTGTCATCAATCGTGAGGTAAAAGGGACGAATGACCGTAATTTTGTCAATAACAACTGGACTGAAGCTCAGCGCGTAGCCGAATTTATTTGCCGACCGCTCGCACTAAAAGAGCTGCAGAAGCAGTACCCCGACGTAGATAAGGTTATTTTCGATCAGGGAAAACATAATATGCAGCGACTGCTCTCACCTGCACTACTGACAGGCAATGGCCAGTACCGTAGGGGGATTAGCTGGACGCCGTTTCACTTCGAATGTCAACTGTCAGTAAAAACCGGGGAAGCAACAGGATTCAGGCTGACGAGAAACAGAGCCCTGACCATGGCTCCAGGGCCAGTTATTCTTTCTGAAGGAGCCAACCAGTGAAAAATATACTTACGGCATTTCTCATCATTACGTTGCCTGCTTTCTCTGTCACGGCAGCCAGTTTTGACTGTCGACTGGCCCGCAGTGCGGATGAAAAAGCGATTTGTGCATCGCGTACCCTCAATGACATGGATGTGGAGATGAGCGTTAAATACAAATTTCTCCATGGGCTTTACGCAATGGGTGCCGCCGGGGAACTAAAAGAATCACAGGCACAGTGGCTGACAGAACGACGCCGTTGTGGCAGTGACAAACCCTGCCTGAGAGAAATATACAGAAAGCGCTTAACAACGTTGAACCATCTTTATGACGCGATTAACAAACCACTCTGAATCCAGAGTGGGCTCGTTGGTTGTTGGAAGTGCCTTCATGCGAGGCACTTCCTTATCAGTGTGCACAGTTATTGGTTAGCGAATGATAATCCCCATTATTATTTTTTAATTTAATAATAGTTTCCACTGAAAATATATACGGTGATAAATGCGCCCCTGTTTGATTTAAAAACATATTTATCGCCATAAATAATCAAGCGCAAAACTATCATACTGGTCAATATTCACCGCAAAAAATTTGTTATTCTCTTCTGCTTTACAGGGGGATTATCAACCTGTTTATTATATTCAGTTTAAATAGTTAATCACAAAATATCATCGCCATTACTGACGTGTTTTATTTATTGATAACAGTGACATACGTTCTATTTTTATAAGAAAACAATCAATCGCTAAATTGTTTTTCGACTTAATAGTTAATCGCGAAACATTTTAATGATTGATAAAAATCCTAAATTCCTTGTTCATAATGTAGGGGTGTGTTAAATAGGTGGGCAAAATTTGGTTCCCCCTTCTCGCCTGTAATATTGCAGCATCTTCGCACTTCCACGAGACATTGCGACTTAATAAGAAGGTGATAAGCCCTACATAAGCACATGGGCTGACCATAGTTTTATATTCATTAAAACACTTTGTTATAACCAATTGATTTAATATCAATAATTTATTGTTGGTTCGGGTTTGTTGTGACTATGGCATTATTTCCGAGCAAAGGAGTTGATATGTCTGAAAGACATTTACCTGATGACCAGAGCAGTACTATCGATCCATATTTAATTACCTCGGTTTGCCAGACTCTGGCAGAACAAGGTGCTGCATTACAAAACTTGTCCAAACAGTTGGATTCCACTCAGTACCAGCGTGCTCTTGAATTGATAATTAATTGTAAAGGACACGTTATTCTTTCGGGAATGGGTAAATCAGGGCATGTTGGTCGAAAAATGTCTGCGACTCTGGCCTCTACGGGTACGCCGAGTTTCTTTATTCATCCCGCAGAAGCTTTCCATGGCGATCTGGGCATGATTACGCCTTACGATCTTCTGATCCTTATTTCTGCCAGCGGCGAAACAGATGAAATCCTGAAGCTCGTCCCGTCACTGAAGAATTTCGGCAACCGAATTATCGCCATTACCAATAATGGAAATTCCACGCTGGCGAAAAATGCCGATGCCGTGCTGGAACTCCACATGGCGAATGAAACCTGCCCGAATAATCTTGCACCAACAACGTCTACCACGCTGACCATGGCGATCGGCGATGCGTTGGCGATTGCCATGATCCACCAACGCAAATTTATGCCGAATGATTTTGCGCGCTATCACCCGGGCGGTTCATTAGGCCGTCGCCTGCTGACCCGCGTTGCGGATGTCATGCAGCATGATGTCCCTTCGGTTCATCTGGATGCGCCCTTTAAAACGGTGATTCAACGTATCACCAGCGGTTGCCAGGGAATGGTGATGGTAGAAGACGCAGAAGGCGAGCTGGCGGGCATTATCACCGACGGTGACCTGCGTCGCTTTATGGAAAAAGAAGATTCTCTGACATCCGCCACGGCGGCGCAGATGATGACGCGTGAACCGCTGACGTTGCCAGAAGAAACCATGATCATCGAAGCGGAAGAAAAGATGCAAAAACACCGCGTCTCGACGTTATTGGTGACCAACAAGGCGAACAAAGTCACTGGTCTTGTGCGCATTTTCGACTAATTAAGCAACAGGGCGCGAGAGTTAAGTCTCTCATTGAATTTGCGCCCCACTGAAACTCTGATAATCGTTACATGTTGATAAAAGTGAAGTCTGCCGTATCCTGGATGCGTGCTCGTTTGTCTGCCATCTCATTGGCAGATATCCAAAAACACCTGGCGAAAATCATCATTCTGGCACCGATGGCAGTGCTGCTGATCTATCTGGCTATCTTCAGCCAGCCTCGCTATATGAGCGAATCGAAAGTTGCCATTAAACGCTCAGATGATTTAAACAGTGGCAGCTTAAATTTTGGTCTGCTATTGGGTGCCTCTAACCCGAGTTCCGCAGAGGATGCGTTATATCTGAAAGAGTACATTAACTCTCCAGATATGCTGGCAGCGTTAGATAAGCAACTGAATTTTCGCGAAGCGTTTAGCCACAGCGGGCTCGATTTTCTTAATCATCTTAGCAAGGATGAAACCGCAGAAGGCTTCCTGAAGTACTACAAGGACCGTATCAACGTCTCGTATGACGATAAAACCGGATTGCTCAATATTCAGACGCAGGGCTTTAGCCCGGAGTTTGCGCTTAAGTTTAACCAGACCGTGCTGAAAGAGTCAGAGCGCTTTATCAATGAGATGTCACATCGCATTGCGCGTGACCAGCTTGCCTTTGCGGAAACGGAAATGGAAAAGGCACGCCAGCGTCTGGACGCCAGCAAAGCGGAACTGCTCTCTTATCAGGACAACAACAACGTTCTGGATCCACAGGCACAGGCACAGGCAGCGAGCACGTTGGTGAATACGCTGATGGGCCAGAAGATCCAGATGGAAGCGGACCTGCGTAACTTGCTGACGTATCTGCGTGAGGACGCCCCGCAAGTTGTGAGTGCGCGTAATGCGATTCAGTCATTGCAGGCACAAATCGACGAAGAAAAAAGCAAAATAACAGCGCCACAAGGTGACAAATTAAACCGTATGGCGGTGGATTTTGAAGAAATCAAATCAAAAGTAGAGTTCAACACTGAGCTCTACAAACTGACGCTGACCTCCATTGAAAAGACCCGTGTAGAAGCGGCTCGTAAGCTCAAGGTGCTGTCTGTGATCAGTTCGCCACAGTTGCCGCAGGAATCATCTTTTCCAAACATCCCTTATTTGATCGCCTGTTGGTTACTGGTGTGCTGCCTGCTGTTCGGCACCCTGAAACTGTTGCTGGCTGTTATTGAAGATCACCGAGATTAACGCTGTCGCTGAATGAGTTTGTGATGAAATTATTTAAATCAATTTTACTGATTGCCGCCTGTCACGCGGCGCAGGCCAGCGCGGCCATTGATATTAACGCTGACCCAAACCTGACAGGAGCCGCACCACTGCCCGGTATTCTGAGCGGACAAAAGTCGGATACGCAAAACATGAGCGGCTTCGACAATACCCCGCCGCCCGCACCGCCGGTGGTAATGAGCCGTATGTTTGGTGCTCAACTTTTCAACGGCACCAGCGCGGATAGCGGTGCGACGGTGGGATTCAACCCTGACTATATTCTGAATCCGGGCGATAGCATTCAGGTTCGCTTGTGGGGTGCGTTCACCTTTGATGGTGCGTTACAGGTTGATCCCAAAGGTAATATTTTCCTGCCGAACGTTGGTCCGGTGAAAGTTGCAGGCGTCAGTAATAGTCAGTTAAATACCCTGGTCACATCCAAAGTGAAGGAAGTGTACCAGTCCAACGTCAACGTCTACGCCTCCTTATTACAGGCGCAGCCAGTAAAAGTGTACGTGACCGGATTTGTGCGTAATCCTGGTCTGTATGGCGGTGTGACGTCTGATTCGTTACTCAATTATCTGATCAAGGCTGGCGGCGTTGATCCAGAGCGCGGAAGTTACGTTGATATTGTGGTTAAGCGCGGTAACCGCGTGCGCTCCAACGTCAACCTGTACGACTTCCTGCTGAACGGCAAACTGGGGCTTTCGCAGTTCGCCGATGGTGACACCATCATCGTCGGGCCGCGTCAGCATACTTTCAGCGTTCAGGGCGATGTCTTTAACAGCTACGACTTTGAGTTCCGCGAAAGCAGCATTCCCGTAACGGAAGCGTTGAGCTGGGCGCGCCCTAAGCCTGGCGCGACTCACATTACGATTATGCGTAAACAGGGACTGCAAAAACGTAGCGAATACTATCCGATAAGCTCAGCGCCAGGCCGTATGTTGCAAAATGGCGATACCTTAATCGTCAGCACTGACCGCTATGCCGGCACCATTCAGGTGCGGGTTGAAGGCGCGCACTCTGGCGAACATGCCATGGTGCTGCCATATGGCTCCACCATGCGTGCGGTTCTGGAAAAAGTCCGTCCGAACAGTATGTCGCAGATGAACGCGGTTCAGCTTTATCGCCCATCAGTGGCCCAGCGTCAGAAAGAGATGCTGAATCTCTCGCTGCAAAAGCTGGAGGAAGCATCACTTTCCGCCCAGTCCTCCACCAAAGAAGAAGCCAGCCTGCGAATGCAGGAAGCGCAACTGATCAGCCGCTTTGTGGCGAAAGCGCGCACCGTGGTTCCGAAAGGTGAAGTGATCCTCAACGAGTCCAATATTGATTCTGTTCTGCTTGAAGATGGCGACGTCATCAATATTCCGGAGAAAACATCGCTGGTTATGGTTCATGGCGAGGTGCTGTTCCCGAACGCGGTGAGCTGGCAGAAGGGAATGACCACCGAGGATTACATCGAGAAATGCGGTGGCCTGACGCAAAAATCGGGTAACGCCAGAATTATCGTCATTCGTCAGAACGGTGCGGCAGTCAACGCGGAAGATGTGGATTCACTCAAGCCAGGCGATGAGATTATGGTTCTGCCGAAATATGAATCGAAAAACATTGAAGTTACGCGTGGTATTTCCACCATCCTCTATCAGCTGGCGGTGGGTGCAAAAGTGATTCTGTCTTTGTAAGGATTTGAGATGAGCAAAGCAGTTATTGTCATTCCGGCCCGCTACGGCTCCTCGCGCCTGCCGGGTAAGCCACTGCTCGATATTGTTGGCAAACCGATGATCCAGCACGTTTACGAGCGTGCGTTACAGGTGGCAGGCGTTGCGGAAGTTTGGGTGGCAACAGACGACCCGCGCGTTGAACAGGCCGTGCAGGCGTTTGGCGGGAAAGCCATCATGACGCGCAACGATCATGAATCCGGCACCGATCGGCTGGTCGAGGTAATGCATACGGTGGAAGCAGATATCTACATTAACCTGCAGGGCGATGAACCAATGATTCGTCCGCGGGATGTAGAAACGCTGTTACAAGGAATGCGTGATGACCCCGCGTTGCCAGTGGCAACGCTATGCCACGCGATTTCTGCCGAAGAAGCGACCGAGCCAAGCACGGTAAAAGTGGTAGTAAATACCCGCCAGGATGCACTTTATTTCAGCCGTTCGCCGATTCCGTATCCGCGTAATGCTGAAAAAGCGCGCTACCTGAAACACGTCGGTATTTACGCTTATCGTCGCGATGTGCTGCAAAACTACAGCCAGTTACCTGAGTCCATGCCGGAGCAGGCGGAATCACTGGAGCAGTTACGGTTGATGAACGCGGGGATCAACATTCGCACATTTGAGGTTGCCGCAACCGGTCCGGGCGTCGACACCCCAGCATGCCTTGAAAAGGTGCGCGCTCTGATGGCGCGGGAACTGGCCGAAAACACATGATTGGCATTTACTCGCCTGGCATCTGGCGTATTCCGCATCTGGAGAAATTTCTGGCGCAACCGTGCCAGAAACTTTCTCTGCTGCGTCCTGTTCCGCAAGAAGTTGATGCTATTGCCGTGTGGGGACATCGCCCCAGCGCGGCGAAACCAGTCGCCATCGCCAAAGCAGCGGGGAAACCGGTCATCCGTCTGGAAGATGGATTTGTGCGCTCGCTGGATCTTGGCGTCAATGGCGCACCGCCGCTTTCTCTGGTGGTGGATGATTGCGGCATTTACTACGATGCCAGCAAGCCTTCGGCACTGGAGAAACTGGTACAGGATAAAGCCGGAAATACAGCTCTGATAAGCCAGGCCAGAGAAGCGATGCACACCATCGTGACCGGGGATTTGTCGAAATATAACCTGGCGCCTGCGTTTGTGGCTGATGAGTCAGAACGTGCAGACATCGTTCTGGTTGTCGATCAGACATTTAATGATATGTCAGTGACGTATGGCAGTGCTGGCCCGCATGAGTTTGCCGCCATGCTGGAAGCCGCGATGGCGGAAAATCCTCAAGCCGAAATTTGGGTGAAGGTGCATCCGGACGTACTGGAAGGAAAGAAAACAGGTTATTTCGCTGATCTGCGCGCCACGCAACGAGTACGTTTGATTGCCGAGAATGTCAGCCCGCAGTCGCTGTTGCGAAACGTTTCCCGGGTTTACGTCGTGACATCCCAATACGGCTTTGAAGCCTTGCTGGCAGGAAAACCAGTGACATGTTTCGGTCAGCCCTGGTATGCAGGCTGGGGCTTAACCGACGATCGCCATCCGCAGTCCGCTTTGTTATCCGCTCGACGCGGTTCTGCCACGCTGGAAGAACTTTTTGCCGCAGCATACCTGCGTTACTGTCGCTATATCGACCCGCTCACGGGGGCCGCAAGCGATCTATTTACCGTACTGCAATGGCTGCAATTACAGCGCAGCCATCAGCAGCAGCGTAATGGCTATTTATGGGCGCCAGGCTTAACGCTGTGGAAGTCGGCGATCCTGAAACCTTTCTTGCGTACCGCGACAAACCGACTGAGTTATTCACGTCGCTGTACTGCGGCCACCGCTTGCGTGGTATGGGGTGTAAAGGGAGAACAGCAATGGCAAGCCGAAGCGCAGCGAAAATCACTGCCGTTATGGCGAATGGAAGATGGTTTTCTGCGTTCATCCGGGCTTGGCTCTGACCTGTTGCCGCCGCTATCGCTGGTGCTGGATAAACGCGGGATCTACTATGACGCCACACGCCCCAGCGACCTGGAGGAGCTGCTTAATCACAGCCAGTTAACGCTGGCGCAGCAGATGCGAGCTGAGAAGTTGCGGCAACGACTGGTTGAAAGCAAACTGAGCAAGTACAACCTGGGGGCCGATTTCTCTCTGCCTGCCGAGTCCAAAGGTAAAAAAATCATCCTGGTACCGGGTCAGGTAGAGGACGATGCATCTATTAAAACAGGCACTGTCTCGATTAAGAGCAACCTTGAGTTATTGCGCACAGTACGCGAGCGTAATCCGCACGCCTACATTATTTATAAACCGCACCCGGATGTACTGGTGGGAAATCGCAAGGGTGATATTCCGGCAAAACTGATTGCTGAACTTGCTGATTATCAGGCACTGGACGCAGATATTATTCAATGCATTCAGCGCGCAGATGAAGTGCACACCATGACATCATTGTCCGGGTTTGAAGCGTTATTACATGGCAAACAAGTTCATTGTTACGGCCTGCCCTTCTATGCCGGTTGGGGTTTAACCGTTGATGAACATCACTGCCCGCGCCGCGAGCACAGATTAACGATAGCAGACTTGATCTATCAGGCGTTGATTGTTTATCCAACATACATTCACCCAACACGGTTACAACCTATTACGGTTGAAGAAGCTGCGGAATATTTAATCCAGACGCCGCGCAAGCAGATGTTTATTACCCGAAAAAAAGCGGGGCGAGTCATACGCTATTACCGCAAATTAATTATGTTCTGCAAAGTCAGATTTGGCTAAATAATTTCATCATTGACTATTACACAGATTATTTATGCAAGACAACGCACTAACCGTTTTATTATCGGGTAAAAAATATCTGCTATTGCAGGGACCGATGGGACCTTTTTTCAATGACGTCGCGGAATGGTTAGAGTCATTAGGCCGTAACGCTGTAAATGTTGTCTTCAACGGCGGGGATCGTTTTTACTGCCGTAATCGACAATACCTGGCTTACTACCAAACGCCGAAAGAGTTTCCCGGTTGGTTGCGAAATCTCCACCGACAATATGACTTTGATACCATCCTCTGCTTTGGTGACTGCCGCCCATTGCACAAAGAAGCAAAACGCTGGGCAACGTCGAAAGGGATCCGCTTTCTGGCATTTGAAGAAGGATATTTACGCCCGCAATTTATAACCGTTGAAGAAGGCGGAGTGAACGCATATTCATCGCTACCGCGCGATCCAGATTTTTATCGTAAGTTGCCAGATATGCCTGCGCCGCACGTTGAGAATTTAAAACCTTCAACGATGAAACGTATAGGCCATGCGATATGGTATTACCTGATGGGCTGGCATTACCGTCATGAGTTCCCTCGCTACCGCCACCACAAATCGTTTTCCCCCTGGTATGAGGCACGCTGCTGGGTTCGTGCATACTGGCGCAAGCAACTTTACAAGGTAACACAGCGTAAGGTATTGCCGAGGTTAATGAACGAGCTGGACCAGCGTTATTATCTTGCCGTTTTGCAGGTGTATAACGATAGCCAGATTCGTAACCACAGCAATTATAACGATGTGCGTGACTATATTAATGAAGTCATGTACTCATTTTCGCGTAAAGCGCCGAAAGAGAGTTATTTGGTGATCAAACATCATCCGATGGATCGTGGTCACAGACTCTATCGACCATTAATTAAGCGGTTGAGTAAGGAATATGGCTTAGGTGAGCGAGTCATATACGTGCACGATCTCCCTATGCCGGAATTATTACGCCACGCAAAAGCGGTGGTGACGATTAACAGTACGGCGGGGATCTCTGCACTGATTCATAACAAACCACTCAAAGTGATGGGCAATGCCCTGTACGACATCAAGGGCTTGACGTATCAAGGGCATTTGCACCAGTTCTGGCAGGCCGATTTTAAACCAGATATGAAGCTGTTTAAGAAGTTTCGTGGGTATTTATTGGTTAAGACACAGGTTAATGGGGTTTATTATGGGAAGATGATATTTAACAAGATAAAAAAGAAAAAAGGATTGTATTATGCTATCAAAAAAAAACATCACAATGAATGGCATTAACATAACCATTCATAAACACCCATCCATTAAATAAAGATTAATATACTATAATTAAAAAACACAAAAAAATCATTATAATAAATAGCATATATTATACATTTATTAACCAGTTATATACTGGTAAAGTTAACATGAGCACTTTGTAATGCAACTTTGATGGCGTTAGTATCAACTAATATTGAGTCGGGCGCAGAAAATGGTCGATTTTTATTAGTAAAATCAGAATTTCCGATGTAAAGACTTTCTTTATTTCTTAACGCCTGAATGTGCCATCGCGACCATGAATCCCAATATTTTTGGCGATCCGGTGAAATTCCCTGAGATGTATATCCTGTTGTAGGTGAATTCATTAACGAGTCGGTACGATGGCTTCCTAGTGTCAAAGGCAATTTAATACGATGTATAGAGGAAGCACCAAAAATTAGCTTAAGTCGAGCAATGAATTCACTATCAGCACCCGTTTTAACACAGTCCCAAACGCCCGCTTTTTGCAATACCTCCGCCCTTCTAAACAGCAAAGAAGAAGGATTCAGTCGTTTTAGTGGATAAACCGCACGCGCATAGAAAATCCCATTATCTTGTAACCTTACCCAATCAGAAATTGAACAAATTAGTTTAGGGTTTAACAATAAAGGTGATATCTGTCTAAATAATTTTTCAGGATGAGACCAGTCATCTGAGTCATGGCATGTCACAAACTCGCCCTTTGCTTGTATTAAACCTATTCGTTTTGCAGCATATGTTCCAACATTTTGAGGTAGGCTGATAATCTTTATTCGACTATCTTTGAGTGCTAATCTTTGAAGACGGAATAGCGTATCATCAGTGCTGGCATCATCCACAACAATTAGTTCAAATGAGCGATATGTTTGATTAAGCAATGATATTACTGCATTTTCTACTCGCCTACCGGTATTGTATGTTGTCATTAAAATAGAAATCAAAGGGCCTGTATGAATAGATGAAGGAATCGATGTAATAACATTACCAGGAGATAAGGGAGATGCGTTGTCTGCAAGTGCGACCTGAGATAAACCAAAGTACGTATAGTATGAGTTAAGTCTATTTAAAGAGGTTTTTGGTGTTTCTCTCAAAGCATTATTTTGTAAGAGCAATATATCAGGGGAAGAAATAAGACTACTGGAATCAATCTGAGAAAGTGTTGATATGGCTTTTTGAGTTAACCCAACTCTTAACTGAAGAGCTGCATATAAATCTAAAGGATAATTATCTATATTATCTAATAATGATAATGAAAACGTAGGAGAGTATGATGCCAGGGCCTTTGCCAACTCAATCTTTTGATGTGTGTCCGTGAACTCATCTTTGAACTCCGTAAGTAATTCTTGAGTTAAACTTATGTCACCACAAGCAATTTTAGCTATTTTAATCGCTAATTTACACCGCCAATCTGGCGGTGTATCAGTGAGATTACACAATGACCAATACATATTAAGCTTATACATTGCCAATATACGTTTTGACTGCCAAAATCGGCAGTCATCTTGTATTGCAGCTAAAGCATGTACATATCTATTTTTTTTTAATAGCCATAAAAAATTTAAATTATTGAACATAATTAAGCGTCGACACCAAATAAATCTCGCGTATAAACCTTTTCACTTACATCTTCTAATTCTGACGTGCGGCGATTGGCTACTATAACATCAACACGTTCTTTAAAAGAATTAATATCACGCTCAACATAAGAACCAAAGAAATAAGGCTCTTTTAGTACAGGTTCATATACAACTATCTCAATTCCTTTGGCTTTGAGTCGTTTCATTACACCCTGAATACTACTTGCTCTAAAGTTATCACTACCTGCTTTCATTATGAGGCGATAGATTCCTACAACTTTTGGCTTAAGACTTAATATATCCTCCGCAACAAAGTCTTTTCGGGTAGTATTGGCATCGACAATAGCCTGGATTAAGTTCTGCGGAACATCACGATAATTTGCAAGTAATTGCTTGGTATCCTTAGGTAAGCAATAACCTCCATAGCCAAAAGAAGGATTATTATAATGTTGGCCAATTCTAGGATCTAAACCAACACCCTCTATAATTTGCTTTGTATCTAAACCATGAACGGAGGCATAAGTATCCAATTCATTGAAATAAGCAATCCGCATTGCAAGGTAAGTATTTGCAAAAAGTTTAATGGCTTCAGCTTCAGTGCTATCCGTTAACAATATTGGAATATCTTTTTTTATAGCACCTTCACTGAGAAGCTCTGCGAACTTCCTTGCTCGTTCGCTACGCTCTCCGACAACTATACGAGATGGATACAGGTTGTCATAAAGAGCTTTACCTTCACGTAAAAATTCTGGGGAAAAGATAATATTATTCGTGTTTAGATCGCGTTTTAGTCGTTCAGTAAAGCCGACGGGGACTGTAGATTTGATTATGATAGTTGCTTGAGAATTTACTTCTATAACACCACGGATAACTTCCTCTACTGAGCTTGTATTAAAATAATTCGAACCTGGATCATAATCAGTAGGAGTGGCTACTATTACATATTCTGCATTTTTATATGCAGAATGCGTATCCTGGGTTGCATATAATTTTAACCTTTTATTAACCAGATAATATTGTATATCCTCATCAATAATTGGTGACATTTTATCATTAATGAAGTTTACTTTTTGTTTGTTAATATCAATTAAAGTAACATCATGATTTTGTGAAAGTAGGATAGCATTGGATAAACCGACATAGCCGGCTCCAGAAATGGTAATTTTCATATAATCTAACCGAGAAAAAAACAATATTTAAGTTATACTCTAATCATTTAGAATAGCGAATATCCATAAATATCTGAGCAAAGATGTTAATAATAAAATACTATTACAACTATGTTCTTTTCCTCAAGAAGGCAGGAATAGTGTCTCGATCCCAATTTACCCCAGTTTTTACTACTTCTGCTGGTATACCGGCTATAGCTGTAAACTGTTCAGTAAATTCTTTTGAAACTATGGAACCAGTACCAATTATACTATTATTAGGAATAACAGTTCCTTTGAGAAAGGTTGCTTTTGCGCCAACCCATACATGGTCTCCTAAGATTATCGGTTTTGAAGCATTCAATACTTTATTATTGTCTATGCTATATATAGTATGTCCATCACAAGATCTAAATACTATTTCAGAACTTAACATACAATCCTTACCTATGTATACCGATAAGTTATCATCGTTTACGATTGCAAAACGTGCACTTTCTATAGAACACCCTTCATCGATAAATAATTTCTTGTGTCTGCAAGAGCATGCAGTTTCTATTTTTGTGTTTTTAATCCCCTTGCTATGTGTTTTTTTTATACAGATATGAGCCATACTACCACATATTATTTTTGTGTTATAAAATATAGCCCCTTCATGGATTTCAACTATACCTCCATAGCTACCTTTAAATTCTACAGAAAGTCCATCAATAGCAGGATTTACAATTTCACTTCCATTAGCTAAAATTAACTTGTAAACAAACTTATCATTTTCAATTGCCATATTTCATATCTCTACTTTGAGAATAAACATTCAATCTTAAAATAACGACTCAATTTTATTTGTGTATGTGAAATTGTTATCAATGCAAAACTTATTAAATAACAATTACTAAAAAAGACTCATCACAAAATACTAAAATACATTCTAAAATGATATCAATATATACATATCATGATTAATTTCGCTTTTGAAAAAATCATTTAACACCTGTCAAAATAAATGTGCAAAAAATATATAATATACATTTCAAATATTATTTTTAAATTCAATTCCGAACTTTGTAAATGCCGACCTAATCACTTGATGCATATCATAGTATCGATATTCAGCAAGTCTACCACCAAAAATAATTCTTTCATCATTTTTTGCAAGATTGTTATATTTTTCGAAAATATGCCTGTTACCTTCATCACCAACAGGGTAATACGGTATTTTTTCTCTAGCCCATGTATCAGGTATTTCTTTTGTTATAATTGTTACATTCTCCTCAGCACTCGCCTCATCAAAGTATTTATGTTCAATAATTCTGGTCCATGGAATATCTGCTGATGTGTAGTTAATGACCGCATTGCCTTGATAATTTTTCATTGGCAATAGTTCATTTTCAAACCTCAATGCCCTATACTCTAACTCCCCAAATTTATAGTCATAGAACTCATCAATTTTACCAGTAAAAACAATTTTCTTCGCTAGCCTATCAAAACATTCTTTATTAGAAAAATAATCAGTGTTTACTCTAATCTCTATTCCCTTCAACATATTTTCAAACATTAAGGTATATCCTCCAATGGGTATACCCTGAAATTTATCAAAGAAATAATTATTATCCCAAGTCATTCTCACGGGTAGACGGGTAATAATCGATGCGGGTAATTCTTTAGGATCTTTTTGCCATTGTTTTTTGGTGTAATCGCGAATTAATGTATTGTATATATCAGTGCCAACTAGCGAAAGAGCCTGCTCTTCCAAATTCAATGGTTTACGTTCTAACTTAAGCTTTTGTGATTCAATCTTTGCAATCGCCTCCTCAGGCGTCAGAACTCCCCACATAGCATTAAATGTGTACATGCTAAAGGGAAGGGAATAAGCTTTACCATTATTTATAGCAATAGGTCGATTTATAAAGCTATTAAATTTTGCAAAGCGATTCACAAAATTCCATATATCATCATCATTGCAATGAAAAATATGGGGACCATATATATGTTGGTGAATGCCATGTTTTTTTTCTGTATAGCAATTCCCTGCTATATGTTTTCGTTTTTCAATAATAAGACATTTTTTCCCTGCGTCCGTTGCCAGGCGAGCAAATGTACATCCAAATAATCCAGCCCCAACAATAAGATAATCGTACATTTTATCTCCAACTGATGATTGTTAAAATATATTCATTATGTATATTTAATTTGGTAAAGAATTTATAAACTCTTTTTTATATTCATTAAATTCCTCATGCATATCTGAAGGAATTCGCTCTTTTGCCCAATCAATAAGCTCCACACTGAATTTGATCCATTGCTGTTTTATTTCTGAGAAAGCCGGATAGTGCATAATCCGTTCTTGGGTATAACGAAGTGCTTCAAATACCATAAGTCTTCGACCGTCAGATATATTTGTGATTTGGTTTCTTGTTGCAAACTTACGATGTATACAAATCTCATCGTTGATGTAAGATATTTTCTGTGCAGCGACTATGCTATGCCAATGATATGGTATATCATTATGCACAACTGTAGGGCCAAAGAAAATATTTTCATCATGCAGTAAATCTGTTTTTATAATACGATTCCATGGATAGTTAATCAGAGCAGAAGCATAATTCCTTATTTTATGTTTTTCTTTTTCAAATGACTGCCATAATCTGTCATCTGCATTAAACATACCTCTTGTTTTTTTCTCATCATAATATTCAATTTTATACTTCATAAGTAATAAATCGGCATCTTCTAAAATTGCTTTCTTGACCGCATGCTCTAATGATTTAGCATTAATAACATCATCCGCATCAAGAAAATAAGTATACTTCCCTGTACATAGCGGAATTACTGAGTTTCTTGCCCGCCCAGCGCCTTTATTACCTTGATGATAATAAACTACATTAGTATATTTTCCCGCATAATCCTGGCAAATTGTTTGTGTGTTATCATTTGAACCATCATCAATAATTATAATATTGAATTTTATATCTGATATTTTCAGAACTGATTCAATGCTTTCAGCAATTAGGTCTTCACAGTTATATGCAGGTATGACAACTGTCAGGTCTAAATCAGGATAAGAATTAGCATATTCAGCAAATCTCTTATTAAAATTATCTCTAACATTGTCCGGCTTAATTATTTTTTGTGTTTTTTTATAGATATGAGACAAGCGAGATCTAATTATATTTTTTGTTATTAAATCTGGTTGACGAGTAGTAATCCAATCAGTTCTATAACAGAAGTCATAAAATTCATCGAATAAAACCTGATGCTTTACTGTTTTTTTTAAGAGAAAATTAGAAATTGTATTAAGATGTGATGCAAGGGCCGCTAATTTATATAGAGCTGAACTCATTGTTTGCCCTTCGCGGGCCATACGATGATAACTAATGATATGATCAATCATTACAACACGTTCTGCACTAGATAACACAAACCAATGCAAAGGATTATCCTCATAAAAATAATCTCCTTCTGGATACTCTAAACCATTACTCTTAACAAATTTTGTAAGATATAATTTTCTCCAGGGTACTGGGGATAACCTAAATAGTTGTGGTGTGGTTACTCCAGATATTATAGTTTCGACAGGTATGCCTTTCCATCTTTCCTTATCATAAGCTGGGCTAACAAGTCTGGTTTCCTGATCAAAAGTATTAAAGTCCCCAATGACCAATTCAGCATTAAATTTTTCTGCCGTAGTAACTAATTTTTCGAAAGCATCTTTCGACACCCAGTCATCGCTATCAACAAAACCGATATATTTACCTTTAGCTGCATTGATGCCAATGTTACTAGGTATACCTGCGCCACCAAGAGTGTTAAAACGTAGATCAATAAATTTTATTCTTGAATCAATATTTTCATACATTTCAATGATACGTTTTCCATCATCTGTTGAAGCATCATTGATAATAATTAACTCAAAATCAACTAAGGTTTGGGATAGAACTGATAGTATACTAGCGTCAAGATAAGGCCCAACATTAAATACTGGCATTATAATTGATAACAGAGGGGCATCATTAATTTCAGATTCTTGTTCTTTGCAATCAAATCCTAAACTTTCAATTCTTTTAATATTTAATATAGCGTATGGGTACAAAGGGCTATCTTTTGATATTTTTTTATACTCTTGAATGGCAAGTTTGTATTGCCCATCTCTAAAGTAAGCATTTCCTAATTTTAAACTCACTTCTTATATTCTCCTTTATAATTTGAATGATACTCAATAATATTACGAAGTAGATTTTTTTCCATATGTAGTCGCAAAAAACATTCCTTTTTCATTTTTTATAAAATCATGAGTGAACTGTATATTTTCCGCTGACCAATATTTTTTCCATAACTCAGCTGTTAACTTTTCTTCATCTCGATAAGCATCATCCAAGACCCAATCAATTTCATGATCAGATATAAAGTGAGACATAAATGGAAGTGCAGGATAACGCGCATTAGCACATGTATTACCAGGTGGCCCATCTACAAGGACTAGCAATCTCTTAGAGCCCTCCTGTAAACGCTTTGCTAACTCAATTAATACATCTTCACAAGAGTAATATTTATAGCATCCTGTGCCATCGGACCATTCTTTTAGCGGGGCTAAATGTAGATCAACCATTGATTCGACACCATGATAAGCAAGCATATTTTGTGTATTAGTAAAATAATACTCATCATGATCAAAACTAATGAAAAATTTATCTTCATTATCTTTGAAAAGATTAAATGTCATAAGACCTTTGGCTATTAATAAAGTTGAAACTCCACTTCCAAACTCAATAATAGCATCATAATTTCGCTCACGTATTCTTTCTAAGAGAAATACTCCCATATCTGGGCTTATTGGCCAACCATGAAACCCTGTTATGCAGTCACCATGAGTCAAGTATTGTTGAATGGATATGAAGGACTCTACATGACGAACTGATTTACTAAGTTTTGCATCTAATTCTTTTTTTATTAAAACAGGTAAATTTTTATTAATATGAGTATATATTTCCTTTTGCTGTTCCTCTATCTTTTTCATCATCGTGCATACATTATCTGTATGAACTTCATATTTAGATAAAATGTTTTCATTAACAGCATGGAACTCATTCAGATTAATACCAGACAGCTCCGATTTATTTTTTAGTTTTAATAATTCATTCTCAATATTATTTTTTTTATCCAGGATTTTTTCAAATTCTAACTTATGTTTTTTTTCAATATCATGAATTTTTAACTTATATTCAACAGATTGCTGTTCCAAACTAGACTGTAATATACTTATCTTCCGCTGCTGTTGTTTAATTTCTTCTTTTAGATTTTCTGCCTCAGTTATTTTTAATGCTACATTTCTAGTATAAATAGCATAGCCTATAGAAGGATGACGTTCTTGAAATAAATGGACCCGCCGCATGCCTACTTCATTCAAGACTTTGTCTAAATTTTTTAGGCTAGCAGAAAATGGTTCATCTTGTATGACTACCCTACTTACTACAACCTCTATTCGATGTAACATATCCCCCGCATGCTCAAGAATTTCTGGTGCGGGTAGGCAATCAATAAATAGCCAATTCAAGGGTAAGTTTTCACTTTTTTGTAGGCTATTAAGTGTGATACCATTATGTATTACCTCTTCATCTATACACTTTATATTTGGCCATAGTGAATGTAATTGCTCTGGAGATAACAACCCGCTTTCTCGTGAGTTATCTACATAATGAAAAATATGTGGCTCTCTCCCGAATATTACAATCTTATTCAATAAAACCCATTCTTTATTTAAAGGAATATTATGTTTTAACAACTGAAACTGCTTCTGATTCCCTTCAACCAAAATGACAGGGTTCACACATTTTTTGTAAAGCCATTGGACCCAAATACTGCTTCCATTTCCAGCACCAACGACCATGACACCTGTCGGTGGATATATCGAACTTAAACAATCCAGCCATGTTTCCTCCGGTTGGGAAATCATAGATATTGATTTCATCGTATATTACTCACCTCGTTCTAATCGAAACTGTCGCACATTTTGTGCTAGTGCAAATGGGAGTTTAATCCAACCGAATGGAGACTTAATATTTTTAAGTAATGTCTGTCCTAATCTATAAGAAAGATGTTTTTTTACTCGTTCTGCTTCAAAGGCGTCATTATATGCATAAATAGGCGGTTCATTTTTATGCACAATATCTTTCTTTTGATTTCGGTATTTTTTAGCTTCAGAGCAAAGAGCCCAAGGCATTCCTAGCCAACCAAATAGTGAGTGCGAATGTTTTATCATAACTGCACCTAGCTTATACCCTAGTTCATTTTTTATTCGCTGAGCTGCTCCATACAGTGGTACTGGTAATTGTTGCTTGAGCTTTTGGTTATCGTAATAATATTTCTCCAGTTCATCCTGGGCGCGATGTAGTTGGGATATTAATGATTTATTCTCTTCTTCTAATCGTGAAATGCCAGAACGCAGCTCTTTAGCTTTTTGTTCAGTCGCATTCAGTGATGATAACTTGCTTTGAAGCTCATGTATTGATCGTTGTGATAATGTTATTTGAGATTCACGTTCCTGCAATGTTTTTAATGTGGCTTTGAATTCTTTTTCAAGCTCACCTAGTTTAATTTCTAAACAATTACGTTCTTTTTCTTTTTCTTTAACTAATCTTTCCTTATCTTCAAGATAGCATTCCTTAATTTTAAGCTCTTTTTCTAAATTTTTCTTGTTTAAATAAACGCTCTCTAAATCTTCCTGGGCTTCGTATAATTGTGACAATACTAACGATTGTTCTTTATTTTTTTCAGATAGTATAAGTTGAGTATCATTATTAATTTTTTTGTATGCTTTATGGAGTGCGGTTATTAGTTTATAACTCACATCCTGTTGTTGCATAAAATTTTCAAAAGCCTTAGTTGGATGAATCTCTTGTATAAATGATTGAGACGGGAGATTAGCTACAGATTGTAATTCAGCATAAAGCTGTTGACTTGCAGGGTAGTATTCTAGTAAATGTTTTAGCAAATAATTCTCTGTGATTTCATTTGAAAATGCAGTTCTGACAACTCTTGAGTCAATACCAGAAATATTAATTACATCTTGATGTATTACTGGAAACTGACATGATAATTCATTAGTTTGAGAGTAATTTATAATATCTGTATTCTTTTCTATTAATTTTGAGGATAAAGATGGCAACTCAAGAAGTTCTTGAATTTGTCGTATACAATCCTCAGAATTCCTTTTTATTTGTTCAGAACTAACCAATATGCATCTTTTTTTATTTCGCAGAAAAAATCTTAATAACGCACTATTATATGCAACCCAATTATTTATCTTTCTTTCGATGTTTTTTTCGTCTGCATATGTTTCATTTTTCCTGTCTATTAATACTGATTGAGGCTTGTCATAGACCAATACAAACATTAACTTATCATCAAGCTCCAACCAATAATTTAGTAAATATATTAAATTTGGATCTGACCACCCCCAAAATAATTGATCTATATTGTTAAGCATTAAATCCAAAACAAGGCTATTCCATACAGGAGAAATCTGTAATGGATGAAGTTCACTCTCGTTTTCAATATCTTCTAATGGATGAACTTGATAAGCATTACAAATAGTTGTAGTAATATCACTTGGCGTTAGATTTTCCCGCCTTGAGGATTTTGGATAAGCCATTCCTCTTTGTCTAAGAATATCCTCAACTTCCTCAAATTTTGAATTTGGGTGGCCAACAACAACTATTCTGTTCATCAAATTACCTTTTTGTTAACTATAGATGATATACGTATAAGTATTTAAATTACATTGTATTGAATATATTTAGACATAATTAACACTTCTTGAATAACATCGTTTTTATAATTATTTTATATAGCATTATAATATACCATCAATAGAGTTTGTTTTTATTTTCACTATGATGCATCATAAAAATTAAATTATTGTTTATGCTGTTGATATTTATTTGCATAGCTATATATATTTAGTCATAAGATTCAGAATCGCCCAATATATAATATTTTAAATTTTTATACTCCTCGATCCCTTCCTGAACATCCTCATAAAAACCAACCGCATTATCATCCTTAAAAACAATGGCCACATCACAAAACTCTTTCAATGAATTCAAACTATGTGAAACCATTAAAAAACTAGATTCTTTATGCCTTTCTTTAAACAATTGAGCGCACTTCTCTTTAAACCTGGCATCACCGACTGCGGTTACTTCATCGACGATATAATAATCAAACTTAAATGCCATGCTTAAACCAAAGCCTAAACGCGATCGCATACCAGATGAGTAAGTTTTGATCGGCATATCGAAGTACTTACCGAGTTCGGCAAATTCTTCGACAAACTCAATTTTCTCTTTCAGCTCTTCTTGCTTCGCGTATAACCGCGCAACAAATTTTACGTTTTCGCGTCCGGTTAAACTTCCCTGAAATCCACCGGCGAGGCCGACTGGCCATGATATTGTTTTATTGGTGATGATCTTTCCACTGTCGGGGCGGTCAATGCCGCCAATCATTCTCAGTAACGTTGATTTACCCGCTCCGTTGCGACCAATAAAGGCGACACTTTTTCCTGAAGGGATTTCGAGGTTTAAATCCTTAAAAACATAGTGTCGACCCGTTGGCGTGCGATATGACTTCGTCAAATTCTCAATTTTAATCATGATGTCAGCATTGCCTCTTCACGCGTTCGGTATAACGCCAGACCGATGAACAGGGTGACCAGAGTAAACATTGCCAGGTAGTTCAGACTCACGCCTTCGCTGATATAGCCAGGCATAACGGCCTCGCGGCTTAACTCCACGACATGCACTAATGGGTTCCAGAGTAGATATGACCAGTATTGCTTTGGAATCGAGTGTAGAGGGAACATGATGCAGGAGATGAAATACAGCGGCTTAAGCAGTATCGGCAGGACCTTTTGCATTTCAGGGAAGGTTTTGCCAACGACCATGAATATTAAGCCGACGCCACATGAAAGAATGATCAGCAGACTCCAGGTAAGCACAAGTTGTAAAAAATTTGTTATTTCGAAATATTCGCCGGCCATCCAGACAATGAGCATAAGCAATATATAAACAGCAACGTAAATCAGCGTCTCAAGCAGTGCGCGTGCAATGATCGTATCGATAGGTTTTACTGGTCGATAATTAAACAACCCCTGGTTCGCTTCAATAGCACCTACAGAACGTTTGCTGATGCTGCTAAAGATAAAAAAGGGAATCAGGCCATTAAGTAAAAACACCGGGAATGAGATGTCTGGCATCGTGCGGTGCATAATGTAACCAAAAATGCCCAACAGTATCAGCAAATGCGCAGAGGGTTCGAGAATCGCCCACAGATATCCCAGACGGAACTTACCAAAGCGTGTTCGTATTTCTCGTAGAAATAATGCCTCTACGGTGACTTTCTGGACTTCAAATCCACTTCTTGCCATTTGGTGATGTGATCCTATTCTCTTCAGGTATGCTACCGCCCCTGGCTTAACAGCTACCAATACACTGGAGGTAATACTTGTTTGTAACTGGATAAAATTCACTCAGACGGTTTGACCTTTTTAATAGCCGCAAACAATTTCATCAGAAATTATTTCCGCAGGGATAAATAGATCTATTTCCGTCTCGTTTCTTCTAATCCATTCTTCAGGCATGAATGTATTCGGTCTTCTGGTAATTTCAGAAAACTGGCCGTTTTAGAATGTAGAGTTAATTTCTCAGGAAATTATTTCTACCTCTTTTTGCTTAACCAATATGGCTTGAAAAAGACGTAACGCAGCATGCGTTCTGGATTACTCCGGAACACACTTATTCAAAATGGGCCGCTAATTTCGCAAGAAATTATTTTTCACCATTACTGTTAACTACTTGATTATAATACCACCTATGAATTTTATGCGTAGCAACACCTGCAATCTGTCTCAAACCAGAACGCATGCGATTGATTACCAATAAATTGTTTAGTGAGAAACTATTTCCATATTTAAAATTCACTCATGTACTTCTTATTTATATCTACAGCACCCTCTTCGCAGTTATATTTGTGATCTCCATCACATTTAAACGGTGTTATTTAAGTTGCACCAATAATTCCGCAGGTAATTATTTTTATTATTTACTTTAACCAGCGTTACAGCCAGCATTAACCGTCGGTAGATATACCAAATCAGACATTTCTTAAAATCGACGAATAGTTTCCGCGGAAATTATTTTGCTTTCCCAAAATTCCCTTTCTGATTATCTCCAGGAATTTTACTAATTTCCAGGCTACACAAAATACAGATCACACAAGAATTATCCTATATGTTTTGGCCTATCAATTGTTACGCAATGATTTATTGCAACTATTAATAATCATAATGTGTCAAAACACTTAAGCATCTTTACAGTCTGTGAAAGGTGTCTATTCACAAGGGCTACATAGTGAAAAACGAATTCCTACAGTATTGTCGAACATTCCGTGGCGGCCTGGAAGGAGAGTGCATTCTTGCTACATCAGAACTCAGCCCGGTGAGCGGGTTTGACAGTTCCGCACTCACCATTGGGCTAAGGGTTATCAGGTGGGGTTAAGGAAATAGCAATATCTACCCCCGCCCAAACTCCAGTCGCTGCACGTTCACCATCCCAGGCTTCTCACCCGCACTGACATCAATTTGTGTCACCCGCAGCGCATATTTTTCGTTCAGCGTATTGAGCCAGTTCAGCAGGTCATTAAACACCACCGGTTCTATCCAGACCTGAATATTCTCCCCGCGCTCGGCTATCCGCTTGATGACCACGGAGTGCACGGAAGCACTGTCACTGATGACCCGCGATACCTGTGCAGGCGTTGTCGTGGCGGATTTTCGCGCCGCAATAATATCCGGCGCGGCGCTCTTCATCCGGGAGTTCATCGCCACCAGCTGTTGCAACATCGTCTCCTGTTGCTCAATCCGTTCGCTCAAAGGCTGCCAGATGAGGACGTAATATCCGGCGCTAAACAGGAACACTGCCGCTGCCAGTAACATGCCTTTTTCACGCGGCGAACGCCCTGCCAGGTGTTGTGCCAGCCAGTGTTCGCCACGGCTTAACTGGCGTTCACGCCATTGCTGAAAATAGTGAATAAATTTATCGCGTAACATGTTATTTCCTCCGCAACGTTACGCCGCCGGAAACCGCATCACCCTCTTTCTGTAACGCGTCCTGTTGCACAACATAATCTGCCGCCAGTGCGCTACGCAGTTTGTCGAAACTGGCAAAGTTCGCGGCCCGCAGCTGGAGGTGAAGCGTCTGCCGTTTTTGATCAAAGGTGAAACCACGCATCTCGATGTCGGAAAGTGACTCTGATTTCAGAGTACTGGCGATCGCTGACAATTCTGCGAGCAGCCGGGTATCGTCGGCCTGCGGGCGATATTTTTTAAGCGCCATCGTCACCTGAGAGCGTAAATTCACAATCCGCTTCTGCTCCGGGAACAGCGTTAAGAACTGCTTCTCCGCCTGGGCGCGGCTTTGCGCCACCTGCTCGCTGACGCTCCATAATGTCACGCCCCGTTCCACTGCCAGCGCAACCAGAATCAGCAATATCGGCAGAATCATCACCCGCCAGCGCGCCCACTGTTTTCGGTAGCTGACACGAGTCTGCCATGGCCCTGTTAGCAGGTTCCCTTCCGGTTCGCCATAAGTGGTAATGGCGGGCAGGGCCGTAACGGTCAGGCGTTCGGCGTCTGCGCCAGACCATGCAGATAGCTCTTCCGGTGCAATACCGACCACGGTTAGCGAAAGCGGTAAATCCTGCTCATTGAGCTGGGCGCGGAACATGACCGGAGCCAGCGCCCGCCCGGCGCTCCATCCGCGACATTCATCGATGCGGCAAATAACCCGTTGCGCATCGCCAGCCATAAATCCACAAGGAATGGACATCCAGTCCGGCGCAACAGTCGCGCGGGTGATGCCGTTTTCCTGCAACCACTGCGCAATGTTGCGCATATGCTGTTGGTGAATCACTGCCACGGTTGCCAGTTGCTGGTCGATTTTCAACGGGGCGAAATGCAGTTCGTCAATATCCTGGTTCAGCTCTTCTTCCAGTAAGGCGGGCAGAATAGTCGGTATCTGCTTGCGGGCAACATCAGGCAGTTCAACCTGCCAGACGCTGATCCATTCGCCGGGGATGTAGAGTCGAATCGCATCGGTTTGCAGCCATTGCTGAAGACGTTCGTCGGCAGCGTCAGGCCAGGTGCCGTGCTCCACGTCGGGTGTATGGCGCTGCCAACGGATGGGGTCGGAGGCGCAAAGCGGGAAAAAAATCTCAAGCATGGAACTCACTCACTTTCTCCTGTCTGATGCCAGAGAACAGAAAAGTGTTGTGGGCCCATGCGGACAATTAACGAGTTCATCGTCAGTTCAATCTCATTCACGGTGATATCTGAACGCAGCCAGAAGTAATTGCTGTCCACGCTCAGGACGGTTTTTAGCTGTTTTTTAGTACGCTCATCGACGTCAGCAAGTAGCGGCTGTGCAAGAAACTGATCGACATCTTCCCAGCCCTTCGCTGGACGTTGTTGTAATAACGCCCGCGCCTGAACAGGACTTAACCACGGGTCAAACAGCGCCTCAAGAATCACACTTTGCGTGACGTCTAAGGTATTGATGTTGATTTGCTGGCGGGTCATCGGCAGCGCACAGACCAGCGGTTTCAGTTTTTGATAAAGCCCGGCGTCCATTCCCTGCACCACGCGCATCTCGCTGATATCCGCCAGCGGTTGATTCGCGGCGTAGAATGGCACCGAACGGGCGAGATACTCGCTGTCTTCACGCCCCAGACGCGTCTGCACGCTGCGGTCCTCGTCAATAAACTCCCACAGGCTTTCGGCTATCAGTTCGGCCCGATAGGCAGGCACATCCAGGCGCGAGATCAGGGCAATCAGTTGTTGCACTGCGAGCGGACGCGACGCCGTTGTGGGCTGAGCAAGGGCATTCAGGTTAAAGCAGGCCTGTGCGTCACGCAGAGTGACGCCGATTTGCCCCTGCGGCAGTGGGAAAAAACGAGGGCCAGAAGCCCACGGCTGCGCCAGATGCACGCATTGTTCATTTTTCAGGCTCAGACTGAGCGCGCTCAGCGCCAGGCTTTCTGCACTGGCGCTGTACCACAGCGCCTGCTGGTACTCCTGCTGGCTGCGCGTTCTTCCAAGTTGTTGCTGCATCCGCCCGGAAAGCGTGATGGTTACCAGCATCATGACCGCCAGCAATACCAGCACCACGACCAGTGCCATTCCGCGTTTTGGTGGTGAGATGATCATGATAATTGCGGCCCGCGTAACAACCAGATGCGTTCAATCTCGCCCCATTGCGGCGAGTGCAGGGTCATGCGCACCGCCACTGGGATCGCCTGTACTGACGACCAGCTCTCCTGCCAGCGCGTGCCGTCGTAGAACTGCAAGCGGAGCGAATCCGCCGGAATCAACTTTTGCATTGTCGGCTTCACGCTGCCTGCGGCATCGGTCAGCGGCCAGGCTAACCGTTCGAGATAACCGTCATGAATGCGGTAACCGACGGTGAGCAGATTACTGCGTGGCAGACGCATCAACGGGTTAACCACACCGCCGCGCACAAAACGCATTCCTTCACTCTCAGACGCCAGCACGCCAGCGCCAGCCAGTAACGCTGGTTCACGCTGGCCCTGATCGCCTCTTACCGGACGCGGCATCATTTGGGTCAGATCGTGGTTTAAAAAACTCATCGTTTGCTGCATGAGGTTTAGTTTTTGATCGTGTCCGGCGACGGCGCTATTCACGCGCGTGACGCCGTTTGTCACCTGCTGCGCCATCAGTGCCAGCGAGGCAAAAATGGCAATTGCCACCAGCATTTCCAGTAACGTGAAACCAGCGCGAGTCCTTCTCACTGTTGGCCTCCCACGGCGCTAAACCAGGCGCGTCGTGACTGAATCACCGACGAAAAGTCTTCGTGACGGCTGACTTCAATATCCACCGCCTGAAGTAGCGCATTACCTGTATTCAGCGGGATCGTTCGCCAGTACCAGCGGCTTCCTGCCATATCGCTCTCGCCCTGATGTCTGACCGCCCGCTGCTCGCGGGTCATCAGGTAGAGCAGCGCGGTCTGGTTTTCAGCTACCCAGCCCGCTACCGTTTTTTCCTCAAGCACCTGCTGATTGTTCAGCGCGCCGCTGGCAATCTGTAACACTGCCGTGGCAGCCAGCGCAAAAATCGCCAGCGCGAGCATCACTTCCAGCAAGGTAAATCCGCGCTTCATGGCATCCTCTCATCACATTGATTGAGAGATAACGCACCATCGTGCGCCAGTTTTACCGCCCAACATGCGTTTTGCGCCGCAGAGTAAAAGCGCAGCGTAAACGGCGTGACGGGTTCGAAAGGCGAGAAGCGGATCTGCGGCGTCTTCTTTTTCGCCTCTTTTTGCAGCTCCAGTTCAATATCGTGCAGTGTCAGGCGGCGACGTTGCAGCTCCAGCGCATACTCCTTCTGCCAGATATCACTTCCGGGTTGTAACAGCATCTGCACCTGCTTCGGCACCGTAACCTGTGCCGATAACCGGGTCGCAGAAACGGGCAGCCACTGCCCCTGACGACGCTGCATAAACTGGTAGCCAGGCGGGTCGATTAACACACCGAGTGTTTGCCCTTCGATCACTGCCCTGTCCTTAAACTGCGCAAAGCGGGCCAGGAAATCCTGCGCCGCTTTTTTCGCAGGCGGTTCAGAATCGGTCGCAAACGTCTGTACCACGCCCGCACTGGCAAGGCCGATAAGGAAAATCACCAGCATGATTTCCAGAAGTGTGAATCCGCGTTCAGGCACTGATTACTGAAACTCCTGCAAATTCCAGTTACCGATATCTGCGCCAGCACCTTCCCCGTTTTCCTGACCATCTGCCCCCAGGGTATAAACATCAAACAGCCCTTTTTCACCCGGGCTGAGGTACTGATAATCATTGCCCCACGGATCCTTTGGCAGTCGTTTAATGTATCCACCGGTACGGTAGTTGCGGGCGTCCGCCATATTGGCCGGTTGCTGGATCAGCGCCTCAAGCCCCTGCTCGGTAGTCGGATAACGCCCGTTATCCAGTCGGTACATATCCAGCGCGTTTTCCAGCGCCACGATATCGCTGATGGCTTTTTGCCGATCCGCTTTCTCTTTGTTGCCCAAAAGGTTAGGCACCACCAGACTTGCCAGGACGCCAAGAATAACAATCACCACCATCACTTCCAGCAGGGTAAAACCTGCCCGTGGTTTTTGTGTGCGGGATAACGAATTCATGTGATAACTCCGTAAATTACATTCCAACCATATTGTTCAGTTGCAGCATCGGTTCGAGGATGGCGATGACGATAAACAGCACCACGCCCGCCATCATCACCACCAGCGCCGGTTCAAACAGTCCTAACGCCAGCCCCACCTGGGTATCAAATTCCCGTTCCTGGTTGACCGCGGCCTGTTCAAGCATGGTTTCCAGTTCGCCACTCTGTTCACCGGAGGCAATCATGTACAGCATCATCGGCGGGAACAGGCGCAACTCCGCCAGCGCAGCGCGCAGACTGCTTCCTTCGCGGACGCGGTCTGCCGCCAGCAGCAGTTGTTGTTCGACATAGCGATTTGCCGACACGGCGGCAGCGGTCTGAATGCCTTCCAGTAGCGGAACACTGCTGGCGGTGAGGATGCTTAAGGTGCGGGAAAAACGCGCCGTATTCAGCCCGCGCGCAACACGCCCCGTCACGGGCAGGCGCAGCAGGGTTTTATCCCAGCGCAGGCGCATAGCGGGATTTTTAAGTAGCCGTTGCCCCAACACCAGAAGCCCCAGCAGACCAGCCAGCCAGTAAACACCGCTGGCCTGTAACGCGTCACTCATGGCGATAAGCGCGCGGGTGGAGGCGGGCAGCGCGTGTCCGAGATGATCAAACTGTTCGATAATTTTCGGCACCACCGCCGTCAGCAAAATAGTGACCACGCCCGTTGCCACCACCAGCAGTACCAACGGATAGAGCATAGCCTGCAGCAGGCGTGATTTCAGGCGCTGCCGCTGTTCGGTGTAATCCGCAAGGCGATTGAGCACCACGTCGAGATGCCCGGATTTTTCTCCGGCGGCTACCATCGAACAAAACAGGGAGTCAAAGACGCGGGGATGTTCGCGCAGGCTGTCCGACAGGGTGTAACCTTCCTGAATCCGGCTGCGCAGCGCCATTCCGAGGCTTTTCACATGCAGTTTTTCACTTTGCTCACTGACCGCCTGTAAGCAGGTTTCCAGCGGCATTGCTGCCTGCACCAGCGTTGCCAGTTGGCGAGTGAACAGCGCCAGATCTGCCGCCGCCACACGACGATGTGCGTGTCGCCGACGCTGCAACATTCCCCCTGTAGAAGCATTCATCCGGGCTTCAATGTTCACAGGGATAAGCTCTTTAGCGCGCAACAACTGGCGGGCATGACGCGCGGAATCCGCCTCAATCATGCCTTTGGTTTTGCGACCATTACGCTCCAGCGCCTGATAGTAAAACAGTGCCATTACGCCTCCATCGTGACCCGCAGAACTTCATCGAGAGAGGTTTCTCCGGCGAGCACTTTCTCAATGCCGTTGCTGCGGATGCCCGCAGAGTGTTGCCGGACATAACGTTCCAGCTCCAGTTCCCCGGCCTGACGGTGGATCAAATCACGCAATGTGGCGTCTACCACGATCAGCTCATGGATGGCAGTACGTCCGCGAAAACCTTTGTGATTACAGGCGGGGCAGCCCTGCGGATGGTACAGAGTGACAGTACGCGCGTCGGTAATCCCCAGCAGGCGTTTTTCTTCGTCAGTGGCAGGCGCAGCCTGGCGGCAGTCGGAGCACAGCGTGCGGACCAGTCGCTGCGCCATCACGCCCGTCAGACTGGAAGAGAGCAGGAAAGGCTCCACGCCCATATCCTGCAAACGCGTAATCGCCCCCACCGCCGTGTTGGTATGCAGCGTGGAAAGTACCAGGTGCCCGGTCAATGACGCCTGAACGGCGATTTCTGCGGTTTCGGTATCGCGGATCTCACCGACCATCACCACATCCGGGTCCTGACGCAAAATCGCGCGCAGGCCACGGGCGAAGGTCATACCGACGCGGGTGTTGACCTGCGTCTGACCGATCCCTTCAATCATGTATTCGATGGGGTCTTCAACCGTGAGAATGTTGCGCGAATGGTTGTTCAGCTCCTGCAATCCGGCGTACAGCGTGGTGCTTTTGCCGGAACCCGTCGGCCCCGTCACCAGAAAGATGCCGTGCGGTTTGTGTAACAGCTGGCGCAACTGCACTGTCAGTTGCTGACTTAAACCCAGACGCTCCAGCGTCAGGCGGGCCTGGTTTTTGTCCAGCAGTCGCAGCACCACGCGCTCGCCCCAGGCGGAAGGCATGGTGGAGACACGCACGTCAATCGCCCGACCGCCCAGCAGCAGTGCAATACGTCCATCCTGCGGTACGCGCTTTTCGGCGATATCCAGCCGCGCCATTACCTTAATACGCGATACCAGCAGCGAGGCCAGTTTGCGCCCCGGGCGCAGCATTTCATGTAATGTGCCGTCAACACGAAAACGGATCACCAGACTCTTTTCAAACGTCTCGATGTGGATATCCGAAGCGCCTTCTTTAATCGCCTCTGCCAGCATGGCGTTGATCAGTTTGATGATCGGCGCATCGTCGTCACTTTCCAGCAGATCTTCCGTTTCTGGCAGTTCTTCAGCGAGGGTAAAGAAGTCTTCGGCGGAACCGAGATCTTCCATCAGCTGGCGGGCCTCGGAAGAGTCCCGCTGCCAGACCGCATTCAGCCGCTGTTCAAATTCGGCCTCGTCGATTTGCCGCAGCGTAAAGGGCGCGTTCAGCCCCCGCTGCAGCTCCTGCAAAACAGAGAGCGACAACGGATGAACATGGAGGATCTCCAGCGACGCTTCGCACCATGCCACCAGGCTAAACCGACGGCTGAAACTGTAGGGCAGACGCACGGTGTTAGCGGTGGTTTCCTGTGCTACAGGCACCATTAACGCGTTCTCCCGGCATTAAGGAACGCGCGAACTTCCGGCGGTAGAGCCTGATTTTGCGCAGGCAGTACCGGCTGCGCGGTGTGCGGCATCAGGCTTAAGCCTTGCTCATCACGATAGATCTGCTCGGCGCGCATATAATTATATTTGCGCTGCGACACGCCGTCTGCCGCCATACCGTCACGCAGAATGGTTGGACGGATAAACACCATCAGGTTACGTTTTTCTTTTTTATCCGCCGTCGATTTAAACAGGTTACCAATCAACGGGATATCGCCAAGCAGCGGCACTTTCGCCACGCTTTCTCCCGCCTGGTCGTCCATCAGGCCGCCAAGCACGATCAGCTCGCCATCATTAGCCAGCACGGTAGTTTTCAGTTTGCGCTCGCCAAACACGACGTCGAGGCTGGTCTGTCCTTCCACCTTCGAGACTTCCTGCTCAATCACCATCTGTACCGCGTTACCTTCGTTAATCTGCGGCGTGACTTTCAGCATGATGCCGACTTTTTTCCTCTCTACCGTATTGAAAGGATTGCTGTTATTGGAGCCAACGGTAGAGCCGGTTAATACCGGAACGTCCTGGCCCACCATGAAGAAGGCTTCCTGGTTGTCCAGCGTGGTGATACTCGGCGTGGAGAGGACGTTCGAGCTGGAGTCGTTTTTGACCGCCTGTACCAGCGCCATCCAGTCGCCTTTCACCACGCCAACCGCCGTACCGCTAAAGCCGGAAAGTAGCTGGGCGAGCGTGGAGAGATCACCGTTGGTATCCGGGTTAATGGTGGTGGCACCGTTTTCGCTGATCACCGTCGAGCCTTTCTGCGGTTTCGCCTGAGAAATCGCTGCCCCCAGCGTGCCGATAGGGATCTGCGTACCGTTGGCAAACTGCATTAATCCGGCATCTTTCGACGCCCACTGCACACCGAAGTTGATATTGCTGCCTTCGGCAACTTCCACGATCAACGCCTCGACATGCACCTGAGCACGGCGAATATCCAGTTGTTCAATCACGCTTTGCAGCGACTGCATGATGTCCTGCGGCGCAGTAACAATCAGGGCATTACTGTGTTTGCTGGCGGCGATGGAGACAACCTCACGCCCGCTACCGACCGTGCCTTCCGCCTCTTCTTTAGCCGCCGTGAGCGTGCCGCTGACCTGCTTCAGCACATCGACCAGATCTTCCGCTTTGCTGTATTTGAGATAGAACACCTGGCTGTTGCCGCTACGCTCCATTTCTGAGTCCAGCCGACGGATCAGGCGGCGCATTTTGTCTCGCGTGGCGGGGTCACCGCTGACAATCACACTGTTGGTGCGTTCGTCGGCGACAATTTGAGATTTCAGCGTTGCTGGCTGGTTCTCGCCGCTATTTTTAGTCAGGCTTTCCAGCACGCGGGCGATTTCCGAAGCCGAGGCGTTATCCAGCGGGATTACCTCTTCAGTGCGATTTCCCGCATGATCCACACGCTGGATCACTTCCGTCAGGCGCTCCACGACGGAGGCACGTCCGGTGAGCATAATTACGTTGGAGGGATCGTAATTGACGACGTTGCCGGACCCCGCACTGTCGATCATCTGGCGCAAAATCGGCGCCAGCTCGCGGACCGAAACATTGCGTACCGGCACTACTTTGGTGACCATTTCATCGCCCGCGTAGTTGTCGCTGCCTTCACCGACCAGCGGCAGCGGCTCGACTTTCGCGGCACTGGATTTCACCACCTTCAGCACGTCGTTTTCCATCGGTACGACGGCATACCCCTGTGCTTCCAGCAGGTTAAGGAATAGCTGGTAATACTGACGTTCATTGAGCGGGGTCATGGTGCGAATACTCACTTTCCCCTGTACGCCCGGCCCCATAATGATGGTCTTATTAAGGTTAGCGCCGACGGTTTCGATGAACGATTTCAGGTCGGTATCTTTAAAATTAGCGGTGAAAGTGGCTTCTTCCGCCCAGACCGGTGAACTACATAATGCCGCTGCCAGCACCAGCGGCAGTAAACGCTTTTTTGTTTTGAGGCCAGTTGTCTTCTTACGCCAGACCGACAACGTAATATCACGCCAAAACACGATGAATGATTCTCCTGGATTAAATGCGGTTAGCGCAGCGCGATGGAAATGTCGTAGCGCGCACCCTTGCGTAAAACCGTAAGTTGAATGGAATCCATTGAAGGTAACTGCCGCATCAGAGCAATCATTGCTCGTGGATCAGTGAAATCCTGCTGATTTAGCGCAATGGCGATATCGCCTTCCTTGAAACCGCTGGCATCGAACAGAGAACGATCTGCCCCCGGTTTCACTGCATAACCGACAATCCCCTCCTTACGCACAGGCGTAAGCTGGATATAGTTAAAAATTTTCTGCGGATCTTTCGCCAGCGCCTGACGCACGGCAGCCGGGATCTCAACGGGCGCACTGACAGCAGGCTCAGCAACAGCTTGCTTTGCTTCGTCACTGGCGGCTTTTTTGTTGGTCACGGCTACGGTGGAACGCTCCTCTTCAGCCAGACTCAGGCGCTCTATTTTTCCCTGATAGCGCAGCATCACATGGTCGCGGTTGATTTCCTCAATCACCGCGTTGTGAGAGCCAAGCCGTTCGCCCTGCAAATAAACCTGTTGTTTGCCGCCTTCTTCAATAACCGCGCCGGGTCTGGCACCAAAGGCGATCCCACGCAGCACCACATTAAGACGCGTTTCTGCCACAGGCGCAGGTTCGGGTTGTTTTACCGGCGCGGCGACGGGCTGATATTTGCCAAACCAGTTTTGTTGGCTGATTAATTGCACGTCATTTTTATCGAACGGTTTTGCACCTGCACGGGTCGGTTTATTCGCCGATGGGGAAACCTCCGTATATTTCGCAGAAAAGGAGATATAACGCCAGAGTGAATACGCCACTTTTGCAGAAATAATAAGCAGCATCAGCCAGAACATCGCGCGGGCAATTTTGCGCAGATGCTCTTTGTCTGTATTAAGAGATTGTCTCTGGCTAAATGTGTGACGAATTTTTGTCAGCCATTGAATGAGATAAATTCGTGCGTCACGAAAAACAACCCGCGCCAATTTATATACCCGACGTTATGCTTTGACTATTCCACAGGTGGTACGATCCAGTTTCCGCTGATACTGGTTACCTGTGCGTGTATCATTAATCGTTATGCTGTAATTAATTCCCTCGGTGATCATTAATTTCACCGTCGGATCAGCGCACATTTGTCGTTGGTAGCTGGTTAAAAAGGCGTCAGGCGTCTGCGTGGTCTGAGTACCCGCTTCGCTGATAATGGTCATTTTTACCGTCGTGCCGCTACTTTGCGCCAGCACTAAGGTATATCCCGCAGATTTAATCGGCAGGTTTTGGCTGATATTTTGCGCCTGTTTTTTCGCCAGTAAACTGGCATTTTCATTATGGCTGGCGCAGCCACTTAATAATCCTGTAACGCTCAACAATAGCGATATTAATACCCTCCCTGGCATTTGTTTTATCGACATGGTAAATAATCTCTAAGGTTATTAATAAGAGTTAAAATGTCACTTCGATAATGACGTGGTTATCATTAAAACAATGCCTGTAGATAAAGTGTTGCTATACCGCCCAGACTTAAACACGGTCCAAAAGGCAGTGTGGTTGATCCTCTTTTTGTAATAACGGCATATATCAGGCCGCAGCATGAGGCGATTAAAGCAACATTGGGCAGCGACAACGGCCCCACCCAACTACCTAACGCAGCGAACAATAATACATCGCCCATGCCTAATGCTTCTTTACGCAGAACTATTCCGGCTATCCAGCGCAGGGAGTAAAAAGTGATAAACCCCACCAGTACGCCGGTGACTGCGTCTTGTAGCGTTAACGGACTCTGTTGCGCCCATGCCGCAATCAGCCCGGTCCACAATACGCCCTGAGTAAAAACATCGGGCAGCCATTGGTGATCGAGGTCGATGATGCTCGCGGCAATCAGCCAGGCGGATAATATCATCACCGCCAGCCCCCATCCACTTTCCGGCCATACCTGACTCGCAAGCAAAAAAGCGAGTGCCGTCAATAACTCGACCAGCGGATAACGCTTGCTGATTTTCGCCTGACAGTCGCGGCAGCGCCCTTTGAGCATCAGCCAGGAGAGCAGCGGAATATTGTCACGTATCCGGATGGTCTGCTGACAATGCGGACAGTGCGAACGCGGCAGCGCAAGGCTTATTTTTGACTGCGCACTCGGCATTTCACCGTGAAACTCCGCCATTTGTTGACGAAGCATGATAGGGTAACGCCAAATCACCACATTCAAAAAACTGCCGATGATTAATCCTCCGACGGTTGCCAGGACGGGCATCGCCGCGGGGTATTGCTGAAAAACATCAAAAAGCATGGTTAAAGGTTATTTGTTGTAACTTGCCGGATGCGGCGTGAACGCCTTATCCGCCTACAGGTGTCTGCCAACGTAAATAATCGCGGCTTTCCCTCCAGGCCCGATAAGCTGGCGCATCGGGCAAATGTGTTAACCCGGTGCGCCTTATTTCATGCCGGATGCGGCGTGAACGCCTTATCCGGCCTACGGGTGTCTGCCAACGCAAATAATCGCGGCTTTCCCCGTCTGTAGGCCCGATAAGCTGGCGCATCGGGCATATGTGTTAACCCGATGCACCTTATTTCATGCCGGATGCGGCGCGAGCGCCTTATCCGGTTTATTCAGCAGGCATCGAATACTCGGTAACCTTGTTAATGGTTTCCGGTCCTCCTTGCTGCGGTTTCGGCAGACCAAGCGCAGCGAGCTTGTTGTAAGCCGACTGGCTCACACCGCCCTCGAAGCTCATATCGCTTGCCCCCGGCAGCTGATAAGCATTCGCGCCCGGATTCCATTTCTTAAAGAACTCCGAAAGATCCGTCTGAGCGACCCAGGAGGCACACAGCATCAGCGTGTCGGCAGCGTTACCATTGGATTCAGCACAGTAATTCTTGCCACCAAAGGTCTTGTCACCAACATCATCGCCGCGTGCTTTACGATGCATCAACTGGAACAGGTTCCAGCCTTTCATCCCTTCACGCTCGCTGTAGAACTCTGGCAGCTTGCTATCTGGATACCATTTCTTGATATCAAAGTTTTTCTCTGCCCATTCCTTCAGCTGCGCGTACATCAGCAGACGGTCACCCGCACCGCCGCGCGCCCATGCCTGACCGTTGCTCTCGTCCAGATATTCCGGCGCGACGGTAATATCTTCAGCGACACGGTTCATCTTGCCGAGATAGCGATCCTGCATGTACAGCGCCAGCACGTTGTTCGCCACTTCAGTTGCGCCCGGTACAGTCAGTGGTGTTTCTGCGGCGTTATGCCCTACTTCATGCCAGATCAGCCAGTCGTTCAGCGGCGTCGTCGGCAGCGTGGTGCTGTTCGTCGAGAAGCTGCTGTTCATTACCGGATAACCAGAGTGCGCATCACCGATGGAGATCTGCACATCGTTGGTGAAACGGTGTTTGTGACCCGGCAAGTTTTCAAAGGTAAACATCCGGTGGTCGCCGTTTTCGCCATCGCGTCCGTAGAAGTCATTCATCGAGCTGGCAAAGGTATCCAGATCCTCAGCGAATTGTTTCAGGCCGCCCGTGTAATTGCTGGCATTCAGGTTCTTCTTCGGAGTGGTATAGACGAACGACGCAGACTCCAGTTCGCCCAGCGGCGCAGGGGAGTTCAGATCGTTTTTCCATTCGCCGTCTTTATAGAACGGCGCTTTTACCACACCGGTAAAGGTGAAATTGGCTGACTCATTCTTTGAGCTGTTGCCCTTGATATAAATCAGACCACCGTAAGGCACCTTGAAGGTCACCGTGCCTTGAGCATCCAGATCATAGGTTTTCGTCACTTTTGGCGGACGGTTCAGAGCAACTTCATGCTTCTCACGTCCGGTCAGGTCGTCGGCCAGCGCCACGGTGACAGTCACAGGAACGTTCGCATTGGACTTAATGCTGACTTCCTGCTGAGCCGGAGCCCACAGGCCTGTAGACTGCATGTTACCCGCAAACCATTTGGTCGGACTCGAGTACAGGCTGATGCTTTCAGTAACCTCCTGCCCTTCTGCCGATACCGCTCCCGGATATTTCTCGACATCAACCTTAATGTTCAGATCCCACCAGGAACGACCCAGCATCAGGCGTGTCAGCGGTTTTTCCATATAGTTGAGCGGATAGCTCGGGTTCATCATGCCCGCTTTGGCAGTTGTATCTCCGTAGATCATATTGTTATCGACCAGCGATTTTTTCAGATCTGCAGAACACAGCGTGCCTTCGGTATAGGCATTGTTGGCGTAGCAGTTCAGGAACTCGGTGAACGTTTTAAAGCCCAGCTCGTCTTCCTTGCCGCTTTCATAGCGGTATTTAATGTCGTTCCACAGCCAGACCGTCATGTTCTGGTACAAACGTTCAAGATCGACGCTGTTCAGACGCTCACCTTTACGACCATTGGTACGGAAGTAAAGCTCGTGCTGATACAGGCGCTGAATGTTGGTGCCTAAATCCGCAGCCTGCACCATCGCTTTCGCGGTGTCGGCGCTGAGATTCAGTTGCGTATATTGCGGAACATACATGCCACCCGTTACCGGAACGTTCGTGCCAGGACGGTATTCCAGACAGTTGACCTCATAGTGGTAGTCAGGATCCTTACACTCTTCCAGCCCCGGGAACGCTTTAAAGATTTTATCCTTTGCAGCCTTCAAAGAATCTTCCGTCTTATGCTCCGCCACATCAATAAAGGCATAACGAGTTACCTGCTCACCATCCACATCCTCCAGCCAGCTGGCTACTTCCAGTTTCGGTTTCTTATCAGGTTTGTTATCAATCTGATATTTCCAGGTAACTTCGCCTGTCTCAGAATTAATGGTGTACGGCAGCGCACCTTCCACAACCGGATAACGTTCATAAACCCACATCCCTTTTTCATTCAACTGACGAACGCGATCCGGATACCCTTGAGGATCATTATTCACCACCGACTTGTTAAGAGCCATCGACAGACCTGCGGCATCCAACAGGCGCACAAAGCCAGACGCGCTCTCTTCCTTAAGATTGCTCATCACGTTTTCCATGATCAGCACCGAACCACCTTTGTTCAGATAGGCGATCAGATCGGTCACATCCTGCTGGCTCAGCTTCGGTTTGCTGGTATCTGCACGCAGAGGCACTGCATAGGGATCGTTCCACACCTGAGTCACATACTCAAAGCCGTTAAGGATCAGCAGTGGCATTTCCTGCGGATCGAGATCGCCATAGCTACTTAAATGCTCAACAGAGATACCCGCAAAATCCGGATGGAAGCCAAACGCAGCACTGTTTCCTGTAACCTGCCCATGTTTTTTGAAATACACCGTGTCCAGGTTAGTACCCACGGTCATATTGGATTTTGCATCCGGCAACCAGCGATCATTTGACAGATAGCGCAACACGTTCTGCATGAAGTTCTTCATGTCGTCCGAGTCGCTGTTGAGCGTACACTGTCCGTCTTTATTAACGCTCCCGTTCCAACTATAACCATTCGGGCAACGCAAAATGCTGTTGTAGTGTGGGTTACCGATAACCATCAGTTTGCCCTCACCGACTTGCCCCAGCGAGATAAACGGCAGGTTGAAGGTGGCAGTTTCGCGTGTCACGTTCTCCGGGCGCACAATAGAAGGCGCTTCAGTAATGTACGCCAGCTCATTTTTATCCCAGGCGCGTTTTTCGCCGAAGGCCAGCCAGTAGTTTTTATCATTACGCGCCATCAGAATCGGGAATGCCGCGTTGGAGATATTTACCACCGCCTGACCGCGCGCATTACCGGTGCTGCCATAGAAGTTGGTGGAGTCATGGAAGACGTGGAAATTCGTCACAGATTTGTACTCTTTATCCACACCCCACAGCTTGTTGATAACGCCCTGAATCTGACCTTCGTTAACATTGCGCGTCGTCAGCGAGAACCAGCGCTGAGAGTTGCAGCCCCCAAGGGAGTCACAAATCGCCGTATCAATCTCTTTAGCCTGCCCGGATTCAAACTGCTCAAGAAATTCGTTTGTCCGCTCAAAGGTTTGATCGCCTTCGCTCAACGCCTCGCCATTGGATAACGAGAGATTGATAATCTCGTTGATCACGTTGGGATACTCGGCAAAGACCTTGCGCACTACGTCCGGCACTTCACGCTCATCATTTTTTCCGGCCTGGGAGTAACGATGAATCAGCTGATCGACATTCGCGCCGCGAACTTCGTCGCCCAGCTCAGTCAACGCAATGGTCGACTTATTGCCGCGTACTGAGCCCAGTTCAAAGGTGTCGATACCAAAGGAGATGGTTTCGCCCCAGCTGAAGTTGAATTTGCCGTTTTCGCCAGTCACGCCACGGCCTGAGCTGGTGTAGTAATTTACGCCAACCACACCATTGCCCATGCTATCTACCAGTCGGCCTTCGGAGAGAATGATTTCCGTAGGTTGATACTGATAAAACTGTTCCGCGTTAGCCGACACGAAGGAAGCGTTCAGATCCGGTTTTGTTCCCGGTGTGGTGACTGGCACAACCGGTGAAGTATGAGTGGATGGCGCTTTATCAGTCGCGGCATTGTTTTCCACCTCTTCATTGACCAGCTTTTTGAACTCTTCCGGTGCCAGATCGATTTGCTTATACAGCGAGTCGAAGCGTTTACTCTCGATCACCGAGGAGAACGTCAGGCAAACCTGTTCTGTATCCGCCGGACAACTGTTCATGGAGGTTACCAGCGAGAGCGCATTGCTTTTCTTGTCATCGGACCCCGCCAGTTCTTGCGCATCCTCAAGGCTAAACGACACTTTTTCAACCGCACGCAAGCTACGCGCAGCTTCTGACTGAGTGTTGAAGGTGGCAATTGTCGTGTTACCTGCCACGCAAGTAACGTTCTCGCCAGGTGTAAAAGTAAAGCCGTCGCTGGATTCACCATTACATTTAGCACCGATTACCCGCTGGCTTCCGCCCAGGGTCAGATAACCTGTTTTCGTAGGAACAGGTTCTGGCTCCGGTTCTGGCGTTGGCTCTGGCTCAGGTGTCGGGTCCGGAGTAGGTTCAGGCTCCGGCGTCGGCTCCGGGGTTGGCGTTGGGTCGGGTTTCACTTCCGGCAAAGACCCGGTTCCAGAATCTACAGGCGGAGTATCGGAGGAAGAACCTGAACCGCCGCCATCACAACCGGTTAATAAGGTTGCGCTTAAAATAGCCGCTAAAAGCGATTTTTTATATTTAAATTTCTTATTCATTAATAACGCAAGTGACAAAATATAGTTAAAAAATTCGTAACTGGGGAAATAGTTTTATGTTTTACCTTCTCTAGTAACTTCCTCCATTCTTAAGAAAACTGCATTATTGATAACGAAACAGGTGAAATTTATAAGAATATCCCCTATTCGATGTCAGACGGGGTATTTATAAAATGATTCAACAAACAAAAAAGTAACAATTATTCACAATGTAACTATCCCAAGTTGTTGATAGTTTTAACGATTGCGATTGCAAAAGCAACAGATAGCACGGTGTTTGCTCATCAAGCGAACACAATTAATACAGACTTGTTTTGCGTGACAAAAAAATAGCTATTCTCACCCCCTTAATTATTTAGCGAGTTATCTGAACACGAAATATTATTTATGCATGGATAATAAACAACGAAATGATTTTACAATTATTTAGTCAGGATAATGAAACGTGAGTAGAAAGAAGCCGGATGATATTGACGATCATCCGGCATTATTGACTTACGAAACTAACATTCCGATAAACACATACGCCTGCAGCAGGGTGATAATGCCGATAACGCTGGCAAAAATCAGACTGTGCTTCACGGTGTAGCGGAACAGTTCAGATTCTCGGCCCACCATGCCCGTCGCGGCGCAGGCCACGGCGATAGATTGTGGGGAGATCATCTTGCCAGTTACGCCGCCGCTGGTATTTGCTGCCACCAGCAGAGTGTCAGAGACGTTGATTTGCTGCGCCGTGGTTGATTGTAGTGAACCAAACAGAGCGTTCGAGGAGGTGTCCGAGCCGGTAAGGAATACCCCCAGCCAGCCGAGGAATGGCGAAAAGAACGGGAACATCACACCAGTACCCGCCAGTACCAGCGCCAGCGTGGTAGACATACCGGAATAGTTGGTCACGAAGGCAAATGCCAGCACCATGCCAATCGACAGTATCGGCCACTTCAGGCTAATTAGCGTTTCGGCAAAGACGCCAATACCTTTCTTGATCCCCACGCCGAGGATGAAGATAGAGATAATCGCTGCAATAAAAATAGCGGTGCCGCCAGCAGAGAGCGGGTCGAATTTAAACACCGCGTCCATTGGCGTCGGCTGGGCGACAATGGGGGCCGCTTTCAAGACTTGTTGATGCAAATGAGGGATCTGGAAATTAATCACCAGCGAATAAAACGCACCGCCCGGAGCAAATAACGCTTTAAACGGCTTCATGGTCCAGATGGTGACCAGCACCGTTAAGATTAAAAACGGTGACCACGCACGAATGATTTGCCCCAGACTATATTCTGAAGGCACGGGACCGCCAGAAGACGGTTTATTCACCACCATCGCACCTGCGGATTGCCCCATGCTGATTGCCGTTTCGGTATTTTTCGGTCGCCAGACTTTAAGGAATAAAGACAGTGAGACGATACTCACCAGCGCCGAAGTAATATCCGGCAGCTCAGGACCAATGTAGTTAGAGGTAAAGAACTGGGTAACCGCAAAGCTACCACCCGCAACCAGCGCCGCTGGCCACGTCTCTTTCACCCCTTTCCAGCCATCCATCATCGCCACCAGCCAGAACGGCACCAGCACCGACAGGAACGGCAACTGACGTCCCGCCATTGCACCAATGTGGAACGGATCGATTCCGGTCACCTGACCGGCGACCAGTATCGGCACGCCCAACGCACCAAACGCCACCGGCGCAGTGTTGGCTATCAGACATAGCCCCGCTGCGTATAGCGGTTTGAAGCCCAGGCCCACCAGCAATGCCCCTGTAATTGCCACCGGTGCGCCAAAGCCTGCCGCCCCTTCCAGCAACGCGCCAAAGGAGAAACCAATCAGTAACACCTGCAAACGCTGATCGTCGGTGATGGAGATAACCGAGCTGCGGATAATATCGAACTGGCCGCTGGCAACGGTTAATTTATACAGGAATACCGCCGCGACAATAATCCACGCAATAGGCCATAAACCATAAATAAAGCCATAGCCCGCAGCCGCAAATGCCATATCAATCGGCATTTTAAAGGCGAATATCGCAATCAGGATAGATAATATAAGGGTTATTGCTCCAGCGACATGCCCTTTCAGACGTAATACCGCAAGTGCAACGAAGAAGAATATTATTGGGATCAGGGCAACCAGAGCGGATAGCCCCAGTCCTCCCATCGGCATATACATTTGGGTCCAGGTAACCATATTGTTCAGTCTCTTATTATCTTTATATGCTTGATATGATTAAGGTTGTAATAAGCAAAAGAGGACTGAACTGTAAAATATAGGCGTTATACTTTACAGCAACAGTACGCTGCTAACGCAATTGCTACCTCTGGCATAACAAGTATATCGGGTAAGGGGTTCTGTTCCGCACACGCAGGTGCAGAGTATCGTTAAGATGTCCATATTGTTGTTTTAGGCCCGCTAGTAATGCGCTGCGGGTATTTAATTTTGTTAAACCCTGATAATCGCTCCGGTTATTTCCGGGATAAATGTACTACCGCAGTTACTATAATAGCCCCGACAATAAAACTTGCCGGGGCTTTTTTTGACGCTATTAATGACTTTCTTTTTCGCGTAAACGCCAGGCGTGTAATAACGGTTCGGTATAACCGTTTGGCTGTTTCACGCCGAGGAAGATCAAATCGCTGGCAGCTTTAAAGGCACACGAGTTAGCGAAATTCCCTGCCATCGGACGATAAGCCGGATCGCCAGCGTTTTGCTGATCAACCACTTTCGCCATATTCTCCAGTGACGCCTGCACCTGCTCTTTGGTCAGAATGCCGTGGCGTAACCAGTTGGCAATATGCTGGCTGGAGATGCGCAGCGTTGCACGGTCTTCCATCAGCGCCACGTTGTGAATATCCGGCACTTTTGAACAACCAATCCCCTGCTCTACCCAACGCACCACGTAGCCCAGAATTCCCTGCACGTTGTTATCCAGCTCTTGTTGGATCTCTTGCGCCGACCAGTTAGCATTTTCAGCAACCGGAATGGTCAGCAGATCGTCCAGCAGCGGTTCAAATTCAGCATTGAACTCGGTCTGAGCAATGTTGGCTTGCACGCTCTGCACGTTGGTTTGGTGGTAGTGCAGCGCATGGAGCGTAGCGGCAGTTGGCGACGGAACCCAGGCCGTGTTTGCCCCGGCACGTAACTGGTCGCCCTTCTGGCTGTACATGTCTGCCATCAGGTCCGGCATTGCCCACATGCCTTTGCCGATTTGCGCTTTACCGCGCAGCCCGCAGAACAGACCGGAAAGCACGTTATTGCGCTCGTAGGCTTTGATCCACGGCGTCGATTTCATCTGGTTTTTACGCAGCATCGGGCCAGCTTCCATCACCGAATGCATCTCATCGCCAGTACGGTCGAGGAAACCGGTATTGATGAACGCCACGCGGTTGCGCGCCTGAGCGATACAGCTACGCAAGTTCAGCGAGGTCCGGCGTTCTTCATCCATAATGCCCATTTTCAGGGTATTCGGTGCCATACCGAGCATTGTCTCAACGCGGGTAAACAGTTTGTTGGCGAACGCCACTTCCTGCGGACCGTGCATTTTCGGCTTCACAATATAGACGCTGCCAGTGCGCGAGTTTTTCTGCACTTTTAAATCATAGAGGGCAATCGCGCCAGTCATGACGCCATCAAGAATACCTTCCGGAATTTCATTGCCTTCGCTGTCCCAAATTACGGGAATGGTCATCAAATGACCTACGTTACGGATAAACAGCAGCGAGCGCCCGTGCAGAGAAATTTCAGAGCCATCGGCGGCGGTGTACTGACGATCGTCATTCAGTTTACGCACGATTTGCCGACCGTTTTTCTCCATTTTCTCTTGCAGAGTCCCCTGCATCAGGCCCAGCAGGTTGCGGTACAGCAGGATTTTATCTTCCGCATCAACCGCAGCGACCGAATCTTCACAGTCGAGAATGGTACTGATGGCGGCTTCAACGATAACGTCGTTGATGTGCGCCGGATCGTCTTTGCCAATTCGCCCGTTGGCATCGATTTGCAGCTCAATATGCAGGCCGTTATTTTTTAGCAAAATGCAGGTCGGCGCAGCGGCATTACCACGGTAACCGACAAACTGTGCCGGAGTACGTAACGTGGTTTCTTTACCATTTTTCAACTGGATACGTAATTGTTTGTCGACCACCTTAAACGCCACGACATCCTGATAGCTGCCGTTTTCCAGCGGTAGAGATTCATCGAGGAAACGCCGAACCCAGGCGATAACCTGCTCACCGCGCTGCGGATCGTAGCCGCTGACCATCGCCCCTTCCTGCGGGATGATGTCGCTGCCGTATAACGCATCGTACAGTGAGCCCCAGCGAGCGTTTGCCGCGTTCAGCGCGTAGCGGGCGTTCATCGCCGGAACCACCAGTTGTGGCCCCGCCTGACTGGTGATTTCACTGTCGATGCCCGTGGTTTCCACCGTAACGTGGTCCGGCTGCGGCACGAGATAGCCCAGTTCACGCAGGAAAGATTTATAAGCCGCTTTGTCTTTTACCGGCCCCGGATTGCTGCGATGCCATTCGTCCAGCGCCGCCTGAATGCGATCGCGCTCTGCCAGTAATTGACGATTTTCTGGCGCCAGATCGTGAACGATCTCATCAAAATTGCGCCAGAACGCCGCAGCGTCCAGCCCTGTTCCCGGTAAAACTTCTTCATCCACAAAACGTTTAAAATTGGCGTCAATGCGTAAACGGCCCTGGGTTATGGTTTGACTCATTGTTTATCTCCTCGTTTTCGCTTATTTCGCCAACACCGCTGCTGCCGCTTTCGCGACCTGCGCATCCTGTGCTCCGGTTAAACCAGAAACGCCCACGGCACCAATAATTTGTCCATCAACAACAACCGGTACGCCACCTTCCAGCGACGTCAGTAACGGCGCAGACACGAACGCGGTACGTCCGTTGTTCACCATCTCTTCATAGCCCTTAGTTTCGCGACGCCCCAGCGCGGCAGTACGCGCTTTCTCCTGGGAGATGTAAGCCGCTATCGGCGCGCAATCGTCCATGCGACTTAACGCCAGCAGATGACCGCCGTCATCGGCAACAGCAATGGAAACAGACCAGTTATTTTTCTGCGCTTCTTCCTGACCTGCGGCAATAATTGCACTCGCCATTTGCTGGCTAAGAATGACTTTAGTTTTCATTTTGTTATTCCTTTTCAAGGGCTTGTTCTACAATTTCAATCCAGTGACGCACAGAGGTTCGACCGGCGCTCGCCAGATGCGTCTGGCAACCAATGTTGGCGGTGACGATCATTTCCGGTTTGCCGCTTTCCAGCGCATTCATTTTGTTATCCCGCAACTGGCGCGCCAGATCGGGATGCGTTAACGCATATGTTCCCGCCGACCCGCAGCACAGATGGCTGTCGGGAACATCGGTTAAGGTAAATCCAAGACGAAGTAACACTTTTTCCACTTCGCCATTGAGCTTTTGCGCATGTTGCAGGGTACACGGGCAGTGGAAGGCCAGTTTTTTATCGCCGCGAATTGCCAGTTTTTCCAGCGGTTCCTCGCGCAGAAGTTCGACTAAATCGACCGCCAGCTCACTGACCTGACGCGCTTTATCGGCATACAACGCATCGTTTTTCAGCATCTGCCCATACTCTTTAACGAACGCGCCGCAGCCGCTGGCGGTTTGCAAAATTGCCTCGGCACCTGCTTCAAGCGCGGGCCACCAGGCATCAATGTTATTTCGCGCCCGCGCTAACCCTTTCTCTTGCGCATTAAGATGATAGTCCACCGCGCCACAACAGCCTGCTTCGTTAGCTGGCATGACGCTGATCCCCAGACGATCCAGCACCCGCGCGGTTGCCGCGTTAGTGTTGGGCGAAAGTGTAGGCTGGGCGCAACCTTCCAGCATTAAAACCCGGCGCTTATGGCGCAGCGGTGGACGCGGTTTGGCTTTCACCGTTTCAGCGGGTAATTTTGCTCTTATCTGTTCTGGCAAAAACGGTCGCAGCACCAGCCCTACCTGCGTCAATGCGCGAAAGACCGCCGGACGCGGCACCACCTGACGCAGCCCTTCGCGCAGCATTCGCTCCGGCAGTGGGCGTTTCACTTTCTGCTCGACAATATCACGCCCGATATCCAGCAAATTGTGATAGCGCACACCAGAAGGACAGGTGGTTTCACAATTGCGGCAAGTGAGACAGCGATCGAGATGCTCCTGTGTTTTAAGCGTAACTTCGTTGCCTTCCAGCACCTGTTTAATCAGATAGATGCGCCCGCGCGGCCCGTCCAGTTCATCGCCCAATAGCTGATAAGTTGGGCAGGTTGCGGTACAAAATCCGCAGTGAACACAGGCGCGCAGGATGCTGTCGGCTTCCTGCGCTCGCGCGTTCTGCCGCATCTCTTCGGTTAACCGGGTTTGCATAGCCTGCTCCTCAAAGTTCCGCGTACATGCGACCGGGGTTAAACACGCCGCAAGGATCGAGCTGCTGTTTAAGCTGTTGGTGATAGCGGAATAAAGGAGCCGGTAGCGGGGCAAAGCCGCCATCTCCGGCACTAAAGCGGGTCGCATGACCGCCAGCGTTGCGGGCGATGCGATGGATTTGATTGTCATCGGCTGTCGATTTCAGCCAGCGTAACGCCCCGCCCCAGTCGATCAGTTGTTCGCCGGGTAAATCCATCATCGGCGCATCAGTGGGTAATGAAATGCGCCATAAGGTACCTGGTAACGAGAAGAACGGCAGTTGTTGTTCACGCAATTGCTGCCAGAACTGACCCGCAACCTCTTCGCCCCCCAGCAGTTCACGCGCCGCTTTCACCGATCCTTCACCGCCTTCAAGGCGGATCCACAACGCGTTGTCGAAGTAACATAAGCCACTAATGGGTAGCGGCTGAAGTTGCCACTGGGCGATTTCACTCATGGCTTCTTGCAGGCTGATTTCCCGACGCAGGCTCAGGGTGGCGCGCGGTCGTGGTAACACTTTCATTGAGATTTCAGTGAGCACGCCAAGACAACCGTAGCTTCCGGCCATTAATCGCGAGAGATCGTATCCGGCAACGTTTTTCATCACTTCGCCGCCAAAACGCAGATGTTTTCCTGTGCCGGTAATGATGCGCGTGCCGAGGACAAAATCGCGGACCGAACCGCTCCACGGGCGACGCGGCCCCGCCAGCCCGCAGGCGACCATCCCGCCCCAGGTGGCTTCTTCACCATAATGCGGCGGCTCGCAGGGGAGCATTTGCCCCGCGCTTTCCAGCGCCGCTTCAATCGCCACCAGCGGCGTTCCGGCACGCGCGGTAATCACCAGCTCGGTCGGGTCGTAATTAACAATACCGCGATGACAACGCACATCCAGCGTTTGCCCGGTGACAGGGCGGCCTAAAAAGGCTTTGCTATTGCTTCCCTGAATCACCAGCGGCGTTTTATTACTAATCGCCTGATTCACCTGTTCCAGCAGCGCCTGGCTGTAATCACACTCGCGTAGCATCAGAAACGCTCCAGTTCAGGGAAAGGTAAATGACCGTGATGCACGTGCATGGCACCAAATTCAGCGCAGCGGTGTAGCGTGGGAATGTTTTTTCCTGGGTTCAGCAAACCATCGGGATCAAACGCCGCCTTGACTGCATGGAAGGTCGTGATTTCATCGCTGTTGAACTGGGCGCACATTTGATTGATTTTTTCGCGCCCGATGCCATGTTCCCCACTGATGCTGCCGCCCACTTCAACGCAGAGTTCGAGGATCTTCCCGCCCAGCTCTTCCGCGCGGGCAAATTCACCGGGTTCGTTGGCATCGAAAAGGATTAACGGGTGCATGTTGCCGTCTCCGGCATGAAAGACGTTGGCGACGCGTAAATCATATTGCTGCGATAAACGGGCAATGCCTTCCAGTACGCCAGGTAGCGCGCGGCGTGGGATGGTGCCGTCCATGCAGTAGTAATCGGGAGAGATGCGCCCCACCGCCGGAAAGGCATTCTTGCGGCCAGCCCAGAAACGTACGCGCTCTGCTTCATCCTGTGCCAGACGGACGTCAGTCGCGCCCGCTTTCAGTAAGATGTCGTTAACTCGCTCGCAGTCTTCCTGTACATCAGACTCCACGCCGTCCAGCTCGCATAACAAAATCGCTTCGGCGTCGACGGGATAACCGGCATGAATAAAATCTTCTGCCGCGCGGATCGACAGGTTATCCATCATCTCCAGCCCGCCGGGGATAATGCCATTGGCGATGATGTCACCAACCGCAAGTCCGGCTTTTTCTACCGAGTCAAAGCTGGCTAACAACACACGCGCCACGGGCGGCTTCGGCAGCAGTTTTACCGTCACTTCGGTGGTCACGCCGAGCATACCTTCCGATCCGGTGAACAGCGCCAGCAGGTCAAAACCAGGCGAATCCAGCGCGTCCGATCCCAGCGTCAGCGCCTCGCCGTCCAGCGTTTGCACTTCAATTTTCAGCAGGTTATGTACAGTAAGCCCATATTTCAGGCAGTGGACGCCCCCCGCGTTTTCCGCCACGTTGCCGCCAATCGAACAGGCAATTTGCGAGGAAGGGTCCGGTGCATAATAGAGATTATGCGGTGCTACGGCCTGGGAGATCGCCAGGTTACGCACGCCCGGCTGCACGCGCGCACGGCGCCCGACGGGGTTAATGTCGAGGATCTCTTTAAAGCGCGCCATCACCAACAACACACCTTTTTCCAGCGGCAGCGCGCCGCCAGAAAGCCCAGTGCCTGCGCCACGGGTCACCACCGGCACACGCAGGCGGTGGCAAACAGCCAGAATCGCCGTCACCTGTTCCATCTGCTTAGGCAGAACAACCAGTAATGGACGCGTGCGATACGCGCTCAATCCGTCACATTCGTAAGGAGTGATCTCCTCATCGGTATGCAGGATCTCCAGTCCAGGGACATGCTCACGCAGTGCCATCAGTACCGATGTGCGGTCGACATCGGGTAAAGCGCCATCAAGACGCTCTTCGTACAAGATGCTCATGAGTAGGGTTCGCTTTGTTGTGTTGTGTGGCAGCTGATTTTTGCGCGCTGCTTCTGTGAACAGTTATTAAGCGGGGTTTTCGTTTTCGTCTATCTCTTTAGCTACCGGTCAGACCATTTTTTTTCCATCTCTGTGACTTCGCGTTGGTTAACTCAATGTTAAATTGATGTAACATAATCACTTACGTGATGTACGTGTTTCGCGAGTTAAGAACAGAAAAATTGGTCCTACCTGTGCACGAGGTCCGGGAATGAAAGATGAACGTCGCCCTATTTGCGAAGTAGTTGCTGAGAGTATCGAACGGTTAATTATCGACGGCGTACTGAAGGTCGGTCAGCCGCTTCCCTCGGAGCGTCGGCTGTGCGAAAAGCTCGGCTTCTCGCGTTCCGCACTGCGTGAAGGACTGACCGTGCTGCGCGGGCGCGGGATTATTGAAACAGCGCAGGGTCGCGATTCTCGGGTCGCGCGGCTTAATCGGGTCCAGGACACCAGCCCGCTAATTCATCTGTTCAGCACGCAGCCGCGAACGCTGTACGATCTGCTTGACGTTCGCGCATTGCTGGAGGGCGAATCGGCAAGGTTGGCGGCTACGCTGGGAACCCAGGCTGATTTTGTTTTGATAACCCGCTGTTATGAAAAAATGCTCGCTGCCAGTGAGCACAACAAAGAGCTTTCGCTGATCGAACATGCACAGCTGGATCATGCTTTCCATCTCGCCATTTGTCAGGCTTCCCACAATCAGGTGCTGGTGTTTACGCTGCAATCATTGACCGATCTAATGTTTAATTCGGTGTTTGCCAGCGTGAATAATCTCTACCATCGACCACAGCAAAAAAAGCAGATCGATCGCCAGCATGCGCGGATCTATAACGCGGTGTTGCAGCGACTCCCGCATGTCGCCCAGCGCGCCGTCCGCGATCATGTGATGACCGTGAAAAAGAATCTCCACGATATCGAACTGGAAGGCCACCATTTGATTCGTTCGGCGGTGCCGCTGGAAATGAACCAGAGTTAGCTGGAGTCAAATCTGCTTTTCATACAAGCGGTAACGCTTGTACGGCTCCGCCCCAATGCGTTCCAGCATGTTATTCATGCCTGTATTGGTTTCGAGGATCCATGACATTTCCAGCGCATCGATCTTCCGGCGGGCAAACGGATCATGTAAGGCTTCAATCAATAACAGAGCAATCACCGGGCCGATGCGGCTGAACTGATACTCGTCGCGAACCCCCATTAGCGGCACTCGCGCGGTCCGCACACCGCTGACTTTCAAGCGCCACAGCAATTTTGCCCAGCCGAAGGGAAAGAGCGATCCGTTCAGATCGGCAATCGCCTCGTTGATGTTCGGTAAGCCGACAATAAACGCGCAGGGTGCAGAATCAATCTCGGCGATGTAGATCATATCGTCCGGCACCAGATACTTAAGTTGATCGCCCATGGTCGCAAATTCATGTTCGGTAAACGGCACAAATCCCCAGTTGTGCTGCCAGCCGGAGTTGAAAATCTCACGCAGGATCTGCATCTCTTCGGCAAACCGCTGACGATTGATGCAGCGAATGGTCACCTTTTTGCGCACCTGATCCATCAGTTTTTTTAGCGCCGGAGAGAAAGTGAGATCGGTTCGCTGCATCCACCACGCCAGTAAATCAATACCTTTGTGATAACCCAGTTGTTCAATATGCGCGGCATACCACGGTTTACCGTGCGGCATCATCGCACTGGGTGGTGTGTCAAAACCTTCAATCAGTAATCCGCTTTCCTGATTGATATTCAGGCTAAAAGGCCCGGTGATGTTGCGTGCACCTTGTGACTTCAGCCATGCTTCCGCTGCGCCAAATAAAGCTTTAAAAACCTGCAAATCATCAATGGCGTCAATCATGCCGAAATGACCGGTATCCTCGCCGTAACGCTCGCGGTGTAAGGTATCGATTTGCGCGGTAATGCGCCCTACTACCTGCCCCTCTTTTTTCGCCACCCATGCCTGCCAGATGATATGGTCCGTTCCCGGATTCTTTTGTGACAAATGCTCACTGCGTTCAATGCATAAAGGAGGGATCCAGTTTGGATCATCGAGATAAAGTGACGACGGAAAAGCGATAAATGCTTTTAAGTCGTTTTTATTTATTACTTTTTCAATTTTAATCATCAGCAGATCGCATTCCATATTTACGTGGACAACAAATAATTAACGGTGAAAAACAGGCAGTAACCACAACGAACGGCACCTTAATAATCCACCCAATGAATACAAACGAAGACAAAACAATATTTATTAATGATGTTGATAAAACCAGTGACTGCGTTAAACAGTCAATAATGTCTCTTATAGACTTAAGCGACCCGACAAGGCATCACCTTAATACATTCATAAATTAAATATTATTCACAATAAAAAATAACAGAGCAGAACTTATTATCTTAATCAATGTTCAATATCACAACGATGAAAATACTATCTCATTTATCTTTTATGCATATATAATCCACCGCATTATTGTCATTTTATTTTTGATATCCAATTTTCTTGTGGTGTATATGTCCAATAAAATCTTTACGCATTCTTTGCCTATGCGCTATGCCGATTTTCCAACGCTGGTTGATGCTTTGGACTATGCCGCTCTGAGTAACGCCGGAATGAATTTTTATGACAGGCGTAGCCAGCTTGAAGATGAACTGGAATATCACACTTTAAAAGTGCGCGCGGAAACAGGAGCCAGGCGGCTGCTATCGCTGAACCTGAAAAAAGGCGATCGCGTGGCGCTGATTGCCGAAACCAGTAGCGGGTTTGTCGAGGCATTTTTTGCCTGCCAGTATGCTGGATTAGTTGCCGTACCATTGGCGATTCCAATGGGCGTCGGTCAGAGGGATTCCTGGAGCACCAAACTGCAAGGTTTACTGGCAAGCTGCCAACCAGCCGCGATAATCACTGGCGATGAATGGTTGCCGCTGGTCAATGCCGCGACGCATGATAACCCCGAATTACATGTTTTAAGCCACGCCTGGTTTAAGGCATTACCGGAAGCCGATGTTGCGCTCCAGCGTCCAATTCCGGACGATATCGCCTATTTGCAGTACACCTCCGGCAGCACCCGTTTTCCCCGTGGCGTTATCATCACTCACCGCGAAGTGATGGCTAATCTACGCGCCATCAGCCACGATGGCATTAAATTACGCCCTGGCGACCGCTGTGTCTCCTGGCTGCCTTTCTACCATGATATGGGGCTGGTCGGTTTTCTCCTGACGCCTGTTGCCACGCAGCTTTCGGTGGATTATTTGCGCACCCAGGATTTCGCCATGCGCCCACTGCAATGGCTTAAATTGATCAGTAAAAATCGTGGCACTGTTTCCGTTGCGCCGCCGTTTGGCTATGAATTGTGCCAGCGCCGCGTGAATGAAAAAGATCTCGCTGAACTGGATCTCTCCTGCTGGCGCGTCGCGGGTATTGGCGCTGAACCCATCTCCGCAGAACAACTCCATCAATTTGCTGAATGTTTCCGTCAGGTTAACTTTGACGATAAAACGTTTATGCCCTGCTACGGACTGGCAGAAAACGCGCTGGCTGTCAGTTTCTCAGATGAAGCCTCCGGAGTTGTGGTCAACGAAGTGGATCGCGATATCCTCGAATACCAGGGTAAAGCCGTGACGCCAGGTGTTGAAACACGTGCCGTATCAACTTTCGTCAACTGTGGTAAGGCGTTGCCGGAACATGGCATTGAAATCCGTAATGAAGCAGGTATACCAGTAGCGGAACGTGTGGTGGGCCATATTTGCATCTCCGGCCCCAGCCTGATGAGCGGTTACTTTGGCGATCAGGCTTCACAAGACGAAATTACCGCGACGGGCTGGTTAGATACCGGCGATCTCGGCTATCTGCTGGACGGTTATCTGTATGTCACCGGGCGCATTAAAGACCTGATTATTATTCGTGGGCGTAATATCTGGCCGCAGGATATTGAATACATTGCGGAACAGGAGCCAGAAATTCACTCTGGCGATGCCATTGCGTTTGTTACCGCCCAGGAAAAAATCATTTTGCAGATCCAGTGTCGGATCAGCGACGCAGAGCGCCGCACGCAGCTTATCCACTCGCTGGCGGCGCGGATACAAAGCGAATTTGGCGTAACCGCGGCTATCGACCTGTTACCGCCCCACAGCATTCCTCGCACATCTTCCGGCAAGCCCGCCCGCGCAGAAGCCAAAAAACGTTATCAGAAAGCCGTTGCCGCCAGTTTCCATGTGCAGGAATCTCTCGCATGAATCAAACTGTCGCGGTAACGGGCGCTACCGGGTTTATCGGTAAATATATTGTCGATAACCTGCTCGCCCGCGGCTTTCACGTCCGCGCATTGACGCGTACTTCCCGCGCTCACGTCAATGACAATCTCATCTGGGTGCGCGGTTCGCTGGAAGATACGCATTCACTTAGCGAGTTGGTTGCTGGTGCCGGTGCTGTGGTCCATTGCGCCGGGCAAGTACGCGGACACAAAGAGGATGTCTTTACTCGCTGTAACGTTGACGGCAGTCTGCGCCTGATGCAGGCGGCAAAAGAGAGTGGCTTTTGCCAACGTTTTCTTTTTATCTCTTCGCTGGCGGCGCGCCATCCCGAACTCTCCTGGTACGCGAAATCCAAACACGTCGCCGAACAACGACTAGCAGCAATGGCGGACGAAATTACGCTGGGCATTTTTCGCCCAACAGCAGTCTATGGCCCCGGCGATAAAGAGTTAAAACCACTGTTTGACTGGATGCTGCGTGGCCTGCTGCCGCGGCTGGGCGCACCAGATACACAGCTCTCTTTCCTGCACGTCACCGATTTCGCGCAAGCTGTGGGTCAGTGGTTAAGCGCCGATTCCGTACAGGCGCAAACGTATGAATTATGTGATGGTGTCGCCGGTGGCTATGACTGGCAGCGCGTGCAACAACTGGCCGCAGCCGCCCGTCAAGGAGCTGTACGGATGGTCGGCGTTCCTCTGCCGTTGCTCACCTGCCTTGCAGATGTCAGTACCGCGTTGAGTCGCCTGGCAGGTAAAGAACCTATGCTGACCCGCTCGAAAATTCGTGAATTAACCCACGCCGACTGGTCGGCAAGTAATAACCGTATTTCTGAAGATATTAATTGGTTTCCCGGGATTAGCCTGGAACACGCATTACGCAACGGGCTATTTTGATTGTCTTGTTTAAAGGTGTGTTAACGTTTCTATGGTAAATCGTGAAATAGTAATGGATTACATCCTTTCCTGTTTACAGGATTTGGTCGAAAACGGTGTGGAAATTAAGCCTGACAGCGATCTCGTCAACGATCTCGGCCTGGAGTCGATTAAAGTGATGGATCTCTTAATGATGCTGGAAGACAGATTTGATATTTCCATTCCTATTAATATTCTGCTGGATGTCAAAACCCCTGTGCAATTAATGGAAACACTACTTCCATGGCTGGAGAATAAATAATGGGGCTATACGATAAATATGCGCGTCTTGCGGGCGAGCGACTGCAATTTAGCGATAACGGGTTAACGCCGTTTGGCACCTGTATTGATGAAGTGTATTCCGCCACCGAAGGGCGCATTGGCGATAAAAAAGTGATTCTGGCCGGGACCAATAATTATCTCGGTTTAACCTTCAATCATAATGCCATCGCCGATGGTCAGGCAGCGTTAGCGACGCAGGGCACCGGCACCACCGGTTCACGTATGGCTAATGGTAGTTATGCGCCGCATCTGGCGTTAGAGAAAGAGATCGCCGAGTTTTTCAATCGTCCTACCGCTATCGTTTTTTCAACCGGTTATACCGCTAATTTAGGTGTCATCAGCGCACTTGCCGACCATAACGCCGTGGTGTTGTTGGATGCTGACAGCCACGCCAGTATTTATGACGCCTGTTCTCTCGGCGGCGCGGAAATTATTCGTTTCCGCCATAATGACGCCAACGATCTGGAACGTCGCATGGTGCGCCTCGGTGAACGGGCAAAAGAGGCGATTATCATCGTTGAAGGCATCTACAGTATGCTCGGTGACGTCGCACCGCTGGCGGAAATCGTTGATATCAAACGTCGTCTCGGCGGTTATTTGATTGTCGATGAAGCGCATTCATTTGGCGTGTTAGGCGCAACGGGGCGCGGACTGGTTGAAGCCGTTGGCGTTGAAGATGATGTGGATATTATCGTTGGCACCTTCAGTAAAAGCCTGGCTTCTATTGGTGGTTTTGCCGTGGGTTCGGAAGCGATGGAAGTGCTGCGCTACGGCAGCCGTCCGTATATTTTTACCGCCTCCCCTTCTCCTTCCTGCATTGCAACCGTGCGCTCGTCGTTAAGAACCATTGCCACTCAACCAGAGCTGCGGCAAAAACTGATGGATAATGCCAACCATCTGTATGACGGGCTGCAAAAACTGGGTTACGAGTTAAGCTCACATATTAGTCCGGTAGTGCCGGTAATAATCGGTTCGAAAAAGGAAGGTTTACGCATCTGGCGTGAGCTTATTTCGCTGGGCGTGTATGTGAATCTTATCCTGCCACCTGCCGCGCCTGCGGGTATTACGCTGTTGCGCTGTAGCGTAAACGCTGCCCACAGTTGTGAACAAATCGATGCCATCATTCAGGCATTTGCGACCCTGAAGCAGTAATATTGGCCGCCGTGGTGTTACCCCACGGCGGGATTATTAATGTTGCCTGTCGTACCAATACACCAGCATTAACGCCACCAGCACAAACGCTACTGGTAAACCGAGTGCGGTAGCGGGCGCACTCAACGCAAATAGCAATCCCAGATTGACCATGATTTGATAGCTAATCCAGGTAAGCAAGCCAACGATGACGCCTACAGCGAGACGGCTACCCATCCCCGGTGAGCGCGGGGCGCTAAAGGTAAAGGGCACAGCAAGTAAAATCATCGCCAGAGTTAAAATGGGTTGCCCCAGCTTCTCCCACAGTGCAAGGCGGTATTCGCTGCTGGGTTGTCCGGTTTCCTGCAAATAATGGATGTAATGATTAAGCTGACGGACAGAAAAAGTATTCCCCGGCATCGATAACTCTTCAAGGTTCATACTGGTGAATGCCGATTGCCAGCCAAGATTGGCTAATGTTTCCTGCGTTTCTTTGCCATTCAGCCATTTTTTATGATTCACGCCGTGCAGGCTCCACGTTTTGTCGTCTTCAATGGTGGCACTGCGTGCATAAATGTAGGATTCGAGCGAGAGATCGTCGCGATAGTGAAATATCTCTATGCCTACCGGCTGGCCCTGTTCGTTCAGCGATTTCACCGTCACAAATTCATTACCGCGCCTGGCCCACAGCATATTGCCGGTAATGTCATCGTCATCCCCCAACGCTATTGCGGTAGATTTGATTTGCAGTGCCTGTTGCTGCAATGGCGACGCCACCCACTCATCTATCGCGCCTAACGAAACAGTCCACAGTATCCCGGCGACCAGCGCCACCAGTGCAATACGGAAAATAGAAAAACCGGTGCTGCGAATGGCGGTAAGCTCACTGTTTTTCGATAGCTGCCCAAGACCAACAATCCCACCCAATAACGCGATAAACGGCGAAAGTTCGACCAGTGTGCGCGGTAAGGTCATCAGTACCACCAGCACCGCCTGAGTCCAGAGATAACCACCCGGACTGACATCATCCAGTTCGTTAATCAGGTTGAAGGTGGTAAAAAGCGGCAGCAATAGCCCTGCGGCGGCGGCAAAACCGAGAAAGAGATGACGGATTAAATAGCGACTGAAAACATTCATCGGGAAAATTTCTGCAGCAAGGAGAAGTCGCGTGCGACCAGCATCAACAGGCCCATTAGCATGAGTCCGGGCACTAACCACAAACCAGGAATGAGGGGAATCGTGCCGTTAGCCACCAGCGAACGGCAGACGTCACCGCCATAAAAAATGGCAACAAACAGCAACGTCAGTGGCAGTAACGTTGAAAATCGCCCTTGCCGCGGTTTTACCCGACTTAAAGAGATGGCCAGCAGAGCCATCAACAACGCTGTCAGGCCACGGCTTTGTCGCCATTGCAGTTCGGCATGATCGGCAGGAAATACAGAGCGCGCCAGTTCCGCGACCGATTTCGCTTTACGTTTGACGTTGGCACTTTGATCCAGTGGATTAAGATGTAATTGCAGATTACGGTAGATCTGTTCGTTGTCGTCACGACCCTGATGATCAAGAAGATAGGCGGTCCCGTTGTGCAACATAACGGTCGGTTTCTCGGGTGATGGGTCAACCACATCAACCGAACGGGCGCGGAAAACACGGGTTCGATTGGCAGTAGAAGTATAAATCAGCGCGTCAGTCAGGCGATTATTATCCTGATCAACCGTCTGCGAAATGATCATTCGTCCGTTATCGTTAGTGTTAAATTTCTTTGCCCGCAACTGGCGAACATCCAGCTCCGACTGCGACTGTTGTTCCAGTTGATAAATCTGCGCATAAGCCCAGGGCCGACCATACATCGACAACAGCGTGACAAAAATGCTTAATGGAATTGCCAGATACAGAACGGCTTTATACAAACGTGCGGGACTGGCGCCCGCCGCAGAGATAGCGGTAATTTCCGAGTCGGTATACATCTGCCCAAGTGTCACACCAACCGACACATACAGGCCCACTGGAAGTAACATTTCAAGCGCTATCAGCACTTTGTAGAAAACAACATTAAGTACTACATCAAGCGCTAAAGTCCCATTGGCTGCTTCGGTCAGGTAACGCTGTGCAGAGTAACTGGCGAAGATAAAGATCAAAAAACCAACGATAATCAGCACCAGACGGCGCGTACCACGCATGATGTAGTGTTCAACCAGCCTCATCTCACTAACGCCCTCAATCCTTTGAGTTTTTTATTCATTGATCAGTTTCTGCGCCAACGCAATGACCTGATCAACCTCTTCTGGCGTCAGGCTGCCGTCCTTCGCCCACTGAATTTGCCCGTATTTATTCAGCACCAGAATGGTTGAACTCTGTTCCGGCAGTTGCCAGGCAACGCGCCCCAGACCGCTGCCGTCGATTACGAATTGCGCCCACGGATAACGACGTTTATTTTTTTCAATTTTACCTGTCACAAAATAGCCGGTGCCGAAGATGGCATCATCGGTGTTCACAATGGTGGTGGGCTGAAAACGATCCTGAGGAAAGTTTGCTGTTTCTACTGCTTTGATTAACAGAGAGTTCTTCTTCTTCGCTGACTTTCGTCCGGCGATATACTGAATAATGCGGACTTTTCCCTTCAGCTGCGTGCTGTTCCACTTTTGATAGTAAATTTCGTCATTTTTGAGCAGCAATTCACCACCGTCCTGAATATAAACAGGTGTAACCGGTTTTCCGATGACGAAATTGTGCGCAGTAGCGCCGAACGAGAAGAGTGAAAATATCAGCGCAGTAATCAGACGAGAGGGCATCATTACTCCGGTTATAGCGGAAAACGCGAAATCAGCAGTTCTAAGCGCTGACGAATATCGCTGTCGAGTGCCACTGGCGCATCATACGATTGGCGATTGTCCAAATCATCCGCCACCATATCGTCGTGCTTATCCCCCATCAGGCCATTAATGGCCGCCAGGAAGCGGGAAATCTGCAACGCCTCTGTATTTTCGGGATCAATCGATCTTAGAGTGTCGTAATAAGAAACCTGCTGACTGATGATTTTTCGCACATCATGAAATTCCCTGCCGGTTAGCTGCGGCCTGGCAATAATTTCTTTCAGGATGCGCATTTGCTTCTGGCGATAAGCGATAAAACCATTAACGCTTTCTAGCTGGCTATGGCGTAATGAATAGTTCACCAGCCACCAGACAGGAGAGCTTAAATAAATACGTAACAGGTTGCCGTAATACGACACAATATTTTTCTTACCGTTACGAAAACCATCCTGAAAACGCCCCAGAAAAACGGTCGTTTTGCCAAATAAAAAACCAGCCTGATGCTTCTTTAAATACAGCCGTTGCGCAAAACGCAGATGCTTGTAGCGCGCTCGCATGTATTTATACTGTTTGCGTTCTTCGTCGGTAAGAGAGTCACCTTTAGCCTGCTTCAGGGTCAGGTGGAGTAACGCCTTGCGATTGACTCCGTCCAACCAGAATCTCAGGCACAATGCATAATTATCATGAATAATTTCCGATGAACAACGCAGTGCGATCGTTGGTGGTAAGCTAACTTGAGCGTCAACGACATCATCTTCTTCGACCGCGATAAATAAACGCTCACTGACCTCAAGTGGAAAATATTTTTTCATCATTGGGATTTTTCTCCCACTGCGTTATAGGCCAATAAATGGCGTTGAAAGAACGCCTTTAATGTCGGAATTAACGAGAGCACCACATCAAGACATTGCCCACCGAAGTAAGCAAATGCTGCCCCCAGCACGCCAAACAGATGGCAGAACATGAACAGCAACACGATGTAGCCGATAGAGGCGATGGTTTGCGCCACGAGAAAGGCACGCTGTTTCCCCGCCATTAGCAATAATGACTCCTGTGGGAAGCCCAGCATCGAAATAACAATGGCTCCGAGCATCACCTGGATCAGGTCATACGCTTCGAGATACTTAACACCAAACACCAGTGAAATAAGTGGCTTGCCAACGATTAACACGGCCAGCGCCACCAGAATGCCAATCCCACCAGCCAGTAATCCAGACTTCACGCCCAGGAGCCACGGTCTGGTAGTTCGTGGATCTAAGCGCATGACTTCAGGGTAAAAACTCTTACCCAACAAACTGGCGGGCGTCCCTGCGGCATCGAAGAATGTCATGGCGATTTTAAATAACCCGGCAGCAGCTGGCCCTAATACGATCCCCACCAGTACCGTGCTACATGAATTACGCGCCGACCAAATGGAATGGGCAATGTTGGTTGACCAGACAAAACTCCATGCGCCTTTGATGTGTCGGGCAGACTCAAACAGATTCAATTTGAACGCGTTATGGATATTTCTGCGGCGTAATTCGCGCGCGGCAAACCACCAGTACATAGTGCCGCCAACCAGATTCGATGCGTACCAGGCGATAACAAATCCGGCAAAGCCAAAGTTAAAATACCAGGCGATTACGCTGCCCGCCGCACGCAGAAAAGGTTTCGTCGCCTGCTGTACAGCAATTAAGTCGAAGCGATCAACCGCACGCAAAATGCCAGTCGGCGTGGAGGAAGCCATTGAAGGAATAAGTGTGCAATAGAGCGCCGCCAGCCAAAAGCTTTGGTCATCCAGACCTAATGAATGGGAAAGGAATGGCAGTAAGGCAATGCCGCCGACAATCGCCACCGCGCCGCTGACGATATCCAGCGAGAAGGAAAATGAGACAACATTACGGAATTGCTGAGGATTATTGTTGGTTAATGCTGGCGTTCCGTACTGCACCACCAACTGCCATGTCTGAAACTTAATAAAATCACTAATCGACTTGGCATAAGACTGTATGACGACAAGTACGCCAAACATCGCTGGCGTCATTCCTTTACCGGCGCACGAAAGCGCCAGTAAGCCCAGCAAGGCACTCACGACATTGCTGGAGCCTAACCAGGCGCTGTTACGAATAATGGTGCGAAAGGCTCCATCTGCAAACCAATGTTTGATGTTAAAACCTGCCAATTCAGCCTGACCTTATCGTTGAAAAATGAAAAATATCCCGTCTGCCTTAAGTCAAGCTTCGGCGGTCAGAAACGATGGCAACCAGAGAAACCGCTTTCTGTGCCTGTTCCAGCACTTCGCTGTAGGGCGCTCTGGAATCAATCTCTAAAATTTTTGTGCCGTTATAGCCAATCTTCGACATGACGCCGATTTTGTCCTGCAACTCGGCATAGTCATGGTCAGGCTTGCGGGAGATGGCAGTATCAATATCAATCCCCAAACGAATGATTAATTCAGGACGGTACTGCGCCATTTGTTGGTATAACTGTCGCTCGCGCTGCGCCAGAAATTGGTTGATTTTCCCGGTCGCGCGTTCGACGCCAATCCCCGGCCCGTCATAATAAAAACCGGAAATTTCCGCCTGCGGAAAGCGATCGCTTACCACCAGTACGCCGCTTTGCGCCAGTCGCTGAACCTTACGAAGGTTCGCCATTCTTCGCAGCGAGAAGCAGTACATAATCACCGCCGCCCAGAGCGCCGGAGAGCGAGTTTTCATGCTTTGGGTTTTCGAGGATTTTGCCGCCAGTCGCCGCTCCAGCCAGACACCAACCAACGGTAATCGTTTGATTTTGTCGCCGTCTTCACCGGACAGTAGCCCCAGATAGCGCCGCTCGGTTTGCCAGTGCTGTTGCAATGATTTCACCAGATCGGTGGTCAGCGTGGATTTGCCGGTGCCATCGCACCCGACTACCGCAATTAGCCCCGGAATGTAGCTGGGCTGCGGCGCGGTAGTGCTGTTAACAGCTTGCGTTTGTAGTGCATCCATTCTTTAAATCATCCCCTATCCATTTTGGTGATCAGGAAAGTGCGGCGTGAATTGCACGTAGTGACGCTTGCAGGATTTCATCGGCTGGTTGCCGACCATCCAGTTCAAGGATCCTGGCGCCGTTGAAAGTCAGTTGCGGCGTAACGGCGATTTTTTCCTGTAACGCTGCCAGTTGATGGTCAGGTTTACGCGAAAACGCGGTTTGTTCATCAATGCCAAGACGAATCAACAATACGGGCAAATAAGACGCCATCCATTGGTACAGCTTCAGCTCGCGCTGCCTTAACATTTTTACCCAGCCATTACCGCCTTTAGTTTTAGCCAGTTGTGGACCATCAAAACGAAAGCCAGGGACTTCAACCTGCGGGTAGCGGTCGGTAATCAACAAAAAGCCATGCTGGCTTTTTCTCAACATTTTTCGAAACTTGTACGCCCGCCAGCAGGAAAGCAAATAGATAACCAGCGCGGTAATATTGCCAGGCGGTATTGAGGGCTTTTCATGTACATGAGCTGCCTTACCCCGCAGATAACGCTCAAAAGGGGCGCCAATTATAGGGAGCTGTGAAATCCATTCGCCAATTCGTCCGGAAGACTGCCCAAGATAAATTTGTTCTGTTGGCATTATTGCTGCCAGTTCATTCACCAGGCTTGCCGTGAGGGTCGATTTACCTGAACCATCACATCCCACAATGGCAATAACACGCACTGGCATGGAATTAATTATTGACATATTACGTTGATTCACGAAAAACCCGGCAGCAAATAATGTATTGAATATTACGTGGTCCGTGCTCAGAATATCCGTTCAACCTTATTGTGACAATGGTTAATTGTGACATTGACCTGAATTACGCTTTCATTAAAACATATTAACCAGATAAATATTTGGGATGGATATTTAAATTTAAGGATATATTCATGCAGTCTATAACACCTCCATTAATAGCCGTTATTGGTAGTGATGGTTCAGGCAAGTCAACGGTTTGTGAACATCTCATTACCGTTGTCGAAAAATATGGTGCCGCAGAAAGAGTTCATTTAGGAAAGCAAGCCGGAAATGTCGGTCGTGCAGTGGTAAAACTGCCCTTAATGGGAAAATCGCTTAATAAATCAATTGAACGCAATAAAGTGAAAACAGCGAAAAAATTGCCTGGGCCAGTTCCGGCGCTGGTAATTACAGCGTTTGTCGCCCGCCGCTTACTGCGCTTTCGTCATATGCTTGCCTGTCGTCGTCGCGGGTTAATTGTTTTGACCGACCGTTATCCACAGGACCAGATTCCTGGCGCTTACGATGGTACGGTGTTCCCGCCTAACGTTGAAGGTGGCCGGTTTGTGTCATGGTTGGCAAGTCAGGAACGTAAAGCATTTCACTGGATGGCGAGCCATAAGCCCGATCTGGTCATCAAACTCAATGTCTCCCTGGACGTGGCCTGCGCACGTAAGCCTGACCACAAACGAGAATCTCTGGCGAAGAAAATTGCCATAACGCCAAAGTTAACCTTTGGAGGCGCGCAACTGGTTGATATCGATGCCAATCAACCGCTGGAACAAGTGCTGGTTGATGCGGAAAAAGCGATAATGGATTTTATGACAGCGCGAGGTTATCGCTAGTCAGAAGTGATAATGCCCGATCGCAGGACCGGGCATTAACAGGAAGGTTAGATAAGCTGCAATGCAATCCAGTACAGACTACCAGACAGAAAAATTGCCGCCGGTAAGGTAAACACCCACGCCATCAGGATACTGGTTACCGTTTTACGCTGTAACCCACCGCCATCTACCACCATCGTCCCCGCCACCGCAGAAGAGAGTACGTGAGTTGTGGAAACAGGCATCCCAATATAGCTGGCAAGACCGATAGATACCGCCGCCGTCATCTGCGCCGCCATCCCTTGCGCATAAGTCATGCCGCGCTTACCAATTTTCTCACCGATGGTCATCGCTACACGGCGCCAGCCAATCATGGTGCCAACACCGAGTGCTAAAGCCACCGCCATGATGATCCACACTGGAGCATATTCAATGGTGCTTAACATATCGCTGCGCAGTTTTTTCAGCAGGCTCTGGTCTTCTTTGCTAACGCCTGGCAGTTTCGCCAGCTTCGCAGAGGTATCAGAGATACAAAGCATAATACGGCGCAGCTGACTGCGTTGACTTACGTTTAACGGCTCGTAGCTTTCCATATTGCCCGGCAGCATCGTTTTAACGCGCGCAATCGCATCAAAGGTATTTGCCGGATGACAATGGAACTCCGTCACTTGCGTGCCATCAGTCGATGCCGCAGGCAATGGAGGTTCCATCGCAATCAACTTCTGCGGTAGTTCAGGATGCTGTTGCAGATAGTGTTCGAAATTGATGACGGCATCGCGGGTACGGGTAATTTCATAGCCGGACGCGTTCATATTGACAACGAAACCAGCAGGGGCAATCCCCACCAGTACCAGCATCACCAGGCCGATCCCTTTCTGCCCGTCGTTCGCGCCGTGCGAAAACGCCACGCCCGCAGCGGAAACAATCAGCGCAATACGCGTCCAGAATGGCGGCTTACGTTTGCCTTTTTTCTTTTTGCGATCTTCAGGAATGCGGTGAATACGGTCACGCTTTTTCGTCCCGCTCCAGAAACGGCGCAGCAGGAAAATCAGACCACCCGCAATGACCAGGCCGACGATGGGGGAGACAATTAACGAGGAGAAAATCTTGGTCACTTCACGCAGGTTTAACGCATCCATCACCGACGAGCCGGTTAACAGCGCGTTGGTTAAACCGATGCCGATAATCGCGCCAATCAAGGTGTGCGAACTGGAGGCCGGTAAACCAAAGAACCACGTTCCCAGGTTCCAGATAATCGCCGCCAGCAGCATGGAAAAGACCATCGCCAGACCGTGGGTTGACCCCATATTCAATAGCAAATCGGTTGGCAACATATGGACGATGGCATAGGCGACGCTAAGTCCGCCAAGCAATACGCCAAAAAAGTTAAAAAATGCCGCCATCACCACGGCAAGTTGTGGCTGCATGGCACGAGTATAAATAACGGTTGCCACCGCATTCGCCGTGTCATGAAAACCATTGATTGCTTCGTAGAACAACACAAATGCCAGAGCAAGTAATAACAAAAGCCCCGTGTATATATCAAGGCCAACAAATAAATTTAGCATATATTAGATTACGCCATTTTGAATTTACGAACGGACGCATTATCAGTGACTTTAACGGCGCGGGCAAAGTGAAATATCATTTTTTAACGATAAAAAGAGTGTTATTTCTTTAGTATCAGATAATAAGTTGCCATTCAAAGTTTTAAGAAATAATTAATGTAGAATCATTTCAATCATTAATACATTCATATTGTGAATTTATTAACTTAATGTATTTCAATATTCAATATTTTGAGCATTCCATGAACGATTTTCCGTGCTGACTATTTTTGATAATCAGCACGGGTTTGCGAAAAAGTCTATTACTCTTTCAGCACAATTAACGGCTCAATATCACTCTCTTTTTTGATGACCAGAGATTCATCGCCGCGCAAACACGTCCCACCGTAGTTGCCGCCCACGGTGAAAGTACATACCTGAATGTATTTACCGTCCACTTTTGGCAGACACCACAGTTGCTGGTAGATATTTTTCTGCTCGGCAAATTTACCGCTGGTTTGGTCGAGCACCTCTTCATGATGGCTGACCAGGTCGATATTGCTACCACAGCGACCGGCAATCGGTTTCACGGCGTAACCGGTTTTCACCAGTTCATCATTAACAGTGAAATCGGTATCCAGCAGATAACGATGATGCGGGAACAGCGACCAGAGAATTGGCAGAATCGCTTTGTTGCCAGGGATCACCGTCCAAAGCGGTTCAAAGACCAGCACTTCCGGACGCAGCAGAACGTCGATCAGGCGCACTTCATTTTGCGGATGACCGGTACGAATCGGTACTGCGGCAAACTCACGGTCGCTGACTTCGCGAATCTGATCAAACGCCGTTTCCCACGCCCAGGTCTTCCATACGCAGTTAACCAGTCGCCCTTCCCCATCAATCAGTTGTCCGGCAGCATCCCAGCCCAGTTCATCTAGCCCGCGCAAGATACGCGTTTCAAAGCCCGCCTGTTGCAGCGCCTGCTCCATAAACTGAGCGTGATAGTTCTCTTCAATATCTTTGTCCTGCATGATATGGACAAACGGACGCGCGCGACTGTGTTTCCACGCGCCAGCCAGTTCGGTAATCAGACCTTCCGCCGGATTGAACCCGTTGCCTTTATAGCCCTGCTCCGCCCAACGTTCGAGGATCAAGCCCGCTTCAGTATGACAGGAGGCGGAGTCGGCGTTGTATTCATAGACCTTCAGGCCACGCTCATCCATACAAAAATCCATACGACCGGTGATCATATGGTGACGACGACGCTGCCAGGAGAGGCGCAAACGCGGCCAGAGGATTTTCGGAATGTCGAACAGCGCCAGCAGGTTGTCATCTTTCAGCACTTTATCGGTAGCGTGAAGATACATCAGATGCAGCTCGTTGGTGGCTTTAACCAGCTCCTGTTCGGCGCTCTCCGTAATGGTGTAGTAATGATACGGATCCTGATTGATCACCTGACCGTTCGCCTGCACGTAGGCGTTTTGCAGCGGATCTTTTTCATCCAGCCATTTACCGTCAAACTGGCCTTTATCTTCCAGGCGCGCTCCGCTGATCTTCAACAAATCGCCTGCAATTTCCGGCTGTGGCAAGCTGTATTCGGTATCTTCCGTCTGAATCATCCAACCCAGAATAGTGGTGTCATCAAAGGTGTCTTTGAGGGTATAGCAGCCGTTTTCTACCACCATCTCCAGCTCGCGCGTCCACTGTTGCCCTTGCGGCAACGGGGAATGAATCACGTTCTGTTCGGCAATACGGACTTTGTTGCCATGTAATTGCGTAATGATGGCGACATGGCCGGTATCTTTAAATTCACCGCCTTTATCCCAGATAAGAAGCGCGCCCGCGACCGGCGCACGCGGCGAACCGTTAGGAAATGCCTGCAATGGCAGAATGTTGTCATTAACCACTTCACGCAAGAAGCGCAGCGAGAAAATCTCCCACGCCATGCCCACGTCAGTGAAGACCACACCGTAGTTCAGAAAGAGAAAACGGCGAGCAAACTCAACGCATTGCCATTTGTGGCCCATATATTCGTCGTCGATATAGCTACGGAATACGGCATCATCTTCGTATTCCTGCGGATCGAGAGAACTGTAATCTGAAGAGTAGATTGCTACACCACCGGGGGCGTAGCCCAATAACGTCCCGAACGGGGCATCCTGGCTGGTCGTTCCTTTGCTCATCACTTTACCTTTAACAATACAACCTAAGCAGTTGGCGTAATTGTTGTGCTCTGATTACCTGCTCAGCGACATTAACCGGACAGAGGTTAGACTTATCATACACCTCAACGCAGCGGCTGGCGCAAAGGGTTAAAAAATTCACATTCTGTACAGCAAGTGACCTGCTACACTGCTTCAACACGACCACTCAGAAGGCAACTCACTATGGCAGACAATACTTATCAGCCCGCGAAAGTCTGGACGTGGGATAAATCCGCTGGCGGCGCGTTCGCCAATATCAATCGCCCGGTTTCTGGTCCGACACATGAAAAAACGCTGCCCGTAGGCAAACACCCATTGCAACTCTATTCGCTGGGAACGCCGAACGGTCAGAAAGTAACGATTATGCTTGAGGAGCTGCTGGCGCTGGGCGTCACCGGCGCAGAGTACGACGCGTGGCTGATTCGCATTGGCGATGGCGATCAATTCTCCAGCGGTTTTGTCGAAGTGAACCCGAACTCGAAAATTCCCGCTCTGCGCGATCATACGCATAACCCGCCAATCCGCGTGTTTGAGTCAGGATCGATTCTGCTTTATCTGGCCGAGAAATTTGGCTACTTCCTGCCGCAGGATCTGGCAAAGCGTACCGAAACGATGAACTGGCTGTTCTGGTTACAGGGCGCTGCGCCGTTCCTCGGCGGTGGTTTTGGTCACTTTTATCATTACGCGCCAGTGAAAATTGAGTACGCCATTAACCGCTTTACCATGGAAGCCAAGCGTCTTCTCGACGTGCTGGATAAGCAGCTGGCGCAGCACAAGTTTGTTGCGGGCGATGAGTACACCATTGCGGATATGGCGATTTGGCCGTGGTTTGGCAACGTGGTGTTAGGTGGCGTGTATGATGCCGCAGAGTTTCTTGATGCGGGCAGTTATAAGCATGTGCAACGCTGGGCGAAAGAAGTGGGCGAACGTCCGGCAGTGAAACGTGGGCGTATTGTTAACCGCACCAACGGGCTGCTGAACGAGCAGTTGCATGAGCGCCATGACGCCAGTGATTTCGAGACAAATACGGAAGATAAGCGTCAGGGGTAATGGTTGGTGCATATCGCAGCAAGCCATGTAGGCCGGACAAGGCGTTCACGCCGCATCCGGCAATCAAGCACAATGCCTGATGCGACGCTCGCGCGTCTTATCAGGCCTACGAAAGCATCCGGTTTTAATCATCACGCGCTGGTAATGTCGTAATCCATTTGGCGCAGTGCGTCTAATGTGGCTTTGGCTTCGTCTTCGTCGATGATGCTCATGGCAAATCCGACGTGCACCAGTACCCACTGGCCCAGCAGATCGGCAGGGTTACCTTCGCAAATCAGGGCGATATTCACGTCGCGCTTGATACCACATACTTCAACCTGCGCAAGCTGGTGAATATCTTCACCGACAGCCAGCACCTGGCCTGGAACGCCAATACACATTGTTAACTCCGGTTATTCAACTTCAATACTTTTGACGATCAGCGAATCGCCGGTATCGACACGCAACCGCTCGCCATGACAGATCGGACACTGCGCATCGTGCTGATGAATCTCCACCACCTGGCTGCAATCCCAGCACCAGGCCTGGGCTGGTTTATAGACGATATGTAAATCGCACCCTTGCGCCACCGTTCCCTGGCAGACAATTTCAAAACTAAAACGGACGGCGCTCTCCTCAACGCAGGAGAGCGCGCCAATTTCCAGCCACACGGCGGTGACGCGCTTAACATCGTGCTGCTCCGCCTGCCGTTGGATAATCTCAACGGCGCTCTGGCAAAGCGACAACTCATGCATTTTCGCCACTCCTGCGACCAAACAGCAGGGCGCGACGCCCTGCATGTGGTACATCCGGATTAGTGACTGGCAGCGAAAGGATCATTCGCGCGCAGTCATCCGTCAGGCGTTGGCCCTCTTCAATCGACATGCTGTGCGAAAGCGGCGACATCAGCGAGCAGGAGAGGTATTGCGACACACCGTCCAGTTCGCCAACGGTAAAGGTCATAGTGCCATACGGCAGTTGCAGACCGATTTTTTCACTCACTTTGCGCAGCGGCCAGAGTTGATCCGGGCCGGGGAAGATAACTGCACTCAGCATCCACGGGGTGATCACACACCCCGTCCACTGACCTTCGAACAGCGTAAAGTCGGAAACATACACCGGCATTGAAGGATGCAGAAAAGAGAGATCGTGCATCGAACGCCGGGCAATTTCTTCAAACGCAGCCTGTACTTGCGCCTTCGGGGAGGTCTGGAAACCTGCTATCTCTTCAGTCATGAGTCGCCTCCCGTGGGATGGCTTCCACGCCTGATTCGCGCAGCGCAGCCAGAACCTGCTCAAGCGCAGGTTCAATCATTGCTTCAACCGTCGGCGTTAAGCCGATGTGCGGCTCCAGCGATTCCGGGATCACGCCGACCAGCGTCAGCTTTTTCGGAAACTCACCGGTGAAGCGCAGGGCCGACAAGACGTCGGCCAGGCCAAGCTGATGCGGAGAGATTTTGTTGGTAAACAACGCCGGAACCTCTTCATCCCGCAGGATCATCATCGTTCCCGGCGCGTTCTTTTTCGAGACAATGGCATCCGCAATAATCAGATGATCGCGATTTGCCATGTCGCCAAGCAGCTCCATTCCCGCCGTGCCGCCATCGAGGATCTCAACATAATCCGGCAGAATGTATCGTTGCTCTAACGCTTCAACAATCCGCACACCGATGGCTTCATCGGTCAGCAAAATATTGCCGACCCCTAAGACTAAAATACGCATTACAGAACCTTCACTGAAACCACTTCGTTGCCGTCGGCATCCACTACGTGTACCGCACAGGCCATGCACGGGTCGAAGGAGTGAATGGTACGCACCACTTCCAGCGGTTTATTCGGATCGGCAACCGGCGTGCCCACCAGCGACTGCTCGTAAGGACCGACGTCATCATTGAAGTTACGCGGACCAGAGTTCCAGGTTGATGGAACAACTGCCTGGTAGTTGCTGATGATACCGTCTTTGATCACCATCCAGTGAGAGAGCATACCGCGCGGTGCTTCAAGGAAGCCAACGCCTTTGAACTCGCCCGTTGCCGGAATGTTCGGTTTCACAAAGGTGGTGTGATCGCCTTTGCCGATATTGGTGATCAGTGCACTGTACTGGTTTTGCAGGATATCCTGCAATTCGCAGCAGTGAACGGTACGACCAATAATACGGCCCAGCGTGGAGTGCAGCTGCGCCACTTCCAGCGTGTTGCCAGTCAGTTTCTGATAAATCGCAACGATTTCATTCAGTTTGTTCTGGGTAGACTCGCGACCTGCCGCCAGTTTCACCAGCATGTTAGCCAGCGGACCCACTTCTACCGTTTTGCCGTAGAAAGTCGGCGATTTCACCCAGGAATATTTACCGTCGTCAGACCAACCGTCGTAAGCCGGAATGGTGGTGCCTTCCCACGGTGCCTGCGGCGCTTCGTCTTTATACCAGGAGTGCTTCGCGCTTTCCTGAATCCCTTTGATCAGGTATTCATCGGAATGGGAAGTGATCGGACGATACGAGGACAGATCCGCATTCTCAATGTAGCCGCCCGGGAACAGGAAGCTGCCGTTTTTGCTGTCGGTCGGGAATTCCGGCACGCTCAGGTAGTTCACCGCACCTTTACCGCGCGTCAGCCATTCCGGGTAGAACGCGGCGATAACTGCGGTATCAACCTTGTAAACCTGCTCAACAAAGTCGCTCAGCTTGTCGATGAAAGACTTGATGTACATCAGGCGCTCAAGGTTCAGCACACCCAGACCGTCGAGGTTGATCGGGTTCGCGACCCCGCCTACCGCCAGGTTCTGAATGTGCGGCGTTTTACCGCCCAGCAGCGCCACGACGCGGTTAGCGTCACGCTGGCACTCCAACGCTTGCAGGTAGTGCGCTACCGCAATCAGGTTCACTTCCGGCGGTAGTTTCATCGCCGGGTGACCCCAGTAGCCATTGGCGAAAATACCCAACTGACCGCTGGCAACCAGATCTTTGATCTTGTTCTGAACTTTGGTGAACTCTTCCGGGCTGTTCAGATGCCAGGTCGAAACGCCTTTCAGCATTTCGGAGGCTTTGGTTGGATCAGCTTGCAGTGCAGAAGTGATGTCCACCCAGTCCAGCGCCGAAAGCTGATAGAAATGAACAATATGGTCATGCGTGGTGTGCGCAGCCAGAATGATGTTACGGATGTATTGCGCGTTAACCGGAACGTCGATATTCAGCGCACTCTCTGCCGCACGAACGGAAGACAGTGCGTGAGTAGTAGTACATACGCCACAGATACGTTGCACAATCATCCATGCATCGCGCGGATCGCGGTTTTTCACGATCTCTTCCATGCCGCGCCACATGGTACCGGAAGCCCATGCTTTCGAAACGACGCCATTTTCGATTTCGCAATCGATGCGTAAATGCCCTTCAATTCGGGTTACCGGATCAATAGTAATTCTCTGGCTCATGCTTTGCTCGCCTCATGACGATTATGATCGTTTTGTTTTAAAGGAGGAAGTATCGGCAGTAGACGAATGAGTACGATGTAAGCGCAAATCTCAATAGCCACAAAACCAATAGAAATCAACAGTTCTTCCCAGGTCGGGAAGTAGGCGTAACCGCCGCCCGGGTTGAATGCCACCAGCGAATAGGTCAGACGCCAGGTTGCACAACCTAACAGCGCGCTCAGTGCCGACAAGAACAACATGCGGGAATCATTACGCAGCTTCGCCACACGCAGAACCACCAGCGGGAAGAGCATCAGCAGGACTTCAATCCAGAACATCACGGAGTAGAAGTCACCGGCAAACGCTAACGACAGCTTGTCGCGATAGATAAGCTCGCCAAAGCGCAGCACGATAAAAATCGCCAGCAGTACGCTGATGGTATTCGTCAGCTTGACGAACAGGCTCTTTTCATCTGGACCATTGCCACGCAGACCCGCCTGCACCAACGAACCTTCAAAGATGACAATCGAGAAGCCCATGATGAACGCCGTCAGCAGCGAGAACAGCGGCAACATTTCATAGCTCTGCCACAGCGGATGCACTTTGTAGCCCGCCGAGATCATCAGCGACCCCATTGAAGACTGGTGCATGGTCGGCAACAGCGCGCCAAGTGCAATGATGAAGAACATCACCTTGTTCAGACGCTTGAGAGAAACCTTCCAGCCCAGACGTTCAAACAGTGCCGGAGCAAACTCCAGTGCCATCACGCCGATGTAGATGGTCATACAGACCGCCGTCTCGAACAGTACCGAGTTCACGTTGAAGTGACCCGGAATGTAGAAGTACGGCAGGTTCCAGTAGCGACCCACGTCGATAGTGATCGACAAGCCGCCCAGTGAATAACCGAACAGACTTGCCAACAGCGCCGGACGCACCAGCGGATGGTATTGCCCACGGTTAAAGACGTATACCGCCCACGCCAGCGCCCAGCCGCCACAGGCAAAGCCGGTGCCGATCAACAGGTCAAACGCGATCCACACGCCCCACGGGAAGCCGCCGTTCAGGTCGGAGACAGAGCCCAGACCGAACACCAGACGCTTCACAATCAGAAGCATACAGATGACGATTAACGGTCCAAAAATCATGACCGGTTTACTGATGATTTTGCCGCCCAGCGGTTGTGGATCATGACTCATGATCGTCTCCTCCGTCGTGATGGTCGTTTTTGGTGTTGCGACGAACCAGCACGGTTAAGCCCGCCAGCACAGCCAGTGGTAGCATCATGCCTTTATACAGGGTGTGTTGAATATTTTCGGAACGCGCACCGGTAGAAAGATCGTCCAGTTTCGGCAGGTCGAGATTTTCATAAGGCACACCCGTCAGTACCAGAACCTGAGTACCGCCGCCCTCTTTCTCGCCGTACAGATGCGGATAATATTTCGGCACCGTATGCAGGTAAGTGTCGCCAGATTTCAGCGTCTGACGCGGATAGTGGTATTCGCTGCCAGGCTTCAGCGCCAGACGTTTTTTCGCCTCCGCCATCAGCTCTTCACGCGTACCAAAAATCACCGCCCCCGCCGGGCATACTTCTACGCAGCCAGGCAGACCGCCTTTATCGAGACGTTCCACACCTTTCTGGTTGCACAGCTCACATTTATGCAGCGCACCAAACGGGTTGTTGTAGTCGTACTTCGGCACGTTGTACGGACAGGCAACCATGCAGTAACGGCAGCCGGTGCACACATCTTTGTCGTAATGGACAATGCCGGTTTTCGGATCTTTTTTCAGCGCAGAGACCGGACACACGGAGACACAGTTCGGATCGACGCAATGCATACACTGTTTCTTAATGTACGCATAGCCGTTCTCCTCCTGGTCTTTGTTGACGCCCGTGCCGCTGGTCCACACCTGAATGATGTTATTGGTATACGGCGACAGTTTGTCGTTGTTCGACCAGGTCTGTTCCCCTTGCGGGTTACGTTCAGGGAAGTTGATATCCTGACACTTGGTGACGCAAGCCTGACAGCCTACGCACAAGGTCGAGTCGTACAACATACCCAGCGATCCCGGAATTGGCGGGCGGTTTTCAGCAGCCGCATGACTGACAGACGGCAGTGCGCCCGTCAGCAATGCCCCGCAGGAGGCTGCTTTAATAAAATTACGTCTGTTCACGGTTATTCTCCCCGTGAGTCAGCGTTATCTTTCTTTTGCTGACGACCCAGTTCACGCACCGCCATCACGCTGACACCGGCAACCAGCCCAACCACACCGCCGAGCAAACCGATAGCGCCCGCAGAGACGTTGCCGCCTTCTTTAGCGTTGACATCCGGTTTTTGTGAACGCGGCGTCTGGTTTTCGACGTTGGCAAGCTGATGGATGCCTTTATGGAAGCCGACACCTTCTTCGTTACAGCCATAGCATGGGTGACCAATTGCCACCGGCCACACGCCGCCAACGTCGCAGAATTGCAGCGTTGAGCAGTTGCCGTAAGTTTCTGGCCCTTTACAGCCGAGGTGGTACAGGCACCAGCCTTCGCGGTGGCCTTCATCGCCGAACTCTTTGGCAAAACGACCAGCATCGAAGTGCGGACGACGTTCGCAATGTTCGTGAATCAGACGACCATAAGCGAAGGTCGGGCGGTTTTTGTTATCCAGCTTCGGCGGTTTACCGTAAGTGATGATGTGCGCAACGGTCGCGAGGAAGTTGTGCGGGTTTGGCGGGCAGCCTGGAATGTTAATAACGGTTTTGCCTGGCAGAACTTCTTGCAGGCTGACCGCGCCAGTCGGGTTAACCCCGGCAGCGGCGACGCCGCCCCACGCGGAGCAGGAACCGATAGCGATAATGGCTGCTGCGCCTTCTGCCGCTTTGCGGATGTGGTCCACAATCGGCTCACCGGCAACCATGCAATAAATACCGTTATCTTTTAATGGGATGGAACCATCCACAACCAACACATACTGCCCTTTGTATTTCTCGAGCGCGTTGTGTTTGTTCTCTTCAACCTGATGGCCGAAGGCGGCAGAAAGCACTTCGTGATACTCCAGAGAGATAGTCTCCAGCACGAGGTTTTCTACCGTTGGATGCGTCGCACGAAGCAGAGATTCCGTACAACCGGTGCATTCCTGCGCGCCAATCCAGATAACCGGCGGGCGCTGCGGGTTAGTGACCGATTCGGCCATCTCTGCGGCGGCTTTGCTACTTAACCCCATGGTGGCGGCTAATGCTGCACAAAGCTTCATGAAATCACGACGATTAATGCCGTGAGAATGGATGAGGGTGTTATCTCCAGTCATTTATAGTTATTCCGTTGCGAAGACCTGGCATATATTTTGCCTCAACCGCAAAATCAATAATGCGATCGATGCGCCATTTACCACACATTTATTATGGTTATCATTACAATGATACTGCGGCGGGGCGCTAAAACGAAGGGAATAAGCATTAGTGTAATTAATTAAAGCAAGATAATACGTATGTTTGATCAATTTTCGAGGCGATAACCCGCCATAAAAAAGCGCAACGTAGAACAGGAATTATTCTCACGAAAGAAATCCATTACCATCTCTTTATCCAGCCCATAACGGCGCGTCAGAATACCCGCTTCCCAGGCGCTGAGCTGGCGATCGCCGGTCTTTTCATACATCCGGTGCGAGTAGCCTAATACAAAACCACGTTTATAATCGGCGCAAAATTTAGTCACATTAACTGCACTGTCGGCATGCGTTGCTTTTAATCCCGCCATTAAGCCTTTACCGAAATGGTTATTCATCGTTTACCTCAAACGTTATATATCAGTATATATAGCGATATTTTAGGCAAACTCCGACTTTTACGCACGCTATTTTTTCCTGCACATGTAGGACGTTATCCTTTAAGGGATAAACACTTCAGGAAAGATATTTATCGAACCATGTCAGCGTCCTTTGCCAGGCAAGATCGGCGGCTGATTTGTCATAACGTGGCGTGGAATCATTATGGAATCCATGGTTAACCCCCGGATAAATATACGCTTCATAGACTTTGTTATTAGCCTTCAACGCCGCCTCGTAAGCGGGCCAGCCCTCATTGATTCGGGTGTCCAGTTCAGCATAGTGGAGCAGTAAAGGCGCTTCGATCTTCGCCACATCGGCAGTAGGTGCCTGGCGACCATAAAACGGCACCGCGCAGGCCAGTTCCGGATACGCCACGGCAGCCGCGTTCGAGACACCACCGCCATAGCAAAATCCGGTTATGCCAACTTTGCCCGAGGCTTGGGGATAGCGTTGCATAAACTCAATTGCAGCAAAGAAATCATTCATCAGTTTGGTTGGATCAACCTGCTGTTGCAGTTCGCGGCCTTTATCATCATTTCCCGGGTAACCACCAACGGAACTTAAACCGTCGGGTGCCAGAGCGATGTATCCCGCTTTAGCCACCCGCCGTGCTACATCTTCGATATACGGATTCAGCCCACGATTTTCATGCACGACCACCACAGCGGGTGTTTTGTCGCTCATCTTCGCAGGCTTCACCAGATAACCACGAACCTCGCCGTGACCATTTGGCGAAGGATACGTGATGTACTCAGCGACAATCTCCGGGTCGGTAAACTCCACCTGGGTCGCCCACGCGTAATTTGGCTTGAGCAAATCAAACAACGCTAACGCCGTCATCCCGCCCACCGCGTACTTCGCTGCCAGGTTGAGGAACTCACGTTTCGATATTTTCCCGTGAGCGTAATAGTCGTAGTAATCCAGCAACTCTTGCGGAAAATCTTTGGCGGTCAAACGCGGCATCGTTTTACTCCTCAACTGTTGTTTTTTTAAGCAAAGCATAAGCGTGTGTTTTTGCCCAGTTTTTCGTCACTCTGTGAGCGATGCTACGGGATACGTCCAGGTAAATCGCTAGACTAGAAACATTGTTTCGAAATTGAATGGTGGAAAGGAGATGTCATGGTCTGGTTAGCGAATCCCGAACGTTACGGGCAGATGCAGTACCGGTATTGCGGAAAAAGCGGTTTACGCCTGCCCGCGTTATCGCTCGGTTTATGGCACAATTTCGGTCACGTTAACGCGCTGGAATCACAGCGCGCGATTCTGCGTAAAGCGTTTGATTTGGGCATTACGCACTTTGATTTAGCCAACAACTACGGCCCGCCTCCAGGAAGTGCAGAAGAGAACTTTGGTCGTCTGCTGAGGGAAGATTTTGCGCCTTATCGTGACGAGTTAATTATCTCCACCAAAGCCGGATACGATATGTGGCCCGGCCCGTACGGCTCTGGCGGCTCACGTAAATACCTGCTCGCCAGTCTCGACCAAAGCCTGAAGCGTATGGGGCTGGAATATGTCGATATCTTTTACTCGCACCGTGTCGATGAAAATACGCCGATGGAAGAAACCGCCTCTGCGCTGGCCCATGCGGTGCAAAGTGGTAAGGCGCTGTATGTTGGGATCTCTTCATACTCGCCAGAGCGGACGCAAAAAATGGTCGAGTTGCTGCGCGAGTGGAAAATTCCGCTGTTAATTCATCAGCCTTCATACAATTTACTGAACCGCTGGGTGGATAAAAGCGGCCTGCTGGATACCCTGCAAAATAACGGCGTGGGCTGCATTGCCTTCACCCCACTGGCCCAGGGATTGCTGACCGGAAAATATCTCAACGGCATTCCTGAAGATTCACGGATGCATCGCGAAGGTCATAAAGTGCGCGGCCTGACACCGAAAATGCTCACCGACGCTAACCTCAACAGCCTGCGGTTATTGAATGAAATGGCACAGCAGCGCGGTCAGTCGATGGCGCAAATGGCGTTAAGCTGGTTGCTGAAAGATGAGCGAGTGACGTCGGTATTGATTGGTGCCAGTCGTCCAGAGCAACTGGAGGAGAACGTGCAGGCATTGAATAATCTGGCGTTTAGTGCCGAAGAACTGGCGCAGATTGACCAGCATATCGCCGATGGCGAGCTAAACCTGTGGCAAGCATCTTCCGATAAATAACAAGTTAATACCGGGCGCGAGAACCGCGCCCGAATCAGATCAGTGATTATGACGAGTCAGTCGGTCAAGATAGCCCATCACAAATGCAGAAAGCACAAACGTCAGATGGATAATGACGTACCACATCAGTTTGTTATCCGGGACATTTTTCGCATCCATAAAGACGCGCAGTAAGTGAATGGAAGAGATTGCCACAATCGACGCTGCCACTTTGTTTTTTAGCGACGTTGCGTCCATTTTCCCCAGCCAGTTCAGTTTCTCTTTGTTCTCGGAGATATCCAGCTGCGAGACGAAATTCTCATAACCGGAAAACATCACCATCACCAGCAAACCGCCAACCAGCGTCATATCCACCAGCGACAGCAACACGAGGATCAAATCTGATTCTGCCATTGAGAAGATATTCGGCAGGACGTGAATAATCTCCTGAAAGAACTTCAGCGCCAGGGCAACCAGCGCCAGCGAAAGGCCAAAGTACACGGGGGCAAGCAGCCAGCGAGAAGCATACATTGCATTTTCAAGAAAACGTTCCATACATTCCTGTCGTGTAGTTAAAACGGGCAACAGTATATCGCAATTGAGTTAACAGCACGCAACAGCAAATCAACATATACGTTAACCCGTTATCGCATAAATCCGAGGTTTAGGGATCTTCCTGGTTCCCTGATTACCGTGGTGCGTGCGTCTACCCTTAAAGGACGTTGAACCTGAAGGGAGAAAAGCGATGTCTCATTTAAAAGACCCGACCACACAGTATTACACTGGTGAATATCCCAAACAGAAACAACCAGCGCCCGGCATTCAGGCGAAGATGACGCCCGTGCCAGATTGCGGCGAGAAAACCTATGTCGGTAGCGGTCGCCTGAAAGATCGTAAAGCACTGGTGACAGGGGGCGATTCCGGAATCGGTCGCGCTGCCGCCATCGCTTACGCGCGTGAAGGCGCTGACGTGGCGATCAGTTATCTTCCCGTGGAAGAAGAAGATGCTCAGGATGTGAAAAAGATCATTGAAGAATGCGGACGCAAAGCCATTCTGCTGCCGGGCGATTTAAGCGATGAGAAATTTGCCCGTTCGCTGGTTCACGACGCGCATAAGGCATTAGGCGGGCTGGATATTATGGCGCTGGTCGCCGGGAAACAGGTTGCCATTCCTGATATTGCAGACCTCACCAGCGAACAGTTTCAAAAGACCTTTACCATTAACGTTTTCGCGCTGTTCTGGCTAACCCAGGAAGCAATTCCCCTGCTACCGAAAGGCGCCAGTATCATCACCACTTCGTCAATCCAGGCCTACCAGCCAAGCCCGCATTTGCTGGACTATGCGGCTACGAAGGCGGCGATTCTGAACTACAGCCGTGGCCTGGCAAAACAAGTCGCGGAGAAAGGTATTCGGGTGAATATTGTCGCGCCAGGCCCTATCTGGACAGCACTGCAAATTTCCGGTGGACAGACGCAGGATAAGATCCCGCAGTTTGGTCAGAAAACACCGATGAAACGTGCGGGGCAACCGGCGGAGCTGGCCCCTGTATATGTTTATCTGGCAAGTCAGGAGTCGAGCTATGTCACCGCAGAAGTGCACGGCGTGTGTGGTGGCGAACATTTAGGCTAAAAAATACCCGGTTGTGTGATAGCAACCGGGCATCATTGTGCTTTTAACCTTGCCGGATGCGGCGTAAACGCCTTATCTGGCCTACCAGCTCGTGCAAATTCAACACGTTGCGATAGATTTTGTAGGCCTGATAAGCGTAGCGCATCAGGCAATTCTCTTTACTTCGCTTTGGCAGTTTCTTCGCCGACCAGACCAATCTTCAGGTAACCTGCCTGATGCAGCTTATCCATTACCTTCATCAACATCTCGTAGTCGACGGTCTTATCTGCACGGAAGAAGATGGTGGTATCTTTCTTGCCTTCGGTTAACGCATTCAGCGCCGTAACCATCGTTTCATCGGTGACCGGATCGTTACCGATAAACATTGAGTTGTCCGCCTTCACCGACAGATAAACCGGTTTTTCCGGGCGCGGCTGCGGCGTGCTGGTAGAAGCAGGCAAGTTCACCTTCACATCTACCGTCGCTAACGGTGCCGCCACCATAAAGATAATCAGCAGAACCAACATCACGTCGATAAACGGCGTCACGTTGATATCATGCATTTCGCCGTTATCGTCGAGGTTTTCGTTAAGATGCATTGCCATCGGACATTATCCTGCGCGTAATTTTTGTGCAACACGAACCGGATGCGCAGCGGCGCTGGCTTCCAGATCCAGGTCACGGCTTTGCAGCAACAATACCTGCGCTGCGACATCGCCAAGCATCGCTTTAAAGCCGCCAATCTGGCGTGCAAATACGTTATAGATAACGACCGCCGGAATCGCTGCCACCAGACCGATTGCCGTTGCCAGCAACGCTTCTGCAATACCCGGTGCAACCACTGCCAGGTTGGTAGTTTGCGTTTGCGCGATACCAATAAAGCTGTTCATGATGCCCCAGACCGTACCAAACAGACCAACGAACGGCGAAATTGCGCCGATGGTAGCAAGATAGCCATTCCCGCGGCCCATTTGACGACCTACTGCGGCGACCCGACGCTCAAGGCGGAAACTGGTACGCTCTTTAATACCTTCGTTATCGTCGCTGCCTTCTGACAGTTCCAGCTCGTTCTGCGCTTCATTGAGCAAATGCAGGCTTAAGCTTTTGCTACCAAAATCAGCGGCGATATCGCTGGCCTGGTTTAAAGAGCGTGCTTCAGCCAGTAGTTGCTGCTCGCGCTTCAGGCGACGCTTCTGGTTGAAGAACTCTACGCTCTTACTGAAAAAGATTGCCCAGGTGACTACGGAGGCCAGAATCAGCCCAATCATCACGCACTTAACGACAATATCGGCGTGCTGATACATACCCCAGACGGAAAGGTCCGTCTGCATTAAATTATTACCCACTGTGTATCTCCAGGACGCAAGTCACAAAATCTGCGCACAATAATATCAAAACGACGTCGAATTGATAGTCGTTCTCATTACTATTTGCATACTGCCGTACCTTTGCTTTCTTTTCTTTGCGTTTACGCAGTAAAAAAGTCACCAGTACACCTTTTGCGAAATTTTTCTGCTTTATGCCAATTCTTCAGGATGCGCATGACCTCATTCGTGCTAGTTTAGACATCCAGACGTATAAAAACAGGAATACCAACATGGCAGACAAACAACTTGATACTCAACTGGTCAATGCAGGACGCAGCAAAAAATACACTCTCGGCGCGGTAAATAGCGTGATTCAGCGCGCCTCTTCGCTGGTCTTTGACAGTGTGGAAGCCAAAAAACATGCGACGCGCAATCGCGCCAATGGCGAGTTGTTCTATGGACGGCGCGGAACGCTAACACACTTCTCATTACAAGAAGCGATGTGCGAACTGGAAGGTGGCGCAGGTTGCGCACTGTTTCCTTGCGGGGCGGCTGCGGTTGCAAATTCCATTCTTGCTTTTGTTGAACAGGGCGATCATGTGTTGATGACCAATACCGCCTACGAGCCGAGTCAGGATTTCTGTAGCAAAATCCTCAGCAAGTTGGGCGTAACGACATCATGGTTTGATCCGCTGATTGGTGCCGATATCGTTAAACATCTGCAGCCAAACACTAAAATCGTGTTTCTGGAATCGCCAGGCTCCATCACCATGGAAGTCCACGACGTTCCGGCGATTGTTGCCGCCGTACGCAGTGTGGTGCCGGACGCCATCATTATGATCGATAACACCTGGGCTGCCGGAGTGCTGTTCAAAGCTCTTGATTTTGGTATTGATGTTTCTATTCAGGCCGCCACCAAATATCTGGTAGGGCATTCGGATGCGATGATTGGCACTGCTGTGTGCAATGCCCGTTGCTGGGAGCAACTGCGGGAAAATGCCTATCTGATGGGGCAGATGGTCGACGCCGATACCGCCTATATGACCAGTCGTGGCCTGCGTACACTGGGCGTGCGTCTGCGTCAACATCATGAAAGCAGCCTGAAAGTGGCAGAATGGCTGGCCGCACATCCGCAGGTTGAGCGAGTTAACCACCCTGCTCTGCCAGGCAGTAAAGGCCATGAGTTCTGGAAACGAGACTTTACAGGTAGCAGCGGACTATTTTCCTTTGTACTGAAGAAAAAACTTAATGATGAAGAACTGGCGAACTATCTGGATAACTTCAGGTTATTCAGCATGGCCTTCTCATGGGGCGGGTATGAATCCTTGATCCTCGCGAACCAGCCAGAACATCTCGCCGCCATCCGCCCACAAGGTAAGATCGATTTTAGCGGCACCTTGATTCGCCTGCATATTGGTCTGGAAAACGTCGACGATCTGATTGCCGATCTGGACGCCGGCTTCGCGCGAATTGTGTAACGTTGCCAATTTGGACAATTTTGCAGACATTTAATTGTGAAAAGTCTTAAATTGTTGCGTCCGGGATCAAGGCGTCCCGGACGATTCAGGAGTACAATAGTCAAATTAAGGCTTAAACGCTGTTCCACAGGAAAGTCCATGGCTGTTATTCAAGATATTATCGCTGCGCTCTGGCAACATGACTTTGCCGCGCTGGCGGACCCTCACATTGTTAGCGTTGTTTACTTTGTCATGTTTGCCACGCTGTTTTTAGAAAACGGCCTGCTGCCCGCCTCATTTTTGCCTGGCGACAGCTTGTTGATTCTGGCTGGCGCATTGATTGCCCAGGGGGTTATGGATTTTCTGCCAACAATCACGATTCTGACTGCCGCAGCCAGCCTGGGTTGTTGGTTGAGTTACATTCAGGGGCGCTGGCTGGGTAATACCAAAACGGTGAAAGGCTGGCTGGCGCAGCTTCCGGCCAAATATCACCAGCGCGCCACCTGTATGTTTGACCGCCACGGTCTGCTGGCGCTGCTTGCTGGACGTTTTCTCGCCTTTGTCCGCACGCTGCTGCCAACCATGGCGGGGATTTCCGGACTGCCAAACCGCCGCTTCCAGTTTTTCAACTGGTTAAGCGGGTTGTTATGGGTCAGCGTGGTAACCAGTTTCGGCTATGCCTTAAGCATGATCCCGTTTGTAAAACGCCATGAAGATCAGGTGATGACGTTCCTGATGATCCTGCCGATTGCCTTGCTAACCGCTGGCTTGTTAGGCACGCTGTTCGTGGTGATTAAAAAAAAGTACTCTAGTGCCTGACGATTTCCTCCGTTCCCGGTGGCCATGCCGGGAACGCATTTAACTCCCCTGCATCGCCCGCATTCTGGCGGCATCTTCTCCCGGCGTCACACCGAAATAACGTTTAAACTCACGGCTAAATTGCGACGCGCTTTCATAGCCGACGCGCATCGCCGCCGCGCTGGCCTTCATGCCGTCGTGGATTATCATCATTCGCGCCTTATGCAGACGGTAATTCTTCAGATACTGCAACGGCGAGGTACTGGTGACAGACTTAAAATTATGGTGGAACGCCGAAACGCTCATATTGGCTTCTGCTGCCAGTTGCTCAACGCTCAGGTTTTCGGTGTATTTATTCTCAATTCGTTTCAGCACGCGGCTAATCAGGCTGAAATGCGTCTGGCGACTGACCAGTGCCAGTAACGCGCCGCCGCAAGGCCCCGTCAGCACATAGTAAAGAATTTCGCGGATAATCTGTTTACCGAGAATGCGCGCATCCAGCGGTCGTTCCATCACATCCAGTAACCGCTCCGCCGCGCATAAAATCTCTTCGGACAATGTAGCGGAATTTATACCGCTGGCAGCCATTGACGGCTGGAACTGTTCATCTTCGCCAATGTCCATCAACAGCTCTTGTAACTGCAAAATATCGACATTGAGACGCACCCCCGCCAGTGGCACCTCTGGCGTGGCATAGGTTTCGCACTCAAACGGCAACGGCACCGTCAGCAGCAGGTATTCATTGGCGTCATAGCGAAACACGCGTTCATTGATATAACCGATTTTATGCCCGGAAAAGAGAATTATGATGCCAGGTTCATACATCACTGGCGTACGCGCACCGGGGTTCTCACCATACAATAAGCGCACATCAGGCAACATATCTGACAAACTATTTTCTTTATCTTTCAGTCTATTAATTTTATCCGTCAGTAGGCGGCATATCTCTTCACGTTTCATATCGCGTAATTTCTTAGGAATAATGCGGCAATTTGATTGTGCGCAATTTTGTACCATTTCTCCAGCACTCTGGAGAAATAGGCAAGACATTGGCAGAAATGAGCATTGAGAGCCACGACGCAGGCGACCACAATGAAAAACATCAGGCAGACCGATCTCTGCCCTCATATTGACCCAGCAAAGGGAGCAAGTAATGAACAACTTTAATCTGCACACCCCAACCCGCATTCTGTTTGGTAAAGGCGCAATCGCTGGTTTACGCGAGCAAATTCCTCATGGCGCCCGCGTATTGATTACCTACGGCGGTGGTAGTGTGAAAAAAACCGGCGTCCTCGATCAAGTTCTGGATGCATTGAAAGGTATGGACGTGCTGGAGTTTGGCGGTATCGAACCAAACCCGTCTTATGAAACGCTGATGAACGCCGTAAAACTGGTTCGCGAACAGAAAGTGACTTTCCTGTTGGCGGTTGGCGGCGGGTCCGTGCTGGATGGCACCAAATTTATCGCCGCAGCGGCTAACTATCCGGAAAATATTGATCCGTGGCACATTCTGCAAACGGGCGGCAAAGAGATTAAAAGCGCTATCCCGATGGGCTGTGTGCTGACGCTGCCAGCGACCGGTTCTGAATCTAACGCGGGCGCGGTTATCTCCCGTAAAACCACTGGCGACAAACAGGCGTTCCATTCTGCCCATGTTCAGCCGGTATTTGCCGTACTCGATCCGGTTTATACCTATACCCTGCCGCCGCGCCAGGTGGCTAACGGCGTAGTGGACGCCTTTGTGCACACCGTAGAACAGTATGTGACCAAACCGGTTGATGCCAAAATCCAGGATCGCTTCGCAGAAGGTATTTTGCTGACGCTGATCGAAGATGGTCCGAAGGCCCTGAAAGAACCAGAAAACTACGATGTGCGCGCCAACGTTATGTGGGCGGCGACCCAAGCGCTGAACGGTTTGATCGGCGCTGGCGTACCTCAGGACTGGGCAACGCATATGCTGGGCCACGAACTGACCGCTATGCACGGTCTGGATCACGCACAAACTCTGGCTATCGTCCTGCCTGCTCTGTGGAATGAAAAACGCGACACCAAGCGTGCGAAACTGCTGCAATACGCTGAACGCGTCTGGAACATCACCGAAGGTTCCGACGACGAGCGCATTGACGCCGCGATTGCCGCTACCCGTAACTTCTTCGAGCAATTAGGCGTGCCGACGCATCTTTCCGACTACGGTCTGGACGGCAGCTCTATCCCGGCATTGCTGAAAAAACTGGAAGAACACGGCATGACCCAACTGGGCGAAAATCATGACATTACGCTGGAAGTCAGCCGCCGCATCTACGAAGCCGCCCGTTAAGCTTTTTACGCCTCAAACTTTCGTTTTCGGGCATTTCGTCCAGACTTAAGTTCACAACATCTCACCGGAGCCTGCTCCGGTGAGTTCATATAAGGAGGAACGTATGGCTAATCCAACCGTTATTAAGCTACAGGACGGCAATGTCATGCCCCAGCTGGGACTGGGCGTCTGGCAAGCAAGTAATGAGGAAGTTATCACCGCTATTCAAAAAGCGTTAGAAGTTGGTTATCGTTCGATTGATACCGCCGCAGCCTACAAGAACGAAGAAGGTGTCGGTAAAGCCCTGAAAAATTCCGCACTTAACAGAGAAGATCTGTTCATCACCACTAAACTGTGGAACGACAACCACAAGCGCCCTCGCGAAGCCCTACTCGACAGTCTGAAAAAACTCCAGCTTGATTATATCGACCTCTACTTAATGCACTGGCCCGTTCCCGCAATCGACCATTATGTCGAAGCATGGAAAGGAATGATTGAGCTGCAAAAAGAGGGATTAATCAAAAGTATCGGCGTCTGCAATTTCCAGATCCACCATCTTCAGCGCCTGATTGATGAAACTGGCGTGGCGCCTGTTATTAACCAGATAGAACTTCACCCGCTGATGCAGCAACGTCAGTTGCATGCCTGGAACGCCACACACAAAATCCAGACCGAATCCTGGAGCCCATTAGCCCAGGGCGGGAAAGGCGTATTCGATCAGAAAATCATTCGCGATCTGGCAGATAAGTATGGCAAAACCCCGGCACAGATTGTTATCCGCTGGCATCTGGATAGCGGTCTGGTCGTAATCCCGAAATCAGTCACCCCTTCACGAATTGCTGAAAACTTCGATGTCTGGGATTTCCGTCTCGACAAAGACGAACTTGGTGACATTGCAAAACTCGACCAGGGTAAACGCCTCGGCCCCGATCCCGACCAGTTCAGCGGCTAACGCACAAATTCTCCCGGTAGCGGTAATGTTCCGCTACCGGACTTTTCAGAAATCATTTATTCCCCTCGCCTCCCGCCCGTTGTTACTCTCCCCTGTTCAGGAACACCAGATATAAGGACATCATCATGCGGAGCTGGAAGCCCTTAAAGGAACAACTCATCTACACCAGGGATAAACGCAATGGAGAGGTGAAAAACAGATGAAAATAATGGTTCTGTTTTTGGCAGCCTTTTTAAGTTTTACCCTCCAGGCGCAATCCCCCTCGCTAACCGCTGAACAAACAGTCAGGCAGATTTATCAACACTATACCGGTGGGGCTAGTGTTCCTTATTTCGCTGATAACAGTGAGCAAGCAATAACATCAACGCGAATGCAAAAGGCACTAACCTTGAATGACAATCTCACACTGCCGGGTAATATTGGCTGGCTGGATTACGATCCGGTTTGCGATTGTCAGGATTACGGCGATCTGGTGTTAGAAAGTGTCGCGGTTACTCAAACGGATGCCGATCACGTAGATGCCCTTGTGCGCTTTCGTCCCTATAAAGACGATAAAGAAAAGACCACGCAAACACTGAAGATGGTGGCAGAAAATGGTCGTTGGGTGATTGACGATATTGTCAGCAATCATGGCAGCGTCTGGCAGTCGGTTAATGGTGAGAATGAAAAAATATTGGCGCTACTGGCATCGCTGCAAAAAGAGCAGCCTGAAGCCTATGTCGCCGAGTTGTTTGACCATATCACTCATTATAGCTGGCCCTGGACGTGGGTTGTTTCCAACACCTATCGCCAGGCTGTTAATGCCTTCTATAAAACTACCTTCAAGACTGACAGTAACTCCGATGAAGATATGCAATTAGAGCGGCAATTTATCTACGACAACCCAATCTGTTTTGGCGAAGAGTCGTTATTTTCACGCGTTGATGAAATTCGTGTGCTGGAGAAAACTGCCGACTCCGCTCGTATTTATGTTCGTTTTGCATTGACCAATGGCAACAGCGAAGAGCAAGAAATTGTTTTACAGCGGCGTGAGGGTAAGTGGGAAATTGCCGATTTTATCCGCCCAGGCGGCGGAAGTTTACTTAAACAGATTGAAGCGAAGACTGCCGCCAGATTACAGCGGTGAGCGGAATAATTAATACCAGATAAAGGAAACTGGAAATGAATAATCAACTGTTACTCTTTTTTCTAATGTTCATACTCACAGGCTGCGTCAGTAATGAAAAAATCAGTCATGTAGAAAATGATATTCATCTGATAAATATAAAAGTCGATCAACTCCAACAGGATATCAACGCTTTACGTCAGGAAATTCAGGTAGCGAAAGAAGTGGCAGAAAAAGTTAACACACGGCTGGATGATGCCGGAAGATGGCCAGACGGAATTTTGGCGCACCCGCCACGGTGGTAATACTCCACTAAACATCAATCAACTATTAATCATAACAATAAAAAACAGGGAGAAATAAATAATGAAAAAGACTTTCAGCGTGGGAACACTAATTCTGGTAACTGGCTTATTAAATGGGTGCGTCAATGAGCAAAAGGTCAATCAACTGGCGAGCAATGTGCAAACATTAAATGCCAAAATCGCCCGGCTTGAGCAGGATATGAAAGCATTACGCCCACAAATCTATGCTGCCAAATCCGAAGCTAACAGAGCCAATACGCGTCTTGATGCGCAGGACTATTTCGATTGCCTGCGCTGCTTGCGTATGTATGCGGAATGACAAAACAATCCCCGGCAGCATTCTGTTACCGGGGATTTTTTTTAACGTCCGACCGCTGCTTTAGGGCGTTTCTTCGCGCCAGCATTCACCGGACGAGATTGCGTAGACGACGCTTTTTTTGCCGTAGCAGGCGTCTGACGCTGGGTCGCCATCGGCGTATGTTTGGTCAACGCCGGACGGGTATTGCGGTTCTGACGGCGAGCTTCGCGCATCTCTTCAATGGTTGGCGCAGGCACTAAGCAATCGCGACGGCTGCCAATCAGATGCTTTTTACCCATTGCTTCCAGCGCCTGACGGATTAACGGCCAGTTTGCCGGATCGTGATAACGCAACAACGCTTTATGCAAACGACGCTGTTTGTCGCCCTTCGGTACAAAGACGTCTTCACTCTTATAACCAATCTTCGCCAGCGGGTTTTTCCCGGTGTAATACATGGTGGTCGAGTTAGCCAGCGGCGATGGGTAAAAGTTCTGTACCTGGTCGAGGCGGAAGCGATGCTTTTTCAGCCACAGCGCCAGGTTCACCATATCTTCATCACGCGTACCCGGGTGCGCGGAGATGAAATAGGGGATCAGATACTGCTCTTTACCTGCCTGTTTGGAATAGGTATCGAACAACTCTTTAAAGCGGTCATAACTGCCCATGCCCGGCTTCATCATCTTCGATAACGGCCCTTCTTCGGTATGTTCCGGGGCAATCTTCAGATAACCGCCGACGTGATGGGTCGCCAGCTCTTTGATATAGCGCGGGTCTTCCACGGCAATGTCGTAACGCACGCCGGAAGCGATCAGGATCTTCTTGATACCTTTGAGATCGCGAGCACGGCGATAGAGATTGATGGTCGGTTCGTGGTTAGTGTCCATATGCGGACAAATATCTGGGTAAACGCACGACAAACGGCGACAAGTTTGCTCGGCGCGTGGCGATTTGCAGCGCAACATATACATGTTGGCAGTTGGCCCACCGAGATCGGAAATCACGCCAGTAAAGCCAGGAACGGTGTCGCGGATCGCTTCGATCTCATTAATGATCGAATCTTCCGAACGGCTCTGAATAATGCGCCCTTCATGCTCGGTAATAGAGCAGAAAGAGCAGCCGCCAAAGCAGCCGCGCATAATATTGACCGAGAAACGAATCATTTCGTAAGCCGGAATACGGGCGTTACCATAAGCCGGATGTGGCACGCGCTTATACGGCAGCGCAAAGACGCTGTCCATCTCTTCGGTAGAAAGCGGAATAGCAGGCGGGTTGATCCACACATAGCGGTCGCCATGTTTTTGCATCAATGCGCGGGCGCAGCCTGGGTTAGTTTCGTGGTGCAGAATACGCGAAGCATGGGCGTACAGGACTTTATCGCTCTTCACTTTCTCGAAAGAAGGCAGCAACACGTAGGTTTTTTCCCACGGTTTCGGGCGCGGTGGCTGCACGGTAACGGCTTTGGCTTCTTGTTTTTTCGGCGCCACAGGTTTGTTATCAGCGCACGGCAGGTCTTCACCATACGGATGCGGGATCGGGTCGATTTTGCCCGGGGTATCGAGACGGGTGGAATCCACGCCGCTCCAGCCTGGCAGCGCCTCTTTCACGATAATCGCGGTATTACGCACATCGCGGATTTCGCTAATCGGCTCGCCCATTGCCAGACGGTGCGCCACTTCCACCAGCGGACGCTCACCGTTACCGAACATCAGCATGTCGGCTTTAGAATCCACCAGCACCGAGCGGCGCACGGTGTCAGACCAATAATCATAATGCGCGGTACGACGCAGGCTGGCTTCGATACCGCCGAGGATCACCGGCACATCTTTCCACGCCTCTTTACAACGCTGGGTATAAACCAGTGTGGCGCGATCCGGACGCTTACCTGCGACGTTATCCGGCGTGTAAGCGTCGTCATGACGTAAACGGCGATCGGCAGTGTAACGGTTGATCATCGAGTCCATATTGCCTGCGGTAACGCCGAAAAACAGATTCGGTTTACCCAGACGCATGAAATCGTCTTTGCTGCTCCAGTCCGGCTGGGCGATGATCCCAACGCGAAAGCCCTGCGCTTCCAGCATACGACCGCAAATCGCCATCCCGAAGCTTGGGTGATCGACATACGCGTCGCCAGTAACCAAAATGATGTCGCAGCTATCCCAGCCAAGTTGATCCATCTCTTCACGAGACATCGGCAAAAACGGTGCCGGTCCAAAACAGGCGGCCCAGTACTGCGGCCAAGAGAACAGGTCGCGATCCGGTTGGATCAGGGAGATAGAGCTCATTTTGCTTCCAGAAATGGTAAAAAAATAATCAAAGGCCGGGGATTATACGCTGTATCACGCGCGGAAATGAAGTGATGTTGATAAACGGTGACGAAATACCCTGGTGAAGTTTTCACTGCCGATCGGGGCAAACACATTTAAGGCTAGCGGTATCGTGGCAACTGCCGCTACTATTTATGCCGATCAGCAACGTTCAGGTCATGTTGCACGACGATCGGCTATCCGAGGACACCCACAGTAAGGCAAGGTATGGAACAGGTTATTACAAAGCGCCGCTATTACGATATTGGTCTACAGATTGAAGAGTTGCTGTATTCAGGCGTATTCAAAGCCGGAGAGCGCTTACCTTCAGAACGTGAACTGAGCGAGCGGTTTAATACCAGCCGGACTACCATTCGTGAAGCCATCATTATGCTGGAACTGAAAGGCGTACTGAATGTGAAGCAAGGGTCAGGGATCTTCTTTGTCGATTCCACCGATAAGCTCAATCAGAAATCATTAATGCCTTATTCAGAAATTGGCCCGTTCGAACTGTTGCAGGCACGCCAGGTGATCGAGAGCAATATTACCGGTTTTGCAGCCAGCCAGATCAGCTTTAACGAATTACAAGAATTAAAGAAAATCATTAGCTTGCAGGAAAAGGCGATCGCAGCGGAAAGTGATAAATTTGAAGAGCTGGATCACCGATTTCATAGCCTTATTGCCGAAGCAACGCAAAATCGTGTGCTGATCAAACAAGCCGCCGAATTATGGCGGGCAGTGCGCACAGAAAACCCCCGCTGGAAGAAGCTGAACTACAAGTATTTGCACGAAAAGCCTTTGCGTCTGCAATGGCTGGAAGATCACCGGGCTATTGTTCTTGCGCTGCAACAGAAAGATTCAGAGCTTGCCAGAGAAGCGTCCTGGAACCATCTGGAAAACAGCAAAAATGAACTGATCAAAATCTTCAAACAAGACGCTTCCATTAGCGACTTTGATGACTTTTTCTTCGCTCGTTAACCTTCATTTATCCAGAGCTGACGTGAAAAATGACGCTGGCTCTGCATCCCCCCTCATCTGGTACACTCTATCTTGTTAATTGGTCTAATGAATTATCAACGGACTGATGATAAAGCGCGCTTTGCTCGTGCCGAATGCAGCGTGAATACCTAATCTGGCATAAAAAATTAAAATTAAATACATTACACAATCATCGCCAGCCTGATCAGCGTAGCGCATCAGGCAGTTTTACGTTTGTCATCCATCTCAAATCACTTCCTCTTGTTCTGTTCCGTACTTTTACCTTTCTCTGCAAGCGTGATGCATCTCTCTGTTTTTGGTCTAATGAATTATGTAAATTGGTCTACACACACCAACTACCAGGAGTAAGCACATAATGTCAGGGAACGAGAGCATCACTGTCGCCCACCATGATCAGGTCACCACCTGGCCTCGAGACGGGTTACAGGCTGATATTGTCCACATTGGTTTTGGCGCTTTTCATCGCGGACACCAGGCTGTCTATACTGATCTTACTAATCAGCTTTCGAACACCTGCTGGGGGATCTTTGAGATCAACCTGTTTGGTGATGCTCAACTGATCGAAAACTTAAATGCGCAAAATGGGCTGTTTTCGGTGGTGGAAACGTCTGCATCGCAATCTACCTCACGCCTTGTACGCTCGGTGACTGGCGGTATCCATACCCCCGTGGACGGTATTGCCGCAGCAATCCAGAAATTGACTGAACCTCAGGTAAAAATCGTTTCATTAACCATCACCGAGAAAGGCTATTGCCTCGATTCGCAAACGCGATCACTTGATCTCACCAATGGATTAATCAAACACGATCTACAAAACCCGGATGCGCCTCAGTCGGCTATTGGCTTGATCGTCTGTGCTTTGCAACAACGTAAAGCAGCCGGACTTGCCGCTTTTAGTGTGCTCTCCTGCGATAACTTGCCTGACAATGGGCATCTGACGCGAAATGCCGTTCTCGGTTTTGCCCGCCAACTGGACCAGTCCCTGGCTCAGTGGATCAAAGAAAATGTCTCATTTCCAGGCACGATGGTAGATCGCATTGTTCCGGCAATGACCGAATCGCAATTCGCCTTACTGGAAACTAAAACCGGTTATGCCGATCCCTGCGGGATCGTCTGCGAATCATTTCGCCAGTGGGTGATCGAAGATAATTTTGTGCATGGGCGACCGGAATGGGATAAAGCAGGCGCGATGTTTGTCAGCAATGTTCAGCCTTATGAAGAGATGAAGTTACGCATGTTAAACGGTAGCCATTCATTTCTGGCTTATAACGGCTCACTGGCAGGCTATGAATTTATCTGGCAATGCATGGAAGACGCTAATTTTCGATCCATTACCCGCCATCTGATGATCAATGAACAAGCCCGAACACTTAATCCTGATTTAAATATCGACGTCCAGGAATACGCCGACCTGTTAATTGAACGCTTTAGCAACCGTAATGTTGCACATCGTACCGGGCAAATCGCTATGGACGGTTCGCAAAAGCTTCCCCAGCGTGCGCTGACTCCCTGGCTGAAATTGCATCAGCAAAAGCAAAACAATGCTGTTCTGTCACTGCTCGTTGCTGGTTGGTTGCATTATGTCATTGAAGATGTTGAGAAAAGCCAGTCTGTCGCTGATCCAATGAATGAACAATTTCATGCGCTAATAAAGGAACAACAAGACGCATGGCAACAGGCGCTCGCATTACTGCACCTTAGCGCCATATTTGGTGAATTAAGTAATCATCAGCCATTTATAAATGAAATAAAAACCGCCTTTGCGAATATAAAAAACAAAGGCATCAAGGCAACTATCAGCCAATTATTATCGGATGAGCAGAAATGAAAACATTAATTTGCCAGCAGCCTGGCGTTATGGAGTATGTGGAAAAGGATATTCCCGTGCCAGCAGATAACGAAGTGCTATTAAAAATTAAAGCCGTGGGTATCTGTGGTACGGATATTCACGCATTTGCTGGCAGGCAGCCTTTTTTTAGCTACCCACGTGTATTAGGTCATGAAATATGCGCCGAAGCAGTTTCACAAGGCAGTCAGTGTCAAACGGCACAATCAGGCCAGCGCTATTCCGTTATCCCATGCATTCCGTGTGGCGAGTGCGCCGCCTGTCGGGAAGAGAAAACGAACTGCTGTGAACGTGTTTCGCTGTATGGCGTGCATCAGGATGGGGGTTTTAGTGAGTACCTTGCGGTACGTGAAGACAACCTTGTGCCGCTCCCTGACGAGGTCAGCGACAGCGCCGGCGCATTGGTTGAATGCTTCGCCATTGGTGCACATGCCGTTCGTCGGGCTGAGATCAAGGCTGCACAAAACGTACTGGTGATTGGCGCCGGGCCAATCGGTCTGGCAACAGCAGCCATCGCCCGGGCTAAAGGGGCGCAGGTTGTTGTTGCTGATATTGATAGTCAACGTCGCCAGCACGTTGTGGATAATCTTGCTATTAATGCCTTCGATCCCACACAGGAAGATTTTATTACCGCGCTTCGTGAGGCTTTTGGCGGCGAACTGGCTTGCGTCGTACTTGATGCTACGGGAAATAAAGCCTCGATGAGTCAGGATGTCAATCTTATTCGTCATGGCGGCAAAATTGTTTTCATCGGTTTGTATATCGGTGAGCTCGTTATTGACGATCCAACCTTCCACAAAAAAGAGACAACGTTACTCAGCAGTCGTAATGCCACACGGGAAGATTTCGCGTTAGTTATTGAACTGATGCGCAGCAATAAAATTCATGAAAACTTAATGAAAAACCAGGAATTTAATTTCTTTAATGTTGGCGAAAATTACCAACGTAACGTTGTAGAAAATAAAAATATGGTCAAGGGTGTGATCACTTTTTAAGGGAACAAAGATGACAACTGTTTATGTCGGTGAAGCAAATTTAAAATCACTGGTACACCACAAATTATATACTGCCGGGCTGGATACTAACACCGCACAACAAGTTACGGATGTTTTAGTACATGCCGATATTACCGGTGTGCATTCTCACGGTGTTATGCGTGTCGAACATTATTGCACTCGCCTTGCTGCCGGAGGGTTAAATAAAACCGCGCAATTTAGTATTGAGCAAATATCACCGTCAGTGGCCATTCTCGACTCTGATGACGGGATGGGGCATTCAGCATTAATTAGCGCCACAGAGCACGCCATCAAACTGGCACAGGAAGAAGGTCTTGGGTTTGTTAGCGTTAAAAACGCCTCTCACTGTGGCGCGTTATCTTATTTTGCAGAGATGGTCACCAACCAAGGATTGATTGCTATCGTAATGACGCAAACCGATACCTGCGTAGCGCCTCATGGCGGTGCCGGGCGCTTTTTGGGAACTAACCCCATCGCCTTTGGCTTTCCGGTGGAAAACAGCCATCCGATGATTGTTGATATGGCGACCAGTGCCACGGCTTTCGGCAAAATACTTCATGCAAAGGAAACCGGAAAACATATTGGTGAAGGACTGGCGATAGATAAAGACGGTAATGGCACCACTGATCCGCATAAAATTGAAAACCTGTTACCTTTCGGTCAGCACAAAGGTTCAGGCATTGCGCTGGCTATAGATGCACTGACTGGCGTGCTGATGAATGCGAATTTTGGTAACCATATTGTTCGCATGTATGGCGATTATGACAAGATGCGTAAGCTGGCAAGTTTGGTTATTGCCATCGATCCGAAAAAGCTCGGCAATCCTGTTTTTGCTGAAACTATGGCGCAAATGGTCACGGAACTTCATGCCGTTAAACCGGTTCCCGGCGTTGAAAAAGTATTAGCACCGAACGATCCACAAATGCACTATAAAGAAAAATGTCAGCAGGAAGGTATTCCCGTTCCGGCAGGGATTTTCCATTATCTGACAGAGAATTAATAATCTCTTTTTATTCTAACGATAGAAAAGCGCTGTATTTATCGTTTCTGTTATATTAACCAGGAGCAGGATATGAAAGCACTTCGTCCTCTGACGGCATCGCTTATGCTGTTGACCAGTTGTTTATTAATTTCCAATACCACACTGGCAAAAACAACATTAAAACTCAGTCATAATCAGGATAAAAGCCATGCTGTCCATAAAGCATTAAGCTATTTAGCTGATAAAACCAAAGAATATTCTAATGGTGAACTAGTTATTCGTATTTACCCAAATGCGACATTGGGTAACGAGCGCGAATCACTGGAACTAATGAACTCTGGCGCATTGCAGATGGTGAAAGTGAATGCTGCGTCACTGGAATCTTTCGCCCCGGATTACAGTCTTTTCAGTCTGCCTTTCTTATTCCGCGACCGTGAGCATTATTATCGCGTTCTGCAAAGCGATTTAGGTAAACAAATACTCAAGTCATCAGAAAGCAAAGGTTTTGTGGGTATTACGTATTATGACGGCGGTGCGAGAAGTTTTTATTCCAATAAACCGATTACAAAACCTGAAGATTTAGCAGGAATGAAAATTAGGGTTCAACAAAGCCCCAGCGCCATTGCAATGATGAAAGCACTTGGCGGTGTCGCCACACCGATGGCTCAGGGAGAACTTTACACTGCGCTCCAGCAAGGTGTTGTTGATGGCGGAGAGAACAATACCGTTGTCTATTCTGATATGCGTCACGCCGAGGTGGCAAAAGTCTATTCACGTGATGAACACACCATGGTGCCTGATGTGTTAATTATCAGCACCAATGTGTTGAATAAACTTGGCGACAAAGAGCGTACGGCATTATTAAAGGCAGCCGATGAATCAATGATGCAAATGAAAGATGTCATCTGGCCTGCCGCTGAAAAAGAAGCCTACGACAAAATGAAAGAGATGAACGCAACAGTGGTTGATGTTGATAAATCCGCTTTCAAAGAACGCGTAAAACCGCTATACGATGAATTTAAAGCAAAAGATGCACAATCGGCCAAAAACCTTGAGCAAGTAGAAAGTATGTAACCCTAATGGGCAGGTAATCCCTGCCCTTTCATGGAAGACTTATGCGCACACTCACTCATATTCTTAATAAGATTCTTGCCGGATGCTGCTGTATTATTCTCGCCATTATGGTGTTCTGCGTAACATGGCAAGTTATTGCTCGTTTTATTTTTAACGCTCCCAGCACCGTGCTTGATGAATTTACCCAGATTTTATTTATGTGGATGATTTTACTTGGCGGTGTATATACCGCTGGGTTAAAAAAACATCTGGCGATTGATTTGTTGGCGCAGAAACTTCCTGCGGCATCTGTTCTGACGCTTGACAGTTTTATCCAAATTATTATTACTGTTTTTGCAGTTATTTTCATGATCTATGGAGGAAACATTGTTGTTGAAAAAGCACAACATGTTGGACAAATTTCTCCTGTATTAAAATGGCCGATGGATAAGGTCTATTGGGTTATGCCTGCCAGTGGGCTTATTCTGGTCTGGTATTCAGTGATGAATATTATTGACAACTATCGTAAACGGAATTCTCATTAACGAGGGAAGTATGGACTTTGAATATATCTACCCCGTCTTAATTTTATTTGGCAGTTTTGCCGTCATGCTGGCAATAGGTGTGCCAATTACTTTTGCTATTGGCCTTTCTTCACTGTTATCTATTATTACTGCCTTACCTCCCGATGCCGCCATTTCTGTGATTTCGCAAAAAATGACAGTGGGACTGGATGGCTTTACGTTACTAGCCATTCCCTTTTTCGTGTTAGCCGGAAACATTATGAATACCGGAGGCATCGCCCGACGGCTGGTTAACCTGGCGCAAGCATTAGTTGGACGTCTGCCTGGCTCACTGGCTCATTGTAATATCCTTGCAAACACGCTGTTTGGTGCTATTTCAGGTTCTGCTGTTGCGTCAGCCGCCGCGGTAGGTGGGATTATGTCACCACTGCAGGAAAAAGAGGGCTATGATCCGGCGTTCTCTGCGGCAGTGAATATTGCCTCTGCCCCCATTGGTCTGATGATCCCACCGAGCAATGTGTTGATTGTTTATTCCCTCGCCAGTGGAGGCACTTCTGTTGCAGCGTTGTTCTTAGCTGGATACTTGCCAGGCATTCTCACCGCTGCTGCTTTAATGTTTGTGGCGGCTCTTTATGCACGACGTAACCATTATCCAGTGGCAGAACGCATCAATTTTCGTCAGTTTTTGCAAATATTCCGTGAATCAATACCCAGCCTGATGCTTATTTTTATCATTATTGGCGGTATTATCGCGGGGGTATTTACGCCCACAGAAGCATCGGCAATAGCAGTAATTTATAGTTTATCCCTGGCGATGATTTACCGGGAAATCACCCTTAAGAAGCTCAATGATATTCTGTTAGATTCGGTGGTAACCAGTTCAATTGTTCTGTTACTGGTAGGCTGTTCGATGGGGATGTCATGGGCCATGACGAATGCTGATGTGCCTGAGTTAATCAACGAATTGATTACCAGCGTTTCGGATAACAAATGGGTCATTCTTCTTATCATTAATATCATTCTGTTGATCGTTGGCACCTTTATGGATATCACACCAGCGATCCTGATATTTACACCTATTTTTCTGCCGATCGCCCAACATCTGGGGATAGATCCGATTCACTTCGGCATTATTATGGTTTTCAACTTAACCATCGGTCTTTGCACACCTCCTGTCGGTACCATTCTGTTTGTTGGTTGCAGTATTGGCAAGGTCAGTATCGACAAGGTAATAAAACCATTGCTGCCGATGTTTCTGGCATTGTTTGTGGTGATGGCAATGATTTGTTATTTCCCGCAGCTCAGTCTGATGCTGCCTGGGTTATTTTCAACCTGACAAACAGACGGGCCTGAATGATTCAGGCCCGTCTGTTTACGTCTTTACTCACTGTGAGGACTGCATATCGCCAGGAGATTTAATTGGTCCATTACGGTATCGGATTGACCAACAGCTGCCCTATCGAGCCGCGATCGGCCATTTCCAGCGTCTGGCTATTAAAGTAGAACGGGAAGTGCGCCCAGGAAGGCTGACCGAAATAGACAAGCAGCTCCACTTGTCCGTCGACCCAAACGGTATCTTTCCAGCCTCTGTCTTCCGGGAACGGCATTGCGCCGTTAACGTTGCGGATCTGGAACATCACGCCTTCAATATGGAACGCTTGCGGTTCATCTGCTCGTACGGTCCAGCGCTCCCATGTTCCTTGCTGCGCGGTGACATCAATACGGTTGACGTCCCACAGCTTTCCATTGATACCCGGGTCATCACTCAGACTGATATCACGGCTACGAATCGGCGAACCGGCCATGATTTCGGTTGGCAGCAGGCGCATCGGAAGACTGTCTGTGACCAGCGGCAGAAGACCGGTTGGGCGCAGCGTTAGCACCAGCGTGGAAACCAGAATGCTGGATGGCTCAAAGAAGCCACGAATACGATCAACAATGCTCGCCGCTTCGCCACAGGTGATAGACACTTCATCACCGTTGCTCATATCCACCAGAATCTCGCGGCGCTCGCCCGGTGCCAGCGAAAGTTGCTTCACCGACACTGGCGCAGGCAGGAATCCCTGATCGCCAGAAATCACATGTAACGGGCGACCATCGCTCATCTGTAGTTGATAGCGACGAGAGTTCGACGCGTTCAGCAGTCGCAAGCGCACCCAACCACGCGAGACTTCAACGTACGGGCTTTGCACACCGTTGACCAATAACGTATCGCCAACAAAGCCGCCGCTTCCTGGCTCGCTGTATTCCGGCGTGCCAAAGTTATCCAGCCTTTTATCCTGGATAATGACTGGAAAATCATCCACGCCATAATGGTTAGGGATTGGCAGCGACTTGCTGACTTCATCTTCCACCAGCCACATTCCGGCAAGGCCGTTATAGACCTGCTGTGCCGTGCGGTTGGGGGTATTGGCGTGATACCACAAGGTCGCTGCGCTCTGGCGAATGGGGAGTACGGGCGCCCAGTCAGCGTTTGGCGACATCATGCGTGCCGGACCGCCCATCAGTGGGCCTGGCACCTGTAGCCCGGCCACCGTCATTGAGACATTTTCTGTCAGTCGGTTGCTGTAAATCAGCTTAACATCATCGCCCTTCCAGACGCGGATAGTCGGCCCAAGATAGCGACCATTGATACCCCAAACCGACGCGCGCGTTCCTGGCGTAAATGACCAGTGCGCACGCTGTACGGTCATAAACAGCGGTTGCCCACGGCGAGATTCAAGCAGCGGCGGAACGGGCAATGGTTGCTGTTGACCGGCTGCGCTGGCCTTCAGGGGGACAGCACCTGCACAGAGTGCAATCCCCGATGCCTGAATGAACTGACGCCGACTGAGTGACATATTTGCTCCATGTAAAACTGGCTAAAGTAATACCGTGCAGGAAAGTGTTCCCGCAAAAAACAGATTGCCGACTTAAACTTTTCCGGCGGCTTCGCGCTCTGCGACTTCTTTATCGAGCTCGGCGATTTTTTGTTCCATTATCGAACGACAATGGGCCGCCAGCTCGCGAACCTGATCTTTACCATATTGACTGACATCAATTGGCGGCAGCATTTCTACGATCACTAAACCATTATTCAGTCGGTTAAGATTAATCTTATTCGAAGTCGTGGAAACACACACGGGAATAATCGGAACGCCTGCGGCAATCGCAGCATGAAATGCCCCTGTTTTAAACGGCAGCAGACCGCGACCACGGCTGCGCGTTCCTTCCGGAAACATCCAGATGGAGATACGGCGTTTTTTGAAATGATTCACCACTTCGGCGATCGTGCCGTGCGCTTTAGTGCGATTGTTTCTGTCGATCAATAAGTTGCCGGTTAACCAGTACAACTGCCCAAAGAAGGGGATCCATAGCAAACTCTTTTTACCCACAGTGACTGTCGGCGGCTGCACGATGTTTGATGCCGTCACCATGTCATAGTTGTTCTGGTGGTTAGCGATATAGATAGCATTGCCGTAGCTTTCAGCATCAGCAGGTTTGCGACATTCGACCTTCAGGCCGTACAGCGGCGCAAGACGACCAAACATATGCCCGAAGGTAGCCACATGCTTCGGATTACGCGGGCTGAAAAGGCAGTAAATAGAGCCGAATACACAGACTAAGATGCTGTAAATAACGGTAATAATAAGACGAAAGATATATAGCATAACACCCTCTGAAGATCTGAGAGACTGGCATTGTACGTCACCTGAAATCAGGTTAGGGCATTGTTAAAAGCCGCTCTCTGGAAAAACGTATTGTTAATCGCAACGCATGAATAAACAACGGTTTCAAGGGAATTTTTATTGTTTATACAGACTAAATGCGGCACCGGATGACGACTTCAACGTTTCATCCGGTTCACCTTTTTGACAGGAGAAGGTACGGCCCTCTCTTGCATTTTACTCTTCGCTGTCAGCACGCCGCGGGGAGTCAATCTCGACGCGGTCGATACGCTGTAAACCACGCATCAAGGTGCCGCGACGGCCACGCTCACCGGTCACTTTCAGCAACTCTTCCGGGCGCAGTTTAATTTTGCGTTTCCCGACATGAATCGTCAGCGTACTTTGTGGAGGCAGGACATACAGATGTGCAAGACCATCCTCGCCACGAGCGGCTTCTGCCGACGGGATGTTAATGATCTTGTTGCCTTTACCCTTCGACAGTTGCGGGAGCTCACTGACCGGGAACATCAGCATACGTCCAGCCAGAGTAATCGCCAGCAACATATCGGAAGGATCCTGAATCACCACTGGCGGCATAACATGCGCGTTTTCTGGCAGAGTAATCAGTGCCTTACCTGCACGGTTACGCGCCACCAGATCGTTAAAGGTACAGACGAATCCGTAACCTGCATCGGAAGCCATCAACAGTTTCTGATCGTCGCTTTCCATTAGCATGTGATCAACGGTAGCACCTGGCGGCAACGTCAGTTTACCGGTGAGCGGTTCGCCCTGACCACGCGCTGAGGGCAGCGTAATGGGGTCGATAGCGTAGCTGCGTCCGGTAGAGTCTACAAACACCACAGGCTGGTTACTCTTGCCTTTCACCGCAGCTTTGAAACTGTCACCCGCTTTGTAATTCAGACCAGGGGCGTCGATATCATGACCTTTGGCGCTACGCACCCAGCCCATCTGCGACAACACAATGGTAACCGGCTCAGACGGCAACATGTCGTGCTCGCTCATCGCTTTCGCTTCTTCGCGTTCCTGCAGCGGCGAACGGCGATCGTCACCATACGCTTGTGCATCGGCCTGTAGCTCTTTTTTCAGCAGGTTATTCATTTTGCGCTCGGAAGCCAGAATGCCCTGCAACTGATCGCGCTCTTTTTCCAGCTCGTTCTGCTCACCGCGAATCTTCATCTCTTCCAGTTTGGCGAGGTGACGCAGTTTCAGTTCGAGAATCGCTTCCGCCTGAGTTTCCGTAATGCCGAAGCGCGACATCAGCGCCGGTTTCGGTTCATCTTCATTACGAATGATCTCAATCACTTCGTCGATGTTGAGAAATGCCACCAGCAAACCTTCGAGGATATGCAGGCGCTTGAGGACTTTCTCCAGACGATAGTTCAGACGGCGGCGTACGGTATCACGACGGAACACCAGCCATTCGGAGAGGATTTCCCGCAGATTTTTCACCGCAGGACGCCCATCCAGACCGATCATATTGAGGTTAATACGATAGCTCTTTTCCAGATCAGTGGTGGCGAAGAGGTGATTCATCACCTGCTCCATATCCACGCGGTTGGAACGCGGCACGATCACCAGACGGGTCGGGTTCTCGTGGTCAGATTCATCGCGCAGATCGTCAACCATCGGCAGCTTCTTGTTGCGCATTTGCGCAGCAATCTGTTCCAGTACGCGCGCGCCAGAAACCTGATGCGGTAGTGCGCTGATAACCACCGCGCCATCTTCTTTCTTCCACACCGCGCGCATACGCACAGAACCGCGACCGTTTTCGTAGATTTTGCGGATCTCCGCTTGGGAGGTAATGATTTCCGCTTCGGTCGGGTAGTCCGGTCCCTGCACGATATCCAGTAACTGGTCGAGCGTGGTATTGGGCTGCTCAATTAAGGCGATTGCCGCCTGCGCGACTTCACGCAGGTTGTGCGGCGGAATATCCGTCGCCATGCCGACGGCAATGCCAGTGGTGCCGTTAAGTAAAATATTCGGCAAGCGGGCAGGGAGCATTTTCGGCTCTTGCAACGTGCCGTCGAAGTTTGGCACCCAATCCGCCGTTCCTTGCCCCAGTTCACTTAATAAAAGCTCGGAATATTTCGACAGGCGGGATTCGGTGTAACGCATTGCTGCGAACGATTTCGGATCGTCCGGCGCCCCCCAGTTCCCCTGCCCGTCCACCAGCGGATAACGGTAAGAGAATGGCTGCGCCATCAGCACCATCGCTTCATAGCAGGCGCTGTCGCCATGCGGATGGTATTTACCCAGTACGTCACCGACAGTACGAGCCGACTTTTTAAATTTGGCGGTAGCATTCAGGCCCAGTTCTGACATCGCATACACAATGCGGCGTTGAACGGGTTTCAGACCATCACCAATAAACGGCAACGCACGGTCCATGATCACGTACATGGAGTAGTTTAAGTAGGCGTTCTCCGTAAACTCATGCAGCGCAAGGCGCTCTGCCATATCGCTCATTAATTCTGATTCCTCAACTTATTCGCCAGCCTTCAAAGGGGCAATATTGCTGGAGATACTACATTATCTGCCGCGTCGAGTCACAGGAGATCAGCGTCATTAGCGCCGCCGGACGTGCTCCGGCGGCGATAAAGGCATCAATGTGCCTTGATATACAACTCTTTGCTGTAAACATAATCCTGAGGATTATGCAGCGGGAAACCGCCAACGTAGGGTTTAAGCAGTTTGATCAGCGGTTGATAGTAGATGGGAATGAGCGGAGCCTGCTGGTTGATAATGGCCTCGGCCTGTTGATACAGCACGTTACGTTTCCCCGCATCAGTGGTTTGCGCCGCCTGATTCAATATCGCGTCATACTGCGTGTTTTTCCAGTCACCGACGTTCTCTTCACTATCGCTTTTAAGCGTGTTCAGGAAAGTGGAAGCATCATTGTACGTCGCATCCCACGACTGCCGCGACAACATGAAATCACCGCTACGCCGGGCATCAAGATACGTTTTCCACTCCATCGTGCGCAGCGTCACCTGTGCGCCAAGCCATTTTTTCCATTCGGAAGACAAGGCTATCGCCGTTTTCTCATGCAGATCGTATTTGTTGTAGAACAGTTCAAAGCGTAGCGGGTGAGAGGCGTCGTATCCCGCCTGTTTCAGCAAGGCTTTTGCCATCGCGACGCGCTCACTCATTGGCTGTTGCAATTCATCGAACGTCGTCGCACTAAAAACTTCTATCTCTGGCGGCGTCAGCGTGGTTGCAGGCGTTCGCAGCCCGAGTACCTTTTGCGCGATTAACGGCCTGTCGACCGTCAGATATAGCGCCCGCCGGACACGCACGTCGCCAAACGGCGGTTTCTGCGTGTTGAAATTGTAATATTCGCTGTTCAGACGCGGGATAATCTGCAGCTCGCCAGGCCGTGATTTTTCAATAGCGGGAATTTGCTGCGCCAGAACCCAGGTAAGATCGACCTCTCCCGCGCGATAGCGGTTATAGCCAGTGACCGAATTATCCAGGGCCAGATACTCGACCTGCTGCAAAACGGTATGCTCTGCATCGCGGTACTTAGAATTTTTGCGAGCAGTAATCTTTTCGTTAACGACCCACTTATCAAGCACAAAGACACATTTGGCTCACAAGATTCCCCATCACACCAACGGCACATAAACATCCGTTTCCAGTCGCTGCTCTGTCATCCCTTCGGCAAGATTGGTGTAGTGAAACAGGAGCGGTGCTTTACGCATTTTCTCACCACTTTCAGGAAGCCAGCGGCGAATGATGGCCCAGATGGTATGAGATATGTTATCCGGATCGCCAACATGGCGGGCAACGGCATAGCGCCCCGAAGTAAGTTCACCATTACTCACGCCATAACGATTCTCCGGAATCGGTTCGTTAACACTGCCGCAGATATCAAAGCGAAACGCATCTGGTGCGGTGGTGGCAGGATCGTCCCAGGCGACGCCAAAGGTCTGGCTTTGATTAACAGGGGAAAGCCCCGTCTCTTTGCGCCACATGATAAATTTCGCCACGCTGTAGTTGAGCAACTCAGGACTACCGCGATGCGGCAAAATCGCCACATGGGTGGATGGAAAATCGATAACACTTACTTTCAAGGTCTGGTTTTTCATTTTGCCTCCCTGCGAAATTATTCCCGGGAACGCGTCCCGGGAGCGGTAAAATTACGGGTTTACTTTGCGGATCTGTTTAACGTCAATTTCAACAGAGTTCCAGTCTTTATCCACTTCGCCCTGAATCTCAACCGTATCTTTCGGCGTTACCGTCACACCGTTCCAGCGTTTGTGGTCGATATCTACATTGATGGTGCCGCTGGCATCTTTGAACAGGTACAGATCGTCAGAGATGCGCTCAACGATATTCCCGCGCAAGGTTACCCAGGTGTCGTCACGCAGAGATTTCGCGTTTTCTACGTTAGTTACGCTGCCGTTCGGCCCCTGGAATCCTCCGGTCTGACTTTGTGTTGCCGATGGGCCAGAAAAACCACCCTGCTCTGCTGCCATTACCGGTGCGCTGCACAGGGCCATTACTGCAATTGCTGCTGCGAATTTTTTCATGTTTGTTACTCCCTTTAATGTCTGTTTCCGAGCATTAAACAAGATAGTCCTTAACAACTTCTTAAGGAAAAAAAAGAAAATTTAGGGCTGTACAGAGCACGTTACAACACGGTTTACTTGCAACAAATACAGTTATCGCAGGGATGAAAAGATGCGAATTTTACTGATAGAAGATGACATGCTGATTGGCGATGGCATCAAAACAGGTCTGAGTAAGATGGGTTTTAGCGTCGACTGGTTTACGGAAGGTCGTCAGGGAAAAGAGGCGCTCTATAGCGCACCTTACGACGCGGTAATTCTGGATTTAACCTTACCGGGAATGGATGGCCGCGATATTTTGCGCGAATGGCGAGAAAAAGGTCAACGTGAGCCGGTACTGATCCTGACCGCGCGCGACGCACTGGCGGAGCGCGTAGAAGGTTTGCGCCTGGGGGCCGACGATTATCTGTGCAAACCTTTTGCGCTGATAGAAGTCGCCGCCCGGCTGGAAGCCCTGATGCGTCGAAGCAACGGGCAAGTCAGTAATGAGTTACACCACGGCAACGTCATGCTCGACCCCGGCAAACGTATCGCCACGCTGGCTGGCGAACCCTTAACGCTGAAACCAAAAGAATTTGCCCTGTTGGAATTACTGATGCGTAACGCTGGTCGGGTACTGCCACGCAAACTGATTGAAGAAAAACTGTATACCTGGGACGAAGAGGTCACCAGCAATGCCATTGAAGTGCATGTACATCATCTGCGGCGCAAACTTGGCAGTGACTTTATTCGTACCGTTCACGGTATAGGCTACACATTAGGTGAGAAATGAAATTTACCCAACGCCTTAGTCTGCGAGTCAGGCTGACGCTGATCTTTTTGATTCTGGCCTCGGTGACCTGGCTGCTTTCCAGTTTTGTCGCCTGGAAGCAAACAACGGATAACGTCGACGAGTTGTTCGATACCCAGTTAATGCTGTTTGCCAAACGGTTAAGTACGCTCGATCTCAACGAAATCAACGCGGCAGATCGTATGGCAAGAGCGCCGAAGAAATTCAAACACGGTCATGTAGATGATGATGCGCTAACCTTTGCCATCTTTACCCACGATGGAAAAATGGTGCTCAACGATGGCGACAACGGGGAGGATATTCCCTATCACTATCAACGAGAAGGATTTACTAACGGTCAACTGGTAGATGAAGATGATCCCTGGCGTTTTGTCTGGATGACGTCGTCTGATGGTAAATACCGCATTGTTGTAGGTCAGGAATGGGAATACCGTGAAGACATGGCGCTGGCGATTGTCGCCGGGCAATTGATCCCGTGGCTCGTTGCGTTACCCATTATGTTAATCATCATGATGGTACTGCTGGGTCGTGAACTCTCGCCGCTGAACAAACTGGCGCTTGCGCTACGTTTGCGCGATCCCGACTCAGAAAAACCACTTAACACCGCAGGTGTACCCAGCGAAGTGCGTCCACTGGTCGAGTCGCTGAATCAACTGTTCGATCGTACACATGCGATGATGATCCGTGAGCGGCGCTTTACCTCTGATGCAGCTCACGAACTGCGCAGCCCATTAACGGCGCTGAAAGTGCAAACCGAAGTCGCACAGCTTTCCGATGATGATCCACAGGCACGGAAAAAAGCACTAATGCAATTACATTCCGGGATCGATCGCGCTACCCGCCTGGTTGATCAGTTGCTCACCCTGTCGCGGCTCGACTCACTGGATAATCTTCAGGACGTCACGGCGATTCCGCTTGAGGATCTCCTGCAATCGGCAGTGATGGATATCTACCACACGGCGCAGCAGGCAAAAATTGACGTGCGGCTGACGCTCAATGCCCACGGCATCAAACGCACCGGGCAACCGCTATTGCTAAGTCTACTGGTCCGAAATCTGCTGGATAACGCAGTACGTTACAGTCCACAGGGCAGCGTGGTGGACGTCACTCTGAATGCAGATAATTTCACCGTAAGAGACAACGGTCCCGGTGTGACGCCAGAGGCACTGGCGCGAATTGGTGAACGTTTCTACCGCCCCCCTGGACAAACCGCTACCGGCAGCGGGCTTGGGCTGTCGATTGTCCAGCGAATCGCCAAATTGCATGGCATGAATGTTGTGTTTGGGAATGCGGAACAAGGTGGATTTGAGGCGAAGGTGCGCTGGTAGTGGTGATATTTTTGCAAAATTCGCAAAAGACTTTGCACATTTTGCTAATTTCACCGCACAGCTCTGTGACGTACTATAGTCGGCAAACGTCTCACCTTGAGGATAAAAAATGAGCAACATCCTGATTATCAACGGCGCGAAAAAATTCGCCCACTCCAATGGTCAACTGAACGACACCCTGACCGAAGTCGCGGATGGCACGCTGCGCGACCTCGGGCATGATGTCCGCATCGTTCGCGCCGACAGCGACTACGATGTCAAAGCCGAAGTACAAAACTTTCTCTGGGCTGATGTGGTGATCTGGCAGATGCCAGGCTGGTGGATGGGCGCACCGTGGACGGTGAAGAAATATATCGATGATGTGTTCACCGAAGGTCACGGCACGCTGTATGCCAGCGATGGTCGTACCCGCAAAGATCCGTCGAAAAAATACGGTTCTGGCGGCCTGGTACAGGGCAAAAAATATATGCTTTCCCTGACCTGGAACGCACCAATGGAAGCCTTCACCGAAAAAGACCAATTCTTCCACGGCGTTGGCGTTGACGGCGTGTATCTGCCGTTCCATAAAGCAAACCAATTCCTGGGTATGGAACCGCTGCCGACATTTATCGCTAATGATGTGATAAAAATGCCTGATGTTCCCCGCTATACTGAAGAATATCGCAAGCATCTTGTAGAGATTTTTGGTTAACTAGGGCTCTGGCTTTAGAAGGAGTTAACCATGATTACAGTAATCGCAGAAATCCGTACTCGTCCTGGTCAACATCACCGTCAGGCGGTATTGGATCAATTTGCTAAAATCGTTCCAACCGTACTGAAGGAAGAAGGTTGCCACGGCTATGCGCCGATGGTGGATTGCGCTGCTGGCGTGAGTTTCCAGTCTATGGCGCCGGACTCTATCGTGATGATTGAGCAGTGGGAAAGCATCGCGCATCTTGAAGCGCACTTGCAGACCCCGCACATGAAAGCGTACAGCGAGGCCGTAAAAGGCGATGTGCTGGAGATGAATATCCGCATCCTGCAACCGGGGATTTAACATTCCTGAAAAGAGGCCGGTGTTGCTACCGGCCTCAGGTCAGATTAGCCATTCTTTCTTCCCGTTTTCAAACCCCGATGGAAATCGTTAATTCGCTTAATGGTTTTAACCGCACGCTGCGGCATCGCGGAAGCCACCGACCAAACAATCATTTCCAGGCACAACAATACCGTACCATGTAGTGGCGTTTTCCCCTTTTCATCCCCGCGCGGAACATGAATCACGATACTGGCGTCTTTGCTAAAACGTGAATCCAGCGCGTTTGTCAGCAAAATAACAGGGATCCCCAGCCGTCTCGCTTCACGCAGCGTTGTCAGCCCTTCCCGGTGCGCAGATTTTTGCGCCATCATGATCAGAACATCACCTCGCTGAAGCGCGATCAATTGCTCGGCAAGGCCAATACCCGTACGGTTTAGCGCCGTGGCAGGCAAGCCTATGCGGTTGAATAGTCGTGCGGTATAGTCCGCCAGAATCCCCGAAGCGCCAATGCCAAAAATTGCGACTTGCCGTGCCTGCACCAACAACGCTACCGCTTGCGCAAGCGCGTGGCGGTTTTCAGGCTCTGACAGGACATTACAGGTATACAAATGCCCTTCAAGAACAAAGTCGATTGCGGTGTTAACATCGCTCGTCAAGTTACTCACCGTCGTAGACATCTTTTCGCTGGAGCTAAGGGCTGGACCAAGCCACTGTTCCAGAGTGCGTTTTAGATCACGCAGCCCGGCAAACCCCAGGGCCTGTATAGCCCTGATAACTGTGGCATCGGAAGTGTTCAACGTGGCCGCAATTTCCATCGCTGTTTGCTCGAGAACCACTTCACGATGCTCATTAATGTAGCTGGCGACAGCTCTTAACCCAGGCGTTAACTGACTCGCGCGAGTGCGAAAACGCTCACCATAAATATCAACCCGCGTTTTGTCTTTCTGGATCATTTAGCCTCCGGTAGAGGTCGTCCCGCAATTTGTGATTGTATCTGCGCAGCCATCAGCCCCAGAGATGCAAAGGAGTTAGAAATCGCCTCTTCACGAGAAATCAACACATAGCGCCCTGAACGACAGGCCGTCAGAAACTGACACCACCCCGGCATGACTTTTTCCATTGCTGCCAGCTCATCCTGAGGTTTACCACCAGTGTCGCCGCGCCAGGTTGCAAAAACAAAATCGGCATCCAGTTCAGGCAAACGCTCCGCGCTCACATCCATTCGCCCACCTTCAGGAATGCTCTCAATCAGCGGCGGAAAGCGAAAACCAGCATCGCGTAATACCCGCCCCAGCGAATGATAGCTATGCATCACATTAATTTTTCCCTGATTTGCCTGAATCACCGATACCGTTATTTTTTGGCTGTCCAGCGTCGCCTTCAGCGCATTGATTTGTGCCTGATAGCGGCGTTCAAGTATCGCCAGCTGCGCCTGTGTTCCTGTAAGTTCTGCCAGCTTGCGGTAGATTTCTGGCGCCCCCCCTTTGAGATGATCAATGCTCACCGTGGGCGCAATTTTTTCCAGTTGTTCAATAGGCGTATTACGGGTCGGTTCTGTGATGATCAGGTCAGGCTTTGCCGCCACAATCGCTTCAATATCAATGTCGGCTGTTCCAATGAAGGCGATCGATGAATTATCGAAGTCGATACCTGTCAGTAATGCGCCTGATCGAATGAAATGGCTACCGTCAGGCCGTGTTCGCCCGTGGCTGGCGACAGGAGGTACACCAAGCTCAATCAGAGGAATAGTGATATCAAGATCGTGTAAAGAGACAATTCTCTTTGGATGTGCGGGCACTGTGACTTTGCGCCCTAAATCATCGGTAAACACCTGAACAGGTTCTGTCGCGCGGGCAAAAAATGACAACAGTATCAGCAGAGAAAAAAATAAACGCATATAACTCCCGTTAAAAACTGTTCCTGCGCTGCCAGAGCAGTAGCAAAAAGAATGGTCCACCAATCAATGAAATAATGATTCCGGCAGGCAGTTGCAAAGGCAAAAAAGCCAAACGACCAATGCTATCCGCCAGGATGACTAACAACGCCCCCGATACGGCGCTCCCCAGCAGTAATGTCGTCTGCCCGCCACGTAGAATAAAACGTGATATATGGGGTGCTATCAATCCGACAAAACCGATGTTACCAACACACGAAACGCAGACGGCTGTCAGGATTATTGGTGCGGCTACACGTAACAACGCCAGACGAGAACTATTCACCCCTAACCCGGTTGCAACCTGATGACCAAGCAGAGCGATATCCGCCGTCCTGGCGGTGAACAGCAATAAAAGAGCGGCTGGCAACATCCAACAGGCTGAAATACCGACTAACATCCAGTTAGCTGCATGCAGGCTTCCCGATAACCACATCAATGCAGTTTGTACATCTCGAACATCTGCAGTGGTCATAAATACACCGATACCGGCGGCGAAAAACCAGGAAACACCAATGCCAATCAGAACAAATCGCGGGCGGGAAATATCGCGCGCACAAAAAATCACGATTAAAGCCACCAACAAGCCACCAGCAAGACCAGCCACTGGACGCCAGAACATTCCCAGCATGGGAAACTGGAAAATCAGCCACAGCACCGCCACGCTACATCCTTCTTTGACGCCGATTAAACCGGGATCGGCAAGGCCGTTACGCGCAATGGATTGCATTGCGGCCCCCGCCATACCTAACATGGCCCCGCATAGCAATGCCATGATGACTCTCGGCAAGCGAATATCCTGCACAATATAACGTGCGTCTGTGCTTACGTTTTCTGGAGCAAACAACGCTCGCCCTACTTCCGATGCTGGGACGGAGAAAGAGCCATGCATCAGACCGAATATCAGTATTCCAACTGCAAACAGAAACAGCCCACCAAGCAACACCAGATTTTTAGGGCGTACCAGCGTCGAAAACTTACCAACACGTAGTGGGCGTAGCCCGACGTTCATTATCCGACTCATTTGAACATCCTCGTCGCCATAATGACAAAAACGGGCGCACCAACTAACGCCGTCATGACACCGGTCGCTAACTCATGGGGCGTGAAAAGCGTCCGGGCAATAATATCTGCCAGTAATAGCAGTAAGGCACCGACACAGGCTGAAAGAGGGAGCAGAACGCGCAGATCCGCTGATACCAGACGCCGGACAATCTGCGGTACCAACAGGCCGACAAAACCAATGGGGCCAGCAATCGATACGGCTGCGCCACAGAGCAACGCGATCGCAAGCAGGGTGAATGTTCGCGTGCGGAGTACCGAGACGCCCAGCCCCTGCGCCATGCGATCGCCCAGTGCCAACATGTTAAGAGAGGGCGCAAGGTAAAGGGCTAACACAAATCCCCCCAGAGAAAACCAGCCGGACGTACCCAACGTCGCCCAATCCTGCCCCGCTAAATCACCCGCTAGCCATGTCCGCATTGCCAGCAAGGTTTGTTCGTCAAGAATCAGGATTGCCGCCGTTATTGAGGACACGAACGCCGATAGCGCCACGCCGCATAAGGTAACTTTCATTGGCGTCAACCCTGAACGCCCTGCGGAGGAAAGCAGCAATATCAACAGGAACAATAACGCGCCTCCCGCAGATGCCAGCAGTGGACGTCCAACAGGAAAGGCCAGTCCAAGCGCGCTGGAGGCAACGACAGCGAGGGCTGCTCCGGCATTTAAGCCTAAAATATGTGGCTCTCCCAATGGGTTACGAATGACAGCCTGCAACAAAGCACCAGCAACACCAAGAGAAGCACCGGTGAGCAATGCTGCAGCTAAACGCGGCAAACGGAGTCTTACAATCACGTTGTGATCGAAGTTTTGCGGTTCAAAATGAAGAAATGACTGCAACACCGTTTGTGGTGCAATAAATCGGGCACCTATCCCTGGATATACCACGCATCCCACCAACAGTAAGGCGAGGAAAAAAACAGTAACCAGCCCCGTGCGCATCATACTTTTTCTACACCACGAAACGGCATGAAAAACGGTTTTCCCGTCAGAGGATTTATTGATGCGTGAACATCAACGTCAAAGACAGCTTTTACCAGCTCAGGCGTGCAATTTTCCCCCTCATTTAACACACGCACCACTTTCCCCTGGCGTAAAAATATCAGCGTATCGCCATAATTCACGGCAAAATTCAGATCATGCAACACCACGACGACAGTACGCCCGTGATGACGCGTTAAATCATGTAATAACTCAAGAATTTCAACCTGATAACGTAAATCAAGCCAGGTTGTGGGTTCATCCAGCAGGATATAAGGCGTCTTTTGCGCCAACACCATCGCAATCCAGCATCGCTGGCGCTGCCCCCCGGAGAGTTTTTCAACCGGTAAATGTGCAAACTCCTGCGTACCGGTTAATTTCAGAGCCTCTTCTACCGCCTGCTCATCGGCGTCGCTCCATTGACGTATGAAATTCTGCCAGGGAAAACGCCCACGCGACACCAGTTCATAAACGGTTAAGCCCTCCGGCAATAATGGCGACTGCGGCAAGATCCCAAGTCTGCGGGATAACGTTTTCGTTGGTTGCTCGTGAATCGCTTTACCATCCAGCAATATCGCGCCGCCCATGGGTTGCAAGATACGTGCAATGGTGCTGAGCAACGTCGACTTTCCACAGCCGTTTGCCCCAACCAGAACGGTCATTTTTTCTGTGGGAACGGAGAAAGAAACACCATCAACAATGATTTTCTTGTGATACCCGGCAGAAACATTGTCGAGGATCAGCCCCTGCCCTTTTGCGTTATGTGCCACGTGTACGCCAACTTAATCAAAGACAAACAAAAATAAAACTCATTCTCCTTTGAGAGTTTGACGCCACAAAATGTAGTAGTCAAGAAGTTAAAAGCCATACAAAAACAAGGTAAATAACAGGTGAAATATTTTTAATAATAAAAATAAAATCATTAAATATTAACAGGTTAATATCAATTTAATTGCATTAACCTCTCATAAAAACACATGTAGCAATTTTTTGTTATTTCTCATTTACTACTACATCACCGCGTGATTGAATGATTCTCAATTACATATCCGATGGCGAAATAACAAACGGATAGTGCTTAGTGAGCAACAAGAAACAATTTTCACTCGCGACAATCCGTGAGTTTTTGGGATAACAGACTAAATGGCTAAGTTCACACCTTCATTCTCAGGAATCAAAGGTCGGGCGCTCTTTTCACTGCTCTTTGCAGCACCGATGATTCATGCAACCGACACTGTAACGACCAAAGATGGCGAAACAATCACTGTTACAGCGGATGCAAATACCGCAACTGAGGCGACCGATGGTTATCAACCCCTGAGCACCTCCACGGCGACATTAACCGATATGCCGATGCTGGATATCCCGCAGGTGGTCAATACGGTTAGCGATCAGGTTCTGGAAAATCAGAACGCGACGACGCTGGATGAGGCGCTTTATAACGTCAGTAACGTGGTACAGACCAATACATTAGGCGGAACTCAGGACGCCTTTGTACGTCGTGGGTTTGGTGCTAACCGGGATGGCTCCATCATGACCAATGGTCTGCGAACCGTACTTCCTCGTAGCTTCAACGCTGCAACTGAACGTGTGGAAGTGCTAAAAGGTCCGGCCTCCACGCTGTATGGCATTCTCGATCCTGGCGGACTGATTAACGTCGTGACAAAGCGCCCGGAAAAAACATTCCATGGTACTGTCTCAGCCACTTCCTCCAGTTTTGGCGGAGGCACTGGGCAACTGGATATCACAGGCCCCATTGAAGGTACTCAGCTGGCATATCGCCTGACGGGGGAAGTGCAGGATGAAGATTACTGGCGGAATTTCGGTAAAGAGCGCAGCACATTTATTGCCCCATCACTCACCTGGTTTGGTGATAATGCAACAGTAACCATGCTCTATTCACATCGGGATTATAAAACGCCGTTCGATCGTGGAACGATTTTCGACCTTACGACGAAACAGCCCGTCAACGTTGATCGAAAAATACGTTTCGACGAACCGTTTAATATTACAGATGGTCAGTCCGATCTGGCGCAACTCAACGCAGAATATCATCTCAATAGCCAGTGGACAGCGCGCTTTGATTACAGCTACAGCCAGGATAAATACAGCGATAATCAGGCTCGTGTTACCGCGTATGATGCAACGACAGGAACGCTGACACGGCGTGTTGATGCAACTCAGGGATCTACCCAGCGTATGCATTCTACTCGTGCGGATCTGCAAGGGAATGTTGATATTGCTGGATTCTATAATGAGATTCTGGGTGGGGTGTCATATGAATATTATGATCTTCTGCGCACAGATATGATTCGCTGTAAAAACGCTAAAGATTTCAATATCTACAACCCTGTTTATGGCAATACCAGCAAATGCACAACGGTTTCGGCGTCGGACAGCGATCAGACGATCAAACAGGAGAGCTACTCAGCTTATGTACAGGATGCGCTCTATCTGACCGATAACTGGATTGCCGTCGCCGGGCTCCGCTATCAGTATTACACGCAATATGCGGGTAAAGGCCGTCCTTTTAATGTCAATACTGACAGCCGCGATGAACAATGGACGCCCAAACTGGGGTTAGTCTACAAACTGACGCCATCGGTATCCTTATTTGCGAATTATTCGCAAACATTTATGCCGCAATCGTCAATTGCCAGCTACATCGGCGATCTTCCACCGGAATCATCTAATGCTTACGAAGTCGGGGCAAAATTCGAGCTGTTCGATGGTATAACCGCAGATATTGCGCTGTTTGATATCCATAAACGTAACGTGTTGTATACCGAAAGTATTGGTGATGAAACCATCGCCAAAACGGCAGGCCGCGTTCGTTCAAGAGGGGTAGAAGTCGACCTTGCAGGAGCATTAACAGAAAACATTAATATCATTGCCAGCTACGGCTATACCGATGCTAAGGTTCTGGAAGATCCTGATTATGCAGGAAAACCATTGCCGAATGTTCCTCGTCATACCGGTTCGCTATTCCTGACCTATGACATTCATAACATGCCTGGCAATAACACACTAACGTTTGGCGGTGGCGGACATGGCGTAAGCCGTCGTTCGGCAACCAATGGGGCTGACTATTATCTGCCAGGCTATTTTGTTGCCGATGCCTTCGCCGCATACAAAATGAAATTGCAGTATCCAGTCACTCTGCAATTAAACGTCAAAAACCTGTTTGATAAAACGTATTACACCTCTTCCATCGCCACAAATAATCTGGGTAATCAGATTGGCGATCCGCGTGAAGTACAATTCACGGTGAAAATGGAATTTTGATAAAAAAAGCCCGGTATACGCGTGTATACCGGGCTATGTTTTATTCTCCTGACGGGAAGATCATCAGACCTCAATCTCCGCCATGTCACCTTTCTCTTGCAACCAGTTACGGCGGTCTTCCGAGCGTTTCTTCGCCAACAGCATGTCCATCATCGCGTCGGTACGCTGATCGTCTTCATCGTCGATGGTCAACTGCACCAGACGGCGAGTGTTCGGGTCGAGCGTGGTTTCACGTAGTTGCAGCGGGTTCATTTCACCCAGACCTTTAAAACGCTGGACATTTGGCTTGCCTTTCTTGCGTTTTAATTGTTCGAGCACGCCCTCTTTCTCTTCTTCCGTCAAGGCGTAATAGACCTCTTTACCAAGGTCAATGCGGTAGAGCGGTGGTAGCGCTACATATACGTGACCATGTTTCACCAGCGTACGGAAGTGTTTTACAAACAAGGCGCAGAGCAACGTGGCAATGTGCAGACCATCGGAATCAGCATCCGCCAGGATACAGATCTTGCCATAACGCAGTTGGCTAAGATCGTCGCTGTCAGGATCGATACCGATCGCTACCGAAATATCGTGTACTTCCTGTGAGGCCAGCACTTCGTCGGAAGAAACTTCCCAGGTGTTAAGGATCTTACCTTTCAGCGGCATGATCGCCTGATATTCACGATCGCGCGCCTGCTTGGCAGATCCACCTGCGGAGTCCCCTTCCACGAGGAACAGTTCGGTACGGTTAAGATCCTGCGCGGTACAGTCTGCCAGTTTGCCAGGCAGTGCCGGGCCGCTGGTCAGCTTTTTACGCACCACTTTTTTGGCCGCACGCATACGGCGCTGGGCGCTGGAAATCGCCATCTCCGCCAGCAGTTCAGCCGCCTGAACGTTCTGGTTCAGCCACAAGGTGAAGGCATCTTTCACCACGCCCGAAACGAATGCCGCACACTGACGCGAAGAGAGACGCTCTTTGGTCTGCCCGGCAAACTGCGGATCCTGCATTTTTACTGACAGCACATAGGCGCAGCGATCCCAGATATCTTCCGCCGACAGCTTCACGCCGCGCGGCAGAATGTTGCGGTATTCGCAAAACTCACGCATCGCGTCCAGCAGCCCCTGACGCAGACCGTTAACGTGCGTACCGCCCTGCATCGTTGGGATCAGGTTGACGTAGCTTTCGGTCAGCAGTTCGCCACCTTCCGGCAGCCACAAGAGCGCCCAGTCCACCGCTTCGGTATCGCCAGAAAAATTACCGATAAACGGTTTTTCCGGCAGCGTCGGCAGACCATTTACCGCTTCCGCCAGGTAATCATTCAGACCGTCCTGGTAGCACCAGCGTTGTTCGGTATTGTTGATCTCATCTTTAAAAGTGATCTCAACGCCAGGGCACAGTACCGCTTTGGCTTTCAGCACATGTGTAAGACGGGAAACAGAGAAGCGCGGGCTGTCAAAGAAAGTTTCATCCGGCCAGAAGTGCACGCTGGTGCCTGTGTTGCGTTTACCGCAAGTACCAACAACCTGTAAATCCTGCACCTTTTCGCCATTTTCAAAGGCGATGTTATAAATCTGACCATCGCGGCGCACGTTAACTTCTACGCGCTTCGACAGGGCGTTAACCACCGAGATCCCCACGCCGTGCAGACCGCCAGAGAACTGGTAGTTTTTGTTAGAAAATTTACCGCCCGCGTGCAAACGGCAAAGGATCAGTTCTACCGCCGGAACACCTTCTTCCGGGTGAATATCCACCGGCATCCCACGGCCATCGTCAATCACTTCCAGCGACTGGTCAGCATGTAAAATAACGTCCACGCGTTTTGCGTGACCGGCCAGTGCTTCATCCACACTGTTATCAATGACTTCTTGCCCCAAATGGTTAGGGCGAGTGGTATCGGTATACATCCCCGGACGGCGGCGAACCGGCTCAAGCCCGGTGAGTACCTCAATGGCATCAGCGTTATAAGTTTGCGTCATGGTTTAAGTTAGTAATTCGAGTTGATCGTCAGAGATGGTGCAGACCAAGAAAATCGACGATCGGGTTGAAATAATCTTCGAAGCCCGTGAATGCGTGGTTGCCGCCTTCTATAACAGTCTGGCGGCAGGAAGCGTAGTACGCCACCGCCTGGCGGTAATCCAGCACTTCATCTCCCGTCTGTTGCAGCAGCCAGATCAAATCCGGCGCTTCCAGCGGGTCAATCTGCATGACTTTAAGATCGTAAATATGGCGAGACTCTAGCACATATTGCTGCCCGGTGTAGGGGTTCTCGTTCTGACCGAGATAGTCAGTAAGCAGTTCAAACGGGCGCACCGCCGGGTTTACCACCACTGCGGGCAGCATAAAACATTGCGACAACCAGGTGGCGTAATATCCCCCCAGTGACGAACCGACAATACCCAGCGAATCGCCGCCATGTTCCAGGACAATGGATTCCAGCAGTTCTGCCGCATCGGAAGGATACGGCGGTAACTGCGGAATAATCATCTCAACGTCAGGGTGATGTTCCGCCAGCCAGTTTTTCAACAAGCTCGCTTTCGCAGAACGCGGCGAACTATTGAAACCGTGTAAATAAAGAAGCGTCGACATCAGTAACCTTCTGAAGCGGTATCTGGTTGGAAACGGGAGTCTGCCAGGCGGTGTACTTCTGTGGTCAGCGTGCCATCGGCATGGAGTTCCAAGGTACGCCAACCGGGCGCGATGGTGTCCAGCGTGAAGTTGGAACAGTGCGGCTTAAACTGCACGCAGGTCGATGGCGTTGCCAGCAGGCGACGACCGTTCCAGTCGAGATCCAGTTCCTGATGGATATGGCCGCATAACAGATATTTGACGTGCGGAAACTTCACCAGCACGTTATCCAGTTCGCCCGCGTTACGCAGACTGTGTTGGTCAAGCCAGCTACAGCCCGCAGGCAACGGATGATGATGCAGCAAAAGCAAGGTATGGCGCTCTGGCGCATCAGCCAGTTTACGTTCCAGCCACTCGAGTTGAAACTCGCTTAGCTCACCGTGCGGTACGCCAAACACCTGGCTGTCCAGCAACAGGATTTGCCACTGTTCACCGATAAACACGCGTTTCGCTGAAGATATACCCGCGTCCTGTAGCGCGCTGTACATCGCAGGCTGGAAATCATGGTTGCCCGGCAGCCAGACGCAGGGCGCACGAAAACTTGCGATGCCTTCAGCGAAGTGCTGATAGGCCGCAGCCGTTTGATCCTGCGCTAAATCACCTGTCGCGACAATCAGGTCGAATTCGTGCTGGTGTGGGCGAATCGCCTCCAGCACCGCCTGGTAACTTTCCCAGGTGTTCACCCCTAACAGGGCTTCGTGCTTTTGCGCAAACAGGTGAGTATCGGTAATTTGTAAAATCCTGACTCTGGACTCACCAGCCAGAGGAAGGGTTAACAGGCTTTCCAAATGGTGTCCTTAGGTTTCACGACGCTAATAAACCGGAATCGCCATCGCTCCATGTGCTAAACAGTATCGCAACCAGTCCGCTAAAAACTGATTAATTTGATGCTTTTCGTCGCGTTGATGCAACTTTTTATTAGGATAATCATACCGCGCTTTGAAGCGAAAAATCTGCTGACTTGAACACACTTCAGCCACCATCGCGTCATGATACAGACGCACAGTCATCGACGGAAGGCTCCAGTAACTGATCGCTGGCGCAATCTGTTCAATAGTCACCAGGGTAGTGTATCGGGTCGATTCCACAATCGTTAGCCGATATTGTGCGTTTGCCACCTGATAGCTTACGGTTTCACCGGGTGCGTCATTGCGCGGTAACAAACGGCGCAATTGTGAAAAGTTCATCTCGCACAGGCGCATCATTTCAGGAAAGTCAGGTGTGTAACGCTTCATTTATGCCCACTCATTTTTTAACGCTTGATGATGCAGTTGCAGCCATTGCAAAGCGATGACCGACGCTGCGTTGTCGATTTTCCCCTCTTCTACCCATTGGTATGCCTGTTCCCGACTTACCACATGAACGCGAATATCTTCGTTTTCATCAGCCAGACCGTGAATGCCGCTTGCGGTCGTGGCGTCCACTTCGCCCACCATAATTGACGAACGCTCGCTGGTGCCGCCTGGGCTTGCCAGGAAACTTAACACCGGTTTAGTCCGTTTCACTTTTAGTCCCGCCTCTTCAATCGCTTCGCGACGGGCAACATCTTCCACACTCTCACCTTCTTCAATCATCCCGGCAACCATTTCCAGTAACCAGGGCGTTTCGCTGGTGTCATACGCGGCAATTCGTATCTGCTCAATCAGTACAACTTCATCGCGCACTGGGTCAAAGGGTAGCAAGACTGCGGCGTGACCGCGTTCAAAAATTTCCCGCCGGACCTCATGACTCATTTGCCCGTTGAATAAACGATGACGAAATCTATAAAGATCTAATGAAAAAAAGCCGCGATAAAGTGTTTCTCGTGCAATAATTTCTACATCGTTTTTGCCAAATGTAACGGGCAGGTTGTCTGGCTTAAGCATGGCTAATGTCCTGGCACTAATAGTGAATAAAATGTGAATTTCAGCGACGTTTGACTGCCGTTTGAGCAGTCATGTGTTAAATTGAGGCACATTAACGCCCTATGGCACGTAACGCCAACCTTTTGCGGTAGCGGCTTCTGCTAGAATCCGCAATAATTTTACAGTTTGATCGCGCTAAATACTGCTTCACCACAAGGAATGCAAATGAAGAAATTGCTCCCCATTCTTATCGGCCTGAGCCTTTCTGGGTTCAGTTCGTTGAGCCAGGCCGAGAACCTGATGCAAGTTTATCAGCAAGCACGCCTTAGTAACCCGGAATTGCGTAAGTCTGCCGCCGATCGTGATGCTGCCTTTGAAAAAATTAATGAAGCACGCAGTCCATTACTGCCACAGCTAGGTTTAGGTGCAGATTACACCTACAGCAACGGCTACCGCGACGCGAACGGCATCAACTCTAACGCGACCAGTGCGTCCCTGCAGTTGACCCAGTCCATTTTCGATATGTCGAAATGGCGCGCACTGACCTTGCAGGAAAAAGCAGCAGGGATTCAGGACGTCACGTATCAGACCGATCAACAGACCTTGATCCTCAACACCGCGACCGCTTATTTCAACGTGTTGAATGCCATTGACGTGCTTTCTTATACTCAGGCACAAAAAGAGGCAATCTACCGTCAGTTAGATCAAACCACCCAACGCTTTAACGTGGGCCTGGTGGCGATCACCGACGTGCAGAACGCCCGCGCACAGTACGATACCGTGCTGGCGAACGAAGTGACCGCACGTAACAACCTCGACAACGCCGTTGAGCAGCTGCGTCAGATCACCGGTAACTACTATCCGGAACTGGCGGCGCTGAATGTCGAAAACTTCAAGACCGACAAACCACAACCGGTTAACGCGCTGCTGAAAGAAGCCGAAAAACGCAACCTGTCGCTGTTACAGGCACGTTTGAGCCAGGATCTGGCGCGCGAGCAAATTCGCCAGGCGCAGGACGGTCACTTACCGACTCTGGATTTGACGGCCTCTACCGGAATTTCTGACACCTCTTACAGCGGTTCAAAAACCCGTGGTGCGACAGGTACCCAATATGACGACAGCAATATGGGTCAGAACAAAGTGGGCCTGAGCTTCTCGCTGCCGATTTATCAGGGCGGAATGGTTAACTCGCAGGTGAAACAGGCACAGTACAACTTTGTCGGTGCCAGCGAGCAACTGGAAAGCGCCCATCGTAGCGTCGTGCAGACCGTGCGTTCCTCCTTCAACAACATTAATGCATCTATTAGTAGCATTAACGCCTACAAACAAGCCGTGGTTTCCGCCCAAAGCTCTTTAGACGCGATGGAAGCGGGCTACTCGGTCGGTACGCGTACCATTGTTGACGTGTTGGATGCGACCACTACGCTGTACAACGCCAAGCAAGAACTGGCGAATGCGCGTTATAACTACCTGATTAACCAGCTGAATATTAAATCAGCTCTGGGTACGCTGAACGAGCAGGATCTGCTGGCACTGAACAATGCGCTGAGCAAACCGGTTTCCACTAACCCGGAAAACGTCGCGCCGCAAACGCCAGAACAGAATGCTATTGCTGATGGTTATGCACCTGATAGCCCGGCTCCAGCCGTTCAGCAAGCATCCGCACGCACTAACACCAGTAACGGTCATAACCCTTTCCGTAACTGACGACGACGACGGGGCTTCGGCCCCGTCTGAACGTAAGGCAACGTAAAGATACGGGTTATCTGCCGCATTCTTCCCCCTTCTCGCTTCAATTTCGACCAGCCATCCTCTATTCTGATGGGTATTTACCACTGGTCCTGGAAGACAAAAATGAAACGGACAAAATCCATACGCCACGCATCGTTCCGCAAAAACTGGAGCGCACGCCACCTGACACCTGTCGCTCTCGCTGTTGCTACTGTTTTTATGCTGGCAGGCTGTGAAAAGAGTGATGAAACAGTGTCTCTCTATCAAAATGCTGACGACTGTTCAGCTGCAAACCCAGGCAAAAGCGCCGAATGTACCACCGCGTACAACAATGCGCTGAAAGAAGCAGAACGTACTGCGCCGAAATACGCCACTCGTGAAGACTGTATTGCCGAATTTGGTGAAGGTCAGTGCCAGCAGGCACCAGCCCAGGCTGGCATGGCACCTGAAAACCAGGCGCAGGCCCAGCAATCCAGCGGGAGTTTCTGGATGCCGCTGATGGCCGGCTACATGATGGGACGTCTGATGGGCGGCGGCGCGGGATTTGCACAGCAGCCGCTGTTCTCCTCGAAAAACCCAGCCAGCCCGGCTTACGGTAAATATACCGACGCGACTGGTAAAAACTATGGCGCAGCCCAGCCAGGCCGCACCATGACCGTACCGAAGACGGCAATGGCACCAAAACCGGCGACCACCACTACCGTTACCCGCGGCGGTTTTGGTGAATCTGTTGCCAAACAAAGCACTATGCAGCGTAGCGCAACCGGCACCTCTTCTCGTTCAATGGGTGGCTGATACCGATGGAAAGAGTCAGTATTACCGAGCGCCCAGACTGGCGTGAAAAAGCCCACGAATACGGTTTCAATTTTCACACCATGTACGGCGAGCCGTACTGGTGTGAAGATGCTTACTACAAGTTGACCCTCGCCCAGGTTGAAAAGCTGGAAGACGTCACCGCCGAACTGCACCAGATGTGCCTGAAAGTGGTGGAAAAAGTGATCTCCAGCGATGAGCTGATGACCAAATTCCGCATTCCAAAGCACACGTGGAGTTTTGTGCGTCAGTCATGGTTGACGCACCAGCCGTCGCTTTATTCACGCCTTGATCTGGCGTGGGATGGCACTGGCGAACCTAAACTTCTGGAAAATAACGCTGATACGCCCACGTCACTGTATGAAGCAGCATTCTTTCAGTGGATCTGGCTGGAAGATCAGCTTAACGCGGGCAACCTGCCGGAAGGCAGCGACCAGTTTAACAGTCTGCAAGAAAAGCTGATCGATCGCTTTGTCGAGCTGCGTGAACAGTATGGCTTCCAGTTGCTGCATCTCACCTGCTGTCGTGACACGGTGGAAGATCGTGGCACCATCCAGTATTTGCAGGACTGCGCGACGGAAGCTGAAATCGCTACCGAGTTCCTGTACATCGACGATATTGGTTTAGGCGAAAAAGGTCAGTTCACGGATTTGCAGGATCAGGTGATTGCTAACCTGTTCAAGCTTTATCCATGGGAATTTATGCTGCGCGAGATGTTCTCCACCAAGCTGGAAGATGCTGGCGTACGCTGGCTGGAACCGGCGTGGAAGAGCATTATCTCCAACAAAGCGCTTCTGCCGCTACTGTGGAAGATGTTCCCGAATCATCCGAACCTGTTGCCCGCTTATTTTGCGGAAGATGATTATCCAGAAATGGAAAAATATGTGGTTAAGCCAATCTTCTCGCGTGAAGGCGCAAACGTGTCGATTATCGAGAATGGCAAAACCATTGAAGCAGCAGAAGGTCCGTATGGCGAAGAAGGCATGATTGTTCAGCAATTCCATCCGTTACCAAAATTTGGCGACAGTTATATGCTGATTGGTAGCTGGCTGGTGAACGATCAACCCGCCGGAATTGGCATTCGTGAAGACCGTGCGTTGATCACCCAGGATATGTCTCGGTTTTATCCACATATTTTTGTTGAATAATACTGCTTAATATTGCCCCGATAATCGGGGCAACTTTTCATAATCCATCATTTATAATCTCCATCAATATATAAATCCATACATCTCCAACTTTTATTTAACATTAATAACCAATTTAATGTTAAATCGTCATATGTAAGTGGTATTGCAATTAAAGTAAGTAAATAAATCACCGCATAACACATTGATATATATTAAATATTTTATCTTCACCTCTTCATATTTTAATTTAATAATTAAAAAACAATGTCGCAGAGATCACACTACGCAATATTGAACATTGTTATTGATATATCGCCACCCTACTATCCATTAAAAATAAATAGTTGTTTCAACAAATAACAACATATTCAAAAGCAGCAAAAAATTCTCATATTTTATTAGAGTTACATTATTCATTCACAAAACAAATTTATTAGTACCATCTCAACAGTCGATATTCATCATTATTATATATTTGCGTTATATAAGGAGATATATCCATGTTTGATAAATATAGAAAAACACTAGTAGCCGGAACAGTAGCATTAGCCCTGGGGTTGTCTGCAACTAGCGTAATGGCGGCGGGTTTTAAACCTGCACCACCTGCCGGGCAACTCGGTGCAATCATTGTCGATCCCTACGGCAATGCACCACTGACCGCTCTGGTTGACTTAGATAGCCACGTCATTTCTGACGTCAAAGTTACCGTCCACGGGAAGGGCGAAAAAGGCGTTGAAATCAGCTATTCCGTGGGCCAGGAGTCACTAAAAACTTACGATGGTGTACCGATTTTTGGTCTTTATCAGAAATTTGCCAACAAAGTGACCGTTGAGTGGAAAGAAAACGGCAAGGCCATGAAAGATGATTACGTGGTGCAAACTTCAGCCATCGTCAACAATTACATGGATAACCGTTCCATCTCTGATCTACAGCAGACCAAAGTCGTTAAAGTCGCACCTGGTTTTGAAGATCGCCTCTATCTGGTTAATACCCACACCTTTACTGCACAAGGTTCCGATCTCCACTGGCACGGTGAGAAAGATAAAAATGCAGGGATCCTCGATGCAGGTCCGGCCACCGGCGCACTGCCCTTTGATATCGCGCCCTTTACTTTCATTGTCGATACCGAAGGTGAATACCGCTGGTGGCTGGATCAAGACACCTTCTACGATGGCCGTGACCGTAATATCAACAAACGTGGTTATCTGATGGGTATCCGCGAAACACCACGCGGCACCTTTACCGCAGTACAAGGCCAGCACTGGTACGAGTTCGACATGATGGGTCAGGTGCTGGAAGATCATAAACTGCCGCGCGGATTCGCTGACGCCACTCATGAATCCATTGAGACGCCTAATGGTACGGTACTGTTGCGCGTAGGTAAAAGTAACTACCGTCGCGATGACGGCGTACACGTCACCACCATTCGTGACCATATCCTCGAAGTCGATAAATCTGGTCGTGTTGTCGATGTATGGGATCTGACGAAGATCCTCGATCCGAAACGTGATGCTCTGCTCGGTGCACTGGATGCAGGCGCAGTTTGCGTCAACGTTGACCTTGCTCACGCCGGACAGCAGGCAAAACTGGAGCCAGATACACCGTTTGGCGACGCGCTGGGTGTAGGACCAGGTCGTAACTGGGCGCACGTCAACTCCATCGCCTATGACGCGAAAGATGACTCAATTATCCTCTCTTCTCGTCACCAGGGCGTTGTGAAAATTGGTCGTGATAAACAAGTGAAATGGATCCTTGCCCCCTCGAAAGGCTGGGAAAAACCATTGGCCAGCAAATTGCTGAAACCCGTTGACGCTAACGGTAAGCCGATCACCTGTAACGAAAATGGCCTGTGTGAAAACTCAGACTTCGACTTTACCTATACCCAGCATACCGCATGGATCTCCAGCAAAGGTACACTCACTATCTTTGATAACGGCGACGGTCGCCATCTGGAACAACCTGCCTTACCAACCATGAAATATTCCCGTTTTGTGGAATATAAGATTGATGAGAAGAAAGGTACCGTTCAGCAAGTTTGGGAATACGGTAAAGAACGTGGTTACGATTTCTATAGCCCAATCACCTCCATTATCGAATACCAGGCTGACCGTGACACCATGTTCGGCTTCGGCGGCTCCATTCATCTGTTTGACGTCGGTCAGCCGACCGTCGGCAAGTTGAACGAGATCGACTACAAAACCAAAGAAGTGAAAGTGGAAATCGACGTGATGTCTGATAAACCCAACCAGACTCACTACCGTGCGCTGTTAGTCCGTCCAAAACAGATGTTTAAATAATCAAGAAGGGAATAAAAATGTCGAAATTAGGGATCTCATCACTGTTTAAAAGCGTACTGCTTACTGCGGCTCTGGCGGTTTCATTTACTGCTTCTGCATTTACCGAAGGCACGGATTATATGGTACTGGAAAAACCGATTCCGAATGCCGACAAAACGCTGATTAAGGTATTCAGCTACGCCTGCCCGTTCTGTTACAAGTACGACAAAGCGGTTACCGGTCCGGTATCGGAAAAAGTGAAAGATGTCGTTGCTTTCACGCCGTTCCATCTGGAAACCAAAGGCGAATACGGCAAACAGGCGAGCGAAGTCTTTGCTGTCTTGATCAATAAAGATAAAGCAGCAGGTATTTCCTTATTTGATGCTAACTCTCAGTTTAAGAAAGCCAAGTTTGCCTACTACGCGGCTTATCACGACAAAAAAGAACGCTGGTCTGACGGTAAAGATCCCGCTGCCTTTATCAAAACGGGTCTGGATGCTGCTGGTATGAGCCAGGCGGATTTTGAAGCTGCACTGAAAGAGCCAGCGGTACAAGAAACACTGGAAAAATGGAAAGCCTCTTATGAAGTCGCCAAAATCCAGGGGGTTCCGGCTTACGTCGTTAATGGTAAGTACTTGATCTACACCAAGAGCATCAAATCCATCGACGCGATGGCAGACCTTATCCGTGAGTTAGCAAGCAAATAACAGGGAAACAGGCTATGGGTATTAAGGGAATGTGGAAAGACCTTCGCACATCACCAGTCGACACACTGGTCAGATGGCAGGAGCAACGCTTTTTGTGGTTGTTAATGGCCGTTGCGATGGGCGCGTTAATTATCCTGGCGCACTCTTTCTTCCAGATCTATCTCTACATGGCCCCCTGTGAGCAATGTGTATACATTCGCTATGCCATGTTTGTGATGGTTATTGGAGGATTGGTTGCGGCGATCAACCCGAAGAACATCATCCTTAAGCTAATTGGCTGCGTGATGGCATTTTACGGCAGCATCATGGGGCTGAAGTTTTCATTCAAACTGAACGATATCCACCATGCGGTGCATAACCCGGATCCCGATTCACTGTTTGGCGTTCAGGGTTGCTCTACCGATCCAACTTTCCCATTTAACCTGCCGCTGGCACAGTGGGCACCAAACTGGTTCAAACCTACCGGGGATTGCGGCTATGATGCGCCAATCGTTCCCGATGGCGTCACACTGAGCAGTATGCAGCAGTGGTTTGTGGCGATGTATCAGCAATCTGAAGGCTGGTATCTGCTACCACCGTGGCACTTTATGAACATGGCTCAGGCCTGTATGTTGGCTTTTGGTCTTTGCTTATTGCTGCTATTAGTGATGAGCGGCGCATGGGGACTCAAGCTGCTGAGAAAGTAAGGTAATGCAAACCGAAGCCAGAAATTGGCTTCGGTTTTCTTCATCTATTAACCTACCTGCACCGACAACATACTTAAACTGCCCATTTCTATACCATCGACCGGAATGGTAATTGGCTCCTGCCCATCCCATGCACCTAAAACATACAATAGCGGCAGGTAATGCTCCGGTGTTGGATTCGATAACGCGCCACCTTCATGGTCGAGATAATTCACCAGAGGATGCTGCTCCACCGGTCCTTGCCACGTCAGATTCGCTTTCACATACTCATTAAACGACGTCGCCCACGGATAGGGGGAACTATCGCCATGCCATTTCACCGTGCGCAGGTTATGCACCACGTTACCGCTGGCGACCAACATTATTCCTTCATCTCGCAGCGCTGCCAGTTTACGCCCCATCTCAAGGTGCCAGGCGGCGGGTTTGGTGCTATCAATACTTAACTGCACCATCGGGATATCCGCTTGCGGATACATCTTAATCAGTACGCCCCACGAGCCGTGGTCAAAGCCCCAGGCTTCTTTATCCAGTGTGACAGGCACTGGCGCTAACAGCTCAACCAATCGCTGAGCCAAAGCCGGTGAGCCAGGAGCCGGATAATGGGTGTCGTACAGCGCCTGCGGAAAGCCGCCAAAGTCATGAATCGTTGGCGGCGTCTCCATCGCAGTCACTCCTGTACCACGGGTAAACCAGTGAGCCGAAACCACGACAATCGCTTGCGGGCGTGGCAATGTCATCCCCAACTTCTGCCAGCTGCGGGTATACAAATTATCTTCCAGCACGTTCATCGGACTACCGTGACCTAAAAACAATGCTGGCATACGTGTTGAAGACATGATGATATCCTTAACTAAAGGTGTCATTTTGATATCCTCACAATACGCTCGTTCGGCGGAGTAAGAACCCGGATAACGATGATGATCATCATCAGTTATTTTGACGATCTGCCTGAAGGTGAAGATTTATAAGGAGTTGTCGATGTCAGTACCTCTCATTCTGACCATACTGGCGGGGGCAGCCACATTTATTGGCGCGTTTCTCGGCGTTCTCGGGCAAAAACCCTCGAACCGACTGCTGGCATTTTCGCTAGGGTTTGCGGCGGGGATCATGTTGCTTATCTCATTGATGGAGATGCTCCCTGCCGCATTAGCCGCCGAAAGAATGTCCCCCGTTCTGGGCTACGGGATGTTTATTTTTGGTCTGCTGGGCTATTTTGGTCTGGACCGCATGTTGCCGCATGCGCATCCGCAGGATTTAATGCAAAAATCGGTGCAACCGTTGCCCAAATCGCTCAAGCGCACTGCTATTCTGCTCACTCTTGGAATCAGTCTGCATAACTTCCCGGAAGGGATTGCCACCTTTGTTACGGCAAGCAGTAACCTGGAGCTGGGCTTTGGCATCGCGCTGGCCGTGGCTTTGCACAATATTCCTGAAGGTCTGGCGGTTGCGGGGCCGGTTTACGCGGCAACGGGGTCGAAACGCACCGCAATTCTGTGGGCGGGGATTTCTGGGCTGGCGGAAATTCTCGGCGGCGTTCTGGCGTGGTTAATCCTTGGTAGCATGATTTCCCCGGTGGTCATGGCGGCAATCATGGCGGCGGTTGCAGGAATCATGGTGGCGCTCTCCGTGGACGAATTAATGCCGTTAGCCAAAGAGATTGATCCCAATAATAATCCCAGCTATGGCGTGCTGTGTGGGATGTCAGTAATGGGATTTAGTTTAGTGCTGTTACAAACGGCGGGAATTGGTTGAAAACAACTTCAGATGTTGTCCAGCATGGACAACATCTGCAGGCATCGCAGAAGCACTACTCCAGCTTTTCTGCTGTCTCTTCTCTCGCACTGTTTAAGTATTTGTTTCTCGCTTCAAGCAGTGCGTCTCTGTCCTGGCGAAACGCCCGACAATAACGTTTCAAATGCAGGAAATACCCCACCACAACCAGCGCAATCAATACAATCCAGTACCAGGAGATAAACATCCTTTTTACCCTTAATATTTAACAATACCAAACATTTAGCGCATAAATTTCACATATCCATATTCGGATATATTTATATGGTCGCATAATATCGGAACATTTATATGATTTTGATCATAATGAAAAAGGTTGTCTGATATTAGTGAAATTTACTCATAGATAAAGCGGTGAAATTTACATTCAGCAGGGTAAGGGCAAAATAAAACCGAAGCCTTCTACAGCTTCGGTTTCTTTGATTATCGCACCAGTCTTAGCAGTTATTTTCAGCTAGCTTTGCGCTCATGCGCCTGACGGTATGCAACCAGATCCTCAATAGTGACCAGCGCCATATTGTGTTTGTTGGCAAACTCGATGCACTCTGGCGCGCGGGCCATGGTGCCATCGTCATTAGTCAGTTCACACAGCACACCTGCAGGTTTAAAGCCTGCCAGCGTCATCAAATCAATAGTCGCTTCGGTATGACCGCCACGAGTCAGTACACCACCCGCCTGTGCGCGCAATGGGAAAACGTGACCAGGGCGATTCAAGTCTGAAGGTTTAGCACCATCAGCAATCGCAGCGCGAACAGTCGTGATACGGTCAGCGGCAGAAACACCGGTAGTCACACCTTCAGCAGCTTCAATGGTCACGGTAAAACCAGTGCCATAGGCGCTGGTATTATTTTCGACCATCATTGGCAGATCGAGTTGTTTACGGCGTTCTTCGGTTATGCACAAGCAAACAATACCGCTACCGTGGCGAATGGTCAGAGCCATCTGCTCAACGGTCATGGTTTCTGCCGGGAAGATCATATCGCCTTCGTTTTCACGGTCTTCATCATCAAGCACCATCACACCGCGTCCTTCACGCAGCGCAGCCAGTGCATTTTCAACACGTTCGAAAGGCGTACCAAAAGAGGAAAGTAGCGTCTGATTCATGGTAAAAAAACCTCACTAAAATTATGGTTACCAGAATCAGGGCAGTCTTAGGAGTGGCGGCATATAGCCAAAATAACGTGAGCGGGTCCATGCCCGACAGAATCGTTACTCTCTCCCATCCGGACTCTAACCGTCGGCCCCGGAATTACACCGGATCTGCTGTCCTTTGAGTTTGCACCCAAAGCGCTCGCGGGCTTTCAACTGAGTTGATTTACCGCCGGTGGGGAATTTCGCCCCGCCCTGAGAATAAGCGGATTCACTATAACGCTAATGATTAGCGGCAGCAACGCATAGGTTCACATAATTCTGGTTTATGACTTACCCTTATCGCACTACAATGGCACCAAACACCTATCAGTACAGGGAAACTACAATGATTGACCCGAAAAAAATTGAGCAAATTGCTCGCCAGGTTCACGAATCAATGCCTAAAGGAATCAGGGAGTTCGGGGAAGATGTGGAGAAAAAAATCCGCCAAACCCTACAAGCACAGCTGACTCGCCTCGATTTGGTAAGCCGCGAAGAATTTGATGTGCAGACGCAGGTCCTGTTACGGACTCGTGAGAAACTGGCGTTACTGGAGCAGCGCATCAGTGAACTGGAAGCTCGTAGTAATCCGGCAGCAGAAGTTCAATCTCCTCCCGCCATCCCGCCAGTTGATAAAGCAGAATAAAGCACCACAAAAACGGGCCTGACGGCCCGTAATCTCAATGTTCTAGTTCCAGTTCTCTTGACTGTGTCATTTGCTGACAATACCAGGCATAACGAGCGCAAAACCAGGTTCTGTGTTCTTCATCCATATTACCAGTGACGGCCAGAATATCGACCGGTCGACCTTCAGCATTCATTCTGGCAAAACTACGCGCCAGGAAATCGAAATTATTTAAAGAATTAAGACCATGATCCATAAGCACATCCTCCGGTTATCGCATACCTTTTAAGGCCATATGCTTTTTCTGATTTCAGTATTCCTTAATCAGTGTAGTGCCTTTAAACATAACGTGCGTAAATATATTGTTTTGGATCACACTTTTTATTGAAAATAATTACAACGTTAAAAGACTTTCCCTTTTAAAATTTCACTAACACATGTTATTATTAGCAAAGATAAATGTAAGAAAGGAAATCATACCATAGTAAACAATGCGTCACTGAATGGACGATGGAGTGACTGATGATTTTATTTGCCGACTATAACACACCTTATCTTTTCGCTATTTCCTTTGTACTTTTGATCGGCCTGTTAGAAATTATTGCTATTGTCTGCGGTCACATGCTCTCCGGTGCTCTTGATGCACATCTTGATCATTACGATTCCATAACCACAGGTAATATTAGTCAGGCACTTCATTATCTTAATATTGGAAGGCTACCAGCCCTCGTCATCCTCTGCCTGTTAGCTGGTTTTTTTGGCCTTATCGGCATCGTTCTACAGCATGCCTGCGTGACGGTCTGGAAAGCTCCACTCTCAAACCTGTTGGTGGTTCCTGTTTGTTTACTGCTCACTGTTATTACAGTGCATTATATCGGCAAGGCGATCGCCCCCTGGATTCCTCGCGATCATAGTTCTGCTATTACAGAAGAAGAATATATTGGCTGCATGGCATTAATTACCGGTCATCAGGCAATATCAGGCAGACCCTGTGAAGGAAAACTTACCGATCAATTTGGTCAAATACACTATTTATTACTGGAACCTGAAGAAGGAAAAAACTTCACCAAAGGTGACAAGGTATTGATTATTTGCCGACTTTCTGCAACACGATATTTAGCAGAAAAAAAATCCCTGGCCAAATATATTGTAAATATTTAAACAAAAGGAAATTTAATAATGGATGATATCGTTAACTTAGTACCGTCATGGATGTTTATGGCGATTGTTGCCGTATGTGTTCTGTTTATTATCGGTATTATTTTCGCGCGACTTTATCGTCGGGCATCTGCCGAGCAGGCATTTGTTCGTACCGGGTTAGGCGGGCAAAAAGTGGTAATGAGCGGCGGCGCAATCGTAATGCCGATCTTCCACGAAATCATTCCTATCAATATGAATACGCTTAAGCTGGAAGTCAGCCGTTCTACTATTGATAGCCTGATTACGAAAGATCGTATGCGTGTTGATGTTGTAGTGGCTTTCTTTGTACGGGTAAAACCGTCAGTAGAAGGCATCGCCACTGCGGCCCAGACGTTGGGGCAACGCACTCTATCACCAGAAGATTTACGTATGCTGGTCGAGGATAAATTCGTCGATGCCCTACGCGCCACCGCTGCGCAAATGACCATGCATGAGTTACAGGATACCCGCGAGAACTTCGTGCAGGGTGTACAAAATACCGTGGCAGAAGACTTGTCGAAAAACGGACTGGAACTGGAAAGTGTTTCACTCACCAACTTTAACCAGACTTCGAAAGAGCATTTTAACCCGAACAACGCTTTTGACGCCGAAGGTTTGACCAAACTAACCCAGGAGACGGAACGCCGTCGTCGCGAGCGTAACGAAGTTGAACAGGATGTAGAAGTTGCGGTGCGTGAGAAAAATCGAGACGCTCTTTCGCGGAAGCTGGAGATTGAACAGCAAGAAGCGTTTATGACGCTTGAGCAGGAGCAGCAGGTTAAAACCCGTACCGCTGAGCAGAATGCGAAAATTGCGGCTTTTGAAGCTGAACGTCGTCGTGAAGCAGAGCAGACGCGAATTCTGGCTGAACGACAGATTCAGGAAACGGAAATCGACCGCGAACAGGCCGTCCGCTCAAGAAAGGTTGAGGCTGAACGTGAAGTTCGCATTAAAGAGATCGAACAGCAGCAGGTCACCGAAATCGCCAACCAGACGAAATCGATCGCTATTGCGGCAAAATCTGAGCAACAATCACAGGCAGAAGCGCGTGCCAACCTCGCACTTGCAGAAGCGGTAAGCGCGCAACAAAACGTAGAAACCACTCGCCAGACAGCCGAAGCCGATCGTGCCAAGCAGGTGGCGCTGATTGCCGCAGCGCAAGACGCAGAAACCAAAGCGGTCGAACTGACCGTCCGAGCAAAAGCAGAGAAAGAAGCCGCAGAGATGCAGGCGGCAGCGATCGTTGAGTTAGCCGAAGCTACGCGTAAAAAAGGTCTGGCGGAAGCAGAAGCGCAACGTGCGCTGAACGATGCAATCAACGTGCTTTCTGATGAACAAACCAGCCTTAAATTCAAACTGGCGCTATTACAGTCGTTACCTGCGGTAATAGAGAAATCCGTTGAACCGATGAAGTCTATCGACGGCATCAAGATTATTCAGGTAGATGGATTGAACCGTGGTGGCGCTGCGGGGGATGCGGCATCAGGCAGCGTTGGTGGCGGAAACTTGGCGGAACAGGCATTGTCTGCCGCCCTTTCTTACTGCACACAGGCACCGCTGATTGACTCCTTGCTCAATGAAATTGGCGTTTCAGGCGGCTCGCTGGCGGCATTGACTTCACCCTTAACCTCAACAACTCCCGTCGCAGAAAACGTAGAATAAATTTTCATCAATGAACATCCCTGGCCCAAAAATCCGGGGATTTTTTATATCTGCGTTCCGCTAAAAAGTGCAAATGCTCAGGTTGTTGCAGCATTTTGCGTGACCGCTCGGGGAAGGCAAAACTGCTTCAGGGAAAGCGTTGCGTGGGGTCAGGCGCTAATCAACAATCGGGGAGCCAACAAGGGGCTGAAACGGGAAAGCCCCTCCCGAGGAAGGGGCCTTACAGAAGGGAAGGGTTATGATGAAGCTCGTCATCATACTGATTGTGTTGTTACTGATAAGTTTCCACGCTTACTAACAGCCAATCAGAGGGGGGAGAAATCCTCCCTCACCCTTGTTCCTTTACTTTAGGTTGAAAAAAAATCAGCGTCAAGAAGGTTTCATTAACGCATATCCCTGGCCCAAAAAGCCGGGGATTTTTTATATCTGCATTCCGCTAAAAAATGCAAATGTTCAGGCTGTTGCAGCGTTTTGCGAGTCGACTCGGGGAAGAGAAAACTGCATCAGGGAAAGCGTTGCGCGGGGTCAGGCGCTAATCAACAATCGGGAAGTCAGTAAGGGGCTGAAACGGGAAAGCCCCTCCCGAAGAAGGGGCCTTATAGAAGGAAAGGGTTATGATGAAGTTCGTCATCATACTGGTTGTGTTGTTACTGCTAAGCTTCCCAACTTACTAACAACTGATCAGAGGGGGGAGAAATCCTCCCTTACCCTTGTTCCTTTACTTTAGGTTGAAAAAACAACAGCGTCAATAGGTCTACCTGGCACGAAGCGAGATCTGTGAACCGCTTTCCGGTTAACCTTTTTTATCCTGTTGGATCTTCTTGATAATGTTAGTGGTCGAGCAACCGTCTTCAAAGTTGAGCACCAGCACTTCGCCGCCGTTGGCCCAGACTTCTTTACTCCCGGCAATCTCTTCTGGTTTATAGTCGCCTCCTTTTACCAGCAGATCTGGCAGGATCCCGGCGATCAGGCGCTGCGGCGTGTCCTCTTCAAACGACACCACCCAGTCGACCGCTTCCAGTGCGCCCAGCACAATCATACGCTGTTCGAGCGGGTTAACCGGGCGAGAATCCCCTTTCAGGCGTTTGGTGGAGGCATCGCTGTTCACGGCGACAATCAAGCGGTCACCCAGCTTGCGGGCATTTGCCAGATAAGAGACATGCCCGGCGTGGAGAATGTCGAAGACGCCGTTGGTCATCACTACTTTTTCGCCACGTTTACGCGCCGCCGCTACAGCCAGCTTCAGCTCATCTTCGGTCATCACGCCAAAACCGGTGTCTGCACGTCCACGTACTGCGTTTTCCAGCTCGATCGGCGAAACCGTGGATGTCCCCAGTTTGCCGACCACCACACCAGCCGCCGCATTGGCAAAGAAGCAGGCTTCTTCCAGCGAATTACCAGCCGCCAGCGTTGCCGCAAGCACGCCAATCACCGTGTCGCCTGCACCGGTAACGTCATAGACTTCTTGCGCCTGAGTTGGCATATGCAGCGGCTCTTTACCCGGTTGCAGCAGCGTCATCCCCTGCTCGGAACGGGTTACCAGCAGCGCAGAGAGTTCGTAGTCGGCAATCAGTTTCATGCCGCGTTCAACAATCTCTTCTTCGGTTTTACATTTACCAACAACAGCTTCAAATTCCGAGAGATTAGGCGTTAAAAGCGTAGCGCCGCGGTAGCGTTCAAAATCGGTGCCTTTTGGATCAATCAACACCGGAACGCCCGCTTTACGCGCCAGTTGGATCATCTGCTGTACGCTTGCCAACGCACCTTTCGCATAATCAGAAAGCACCAGCGCGCCAATCGTACCGAGAGCCTGATTAATCCGCTCATGCAGCGGCTGCGGATCAACACCTTCGAAACCTTCTTCAAAATCCAGGCGGATCAACTGTTGGTTACGAGAAAGCACCCGCAGTTTGGTGATGGTCGGATGCGTCGGCACAGAAACGAAGTCGCATTTTACGTTCACGTCCGCCAGCGATTTACTGAGCGCGCGCGCCGCATCATCAATACCTGTCAGTCCCACCAGGCGTGCGTTTGCACCGAGAGAAGCGATGTTCATCGCCACGTTGGCCGCGCCGCCCGGACGTTCTTCGATGGTATTCACTTTAACCACGGGTACTGGCGCTTCCGGCGAGATACGGCTGGTGGGACCGTACCAGTAACGATCCAGCATTACATCACCAACCACCATCACTCCTGCACGTTCAAACTCTGGCAGCGTTACTTTCATTCCTGTCTCCTGAGAGATTCAAAATTTGCGCGCGATAATACCATATTTCATTCCTCCACCAGCCACTTCTGCCAGCTTGCCCGCACCAGTTCACGCTCTGCGGTGAAGTAATCCTCCGGCACATGGCCCGGCAACTCTTGTAATGCCAGATGATGAAGTTCATCGCGCAGCGTAGTGTAAGCACGGGTCAGCGCCATCGCTTCCTGCTCTTCCATAATGTCGTTTTGCGCCAGTAGTTCCAGAATGCGCACGTTGTCTGACCAGCGCGTTAACTTCGGTTTTTCATGGGCGTAGCGCAACACCAGATATTGGGTAATAAATTCGATATCGGTAATTCCGCCTTCATCGGCTTTGATATCAAAGCGATCGCGATGTTTATTGCCGAGATGGGCGCGCATTTTCTCGCGCATTTCCCGCACTTCTGTCTGTAAAGTTTTGCCTTCACGCGGCAGCGTCATAATCTCCCGGCGTACTGCGTCAAATTGAGCGGTCAATTGTGGATCACCATATACCACGCGAGCACGTACCAGCGCCTGATGTTCCCACGTCCAGGCCTCGTTTCTCTGATAATCGGCAAACGCTTCTGCGGAAGTAACCAGCATTCCCGCCGCCCCGGACGGGCGTAGCCGTGCATCCACTTCGTACAAAATACCGGAAGACGTGCGCGTGCTGAACAAGTGCATAATGCGTTGCGCCAGACGCAGGTAAAACTGCCGCCCGTCGATTTCCCGCTCGCCATCAGTCATCACATCCATTGGACAATCATGGAGGAATATCAGGTCAAGATCGGAACTGTAGCCTAACTCCCAACCGCCCAGCTTACCGTATCCAACCACCGCAAAGCCGCGACCTTCACGTTCGTTCAGGTGGGTCGGTTTTCCGTAACGGGCGACCATTTGAACCCACGCCTGCTGAACGACGGCATCTATCATGGCTTCTGCCAACCAGGTTAAGTGATCGCTCACTTTCATTACCGGTAGCGTACCGGCAATATCCGCTGCGGCGATGCGTAACAGCTGCGCCTGTTTGAACTGACGCAGCGCCTCAAGTTGTTGTTCTTCGTCATCTTCTGGCACGCGCAGCAAATACTGGCGCAATTCGTCGCGATAGGCATCCGTCGCTGTCGGCTGGTAGAGGGTGTTCGGATCGAGCAGTTCATCCAGCAATAATGGATAGCGCGCCAGTTGACTGGCAATCATCGGCGATGCGGCACACAGAGAAATCAAATGCTTAAGCGCCGCGGGGAATTCACTGAGCAATTCTAAATAGGTGGTGCGGGTAACAATCCCCACCAGCAAGGCGGTGATGCGCGACAGCGTGACAGCAGCGTCTTCACGCGCACATACGTCACTTAACAAATGCGGCATGAGATGGTCGAGCACCTGACGTCCGCGCGGCCCGATAGTGCGCTTATCCAGCTCTTTGCGGAAATCGGCAATCAGCGTCAGCACCTGTTTGCGATCATCTTCTCTAAGATGCGCCAGCACTGGCGTGGTGTCATCTTCCTGCAATGCATCCTGCCACAGCTCACGCCACTGCTCCGACAGAGTCTCTTCCTGGGGTTCGCTTTCGTCGTCACCAATCAGATCGTTAAATACCCGACGCACATTAGCCATATGTCCGGCCAGCGCTCCGGTCAGTTGCTGCCAGTCAGCGAACTCCATCCCCCACGCCAGCCGCGCACGGTTAAGCTCATCTGCAGGAAGCGTCTGGGTTTGTTCGTCATTAATGCTTTGCAGCAGGTTTTCCTGGCGCCGCAGGAACAGATACGCCACTCGCAATTGTTCGGCATCATTCTCAGAAAGCAGATGCAGCGCGGCAATGGCGCTGAGCGTTGGCAGTAAAGAGCGCGATTGCAGCGACGGTTCGCGCCCGCCGCGAATAAGCTGGAACACCTGGACGATAAATTCAATTTCGCGAATACCGCCCGCGCCCAGTTTAATGTTGTCGGTCAAACCGCGGCGACGCACTTCACGGGCAATCATCCCTTTCATGTTGCGCAGAGACTGAATCACACTGAAATCGATGTAACGACGAAAAACAAACGGGCGCAGCATCGCACGCAACTCGTTAGCATAGACGCCTTCGCTATCGCCCATAATCCGCGCCTTGACCATCGCGTAACGCTCCCAGTCACGCCCCTGCTCTTGGTAATAATCTTCCAGCGCTGCAAAGCTCAGCACCAGCGGGCCACTTTCGCCAAACGGACGCAGCCGCATATCTACGCGATAGACAAAGCCATCTTGCGTTGGTTGATCCAGCACTTTAATCAACCGCTGCCCCATGCGGGTAAAGAACTGAGCGTTGTCCAGTTCCCGGCGTCCGCCCTGCGTACAACCATGTTCCGGCCAGGCAAAAATCAGATCGATATCTGAGGAGAAATTCAGTTCCCCGCCGCCCAGCTTACCCATGCCTAAAATCAGCAGCGGTTGCGCTTCGCCCTGCGCATTACACGGCGTTCCCCACTCGCGGCAGCAGGCGTCATACAACCAGTCACGCGCCGCGACAATCAGCGTCTCAGCGAGATGGCTGAGCTGCTGCAATATGCTCTCTTCAGTAACCAGTGCCAGCGTTTGCGCCCAGGCGATACGTACCATAATGCGCCGCCGGAACAGCCGCAGTTCACGCATTAACCCAGCCTCGTCACTCACGTTACTGAGCGCCTCCTGTAACCACTCGCCGTAATACTGCCATTCATCGGCTTGTGGCGGCTCGCTTTCCAGCTCCGTCAGCCACTCTGGATGCGCAATTACACTGTCCTGCACAAAATCACTAAAAGTAAGTACTGACTTCGCCTGTGCGCTAAGTGATTCCTCGGCTAAAGGCGCTGGCAGCCGCTCAACAACGGTCTGCCAGTACTGCTGTAACGGTGAAGAGAGCGGCTTCATAAGCGATTTTATCCTTGCCTGATTAACGTTTTCCGCTGTGCAACCAGAACGGTTCCTGATTGTTTGCTTCATTACGGAAATGTTCAATTTCAATGCGTTGCCCGCTCGCAATAGCGTGACGCAGCCCCTGCCAATTCTCCAGCCAGGCTTGCGCGACGACAGGATCGTAGTAACCCGCCAGTAACAGTATTGAGTCAATGTCACGTGTCAGGCGTGGCAACTGGTCACGGTAGCGATCGCCCAACGGCTGGCAAAAAACGCTTTTCAGTTCAGCGGCATGGCGGGAAAGATGGATATCGGCAAAGCGTTTGAAGGAATCGCTGATTTTGCCCTGCGCTTTGGCATCTAAAAACGGCTGCCAGGCTTTGCTTACCAGCCATTCGGTCAACGCCAGTTTCGCCATTGCCGTTTCGGTAGAATAGACCGCCGTCACGGCGGAAACCGCAGAAGCAATGGTCGCCTCGCATTGAGTCAACAGATCACGTAAGTGAGTGCTCGCTTTACGCGGCACGATACCGCCGAACAGCATCAGAGTATGGCGAACCAGGCCGATTGCTGCCAGCACCTGCTCTTTCGCCGCCTCGTTGCCGCGTATCCACAACTCTTCATGGTACTGCCATTGTGCTAACGCCAGCTCGAGCGCCGCTTCCAGCCCCTGTTCCACATCGGCTTTTGCCGCAACATGCAAAATGGTGGTGGGTTTGATTTCACGCGCGGGATTTCCCTGCGCCAGATGATAGCCACGCGCCGCCTTGCTCAGGCTGCCCTGGCGTAAACCAGTTTGCGATACCAGTTGGTTTGCCAGTTTCAGCACCGCGCGCGTTTCGCCGCTAAGCAGTTCCAGTTCAAGCTCGCAGATAGGCTCAGCAAATTCCCCAGCTTTCACTTCCCCCTGGTCGAGGGCAATTTCAATCTGACTGCCATCGACCTCCACCAGCCATTTTTCGCGATAAAAATCGGTGCTGAACAGCGGTTGTACGCGGGAAGCGAGATCGGCAGGTAACTCGCCGTTCGGCCAGACTTCCGTCGGAAACTGCGCCAGGTCGAGCGTCGGTTCGCTCAACGCCACATTATATTCCGGGCGCTGGTGTAAACCGCCAGTCACTCGCCCGGCGACTTTCATCGTCATTTCATAGCGACCATTTTCGCCACGAATACGCAAGCCCATATCGTGCCCACGCAGCCAGTTATCCGGCGTTTCGTAGTAAATATTCAGCAACTGCACGGGGTCATGGTGCTCGCCGCCCAGCGTATTGAGATGGTCACGCAACGCCTCAACGGCACTGTGATTAACAATAAACTTTAATTCGATTTCCTGAGCCATGGCCTTTACTTATCCGGTTATGTCACATTAGTGACGATGAACGGCGAACTTAATGCGATCTTTTTTGTCAGTAGATAGTATTTTGCGCCAAATTGCCATGCAACGGGCAATTTGACGGGCGTAAAAGATTGAAGCTGTGGCAAGACCTGACACAGAGGATTCCGATTGATAGCGAATGCTTTGCGTAGCGACACTGATGCCACTACTATCGTTCCACTTTTCCCAGACAATAACGACAGCCTGATGCCAAAATTACGCCTGATCGGATTAACTATACTTGCACTTAGCGCCACTGCCGTCTCGCACGCCGAAGAAAAGCGCTATGTTTCTGACGAACTGAACACCTGGGTCCGCAGCGGTCCGGGGGATAATTATCGCCTCGTGGGCACAGTTAACGCGGGCGAGGAAGTAACCTTATTACAAACTGACGCCAACACCAATTATGCCCAGGTGAAAGACAGCTCCGGCCGTACCGCCTGGATCCCGTTAAAAGAACTTAATACCGAGCCAAGCCTGCGCACTCGTGTACCGGTGCTGGAAAATCAGGTCAAAACGCTGACCGATAAGCTCACCAATATTGATAACACCTGGAATCAGCGCACTGCAGAAATGCAGCAAAAAGTGGCGCAAAGTGACAGCGTGATCAATGGGTTAAAAGAAGAAAATCAGAAGCTGAAAAACGAACTGATTGTCGCACAGAAAAAGGTCGATGCCGCCAGCGTGCAGTTAGATGACAAACAGCGCACCATCATCATGCAATGGTTTATGTATGGCGGCGGCGTGCTGGGGCTTGGCTTGCTGCTCGGGCTGGTATTACCGCACCTGATCCCAACGCGCAAACGCAAAGATCGCTGGATGAACTAAATCGCCTTCTTCGTTGCACTGTCTTATTATTAGGAATTGTGTATTTGACGAAGGGAAGATGGCGTGAAGATTTATCTGGTCGGTGGTGCGGTACGGGATGCATTGTTAGGGCTACCGGTCAAAGACAGAGATTGGGTGGTTGTCGGCAGCACGCCACAGGAGATGCTCGACGCGGGCTACCAGCAGGTAGGCCGCGATTTTCCTGTTTTTCTGCATCCGCAAACGCATGAAGAGTATGCGCTGGCACGTACCGAACGGAAATCCGGCTCCGGTTACACCGGTTTTACCTGCTATGCCGCACCGGATGTCACGTTGGAAGATGATCTTAAGCGTCGCGATCTGACCATTAATGCGCTGGCCCAGGACGATGACGGCGAGATTATCGACCCGTACAACGGTCTGGGCGATCTGCAAAATCGTCTGTTACGCCATGTTTCCCCCGCTTTTGGCGAGGATCCGCTACGCGTGCTGCGCGTAGCGCGTTTTGCTGCGCGTTATGCCCACCTTGGTTTTCGTATTGCTGATGAAACCCTGGCGCTGATGCGCGAAATGACCCACGCGGGCGAACTGGAACATCTTACGCCTGAACGGGTGTGGAAAGAGACGGAAAGCGCCCTCACCACCCGCAATCCACAAGTGTTCTTCCAGGTGCTGCGCGATTGCGGCGCACTGCGCGTTTTATTCCCGGAAATTGACGCCCTGTTCGGCGTTCCGGCCCCCGCCAAATGGCATCCGGAAATCGACACCGGGATTCATACCTTAATGACGCTCTCCATGGCGGCGATGCTAAGTCCGCAGGTCGATGTCCGTTTCGCGACGTTATGCCACGATCTCGGTAAAGGGCTGACGCCGCCAGAGCTTTGGCCGCGTCATCACGGTCACGGTCCGGCGGGTGTGAAATTAGTGGAACAACTGTGCCAACGTCTGCGTGTGCCTAATGAAATTCGTGACTTAGCCAAACTGGTGGCTGAGTTTCACGATCTCATTCATACCTTCCCCATGCTGAACCCGAAAACCATCGTCAAATTATTCGATTCCATTGACGCCTGGCGTAAGCCGCAACGTGTAGAGCAACTGGCGCTGACCAGCGAGGCAGACGTGCGCGGCAGAACCGGTTTTGAATCGGCGGACTACCCGCAAGGCCGCTGGTTGCGCGAAGCCTGGGAAGTGGCGCAGTCAGTGCCGACAAAAGCCGTCGTTGAAGCAGGATTTAAAGGTGTAGAGATTCGCGAAGAGCTGACCCGCCGACGAATTGCAGCGGTAGCCAGCTGGAAGGAACAGCGTTGCCCAAAGCCTGAGTGAGTGTTGGGCACTTTGCCGGATGCGACGTGAACGCCTTATCCGGCTACATGCAACGACGGTTGTAGGCCTGATAAGACGCGCAAGCGTCGCATCAGGCGTTGATTGCCGGATGCGATGTAAACGCCTTCTCCGGCTGCATGTCAACGACGGTTGTAGGCCTGATAAGACGCGCAAGCGTCGCATCAGGCGTTGATTGCCGGATGCGATGTAAACGCCTTCTCCGGCTGCATGTAAACGACGGTTGTAGGCCTGATAAGACGCGCAAGCGTCGCATCAGGCGTTGATTGCCGGATGCGGCGTAAACGCCTTATCCGGCCTACGCAATCGTGGACAATTCCAGGCATCCGACACTATTCTTCACATCAAAAGAATACGACGTACACCGCAGCCGCCACAATAAAGCGATAAATGGCGAATGGGATAAACGAAATCCGCTTAATTAATTGCAGGAAGGTTTTAATCGCTATCAGCGCCACTACGAAGGCAGTGATAAACCCAACAGCAAACATCGGGATATCGCCGGTTGTCAGGAAGCCCCAGCTTTTGTAGAGATCAAGCGCCGTTGCGCCCATCATCATCGGCACCGCCAGCAGGAACGAGAACTCAGAAGCCGCGTAACGGCTCACCCCCATCAGCATCCCACCTGAAATGGTCGCCCCGGAGCGAGAGAATCCCGGCCACAGCGCCAGACACTGGAAGCAGCCAATCATAAACGCCTGGCGATAGGTCATATCATCCAGACCCGGCGCACGCGGCTCTTTCGGCTTCAGGCATTCGGCGGCAATCAGCAACAAACCGCCGACGACCAGCGCATACATGACATTTATCGGGTTAAACAATGATTTAATCATGTCGTGGAACAACAGTCCCAGCACCACCGCTGGGATCATCCCCAGCAAAATGTGGATCAGCGTTAAACGACCTTTGCTTTCTCCTTCGTGCTGCAACGGGCGTCCAAAGTGAATGCCAATCAGACCAAACAGACGCCGCCAGAACATCACTACTACCGCCAGAATTGATCCTAACTGGATCACGACTTCAAAGGTTTTCGCCGTGTCGCCCTCAAACCCCAACAAGTGACCGACAATAATCATATGGCCCGTGCTGGATACCGGCAGAAATTCTGTCAATCCTTCGACCACACCCAATATTGCCGCTATCAGCAGCGAGTGCATATCGCTCATCAATAAACCCCTAAATTATTAAAATGTACCGCTTGTCCGAACTACTGCAGTATGACCAGGATATAACCGTTTGGTTTAACAGCTGTAAAATTAATTATTTTCTTTCAGATTATTGCCACGCTCAATGATTACGCCAACATTCGCCGCCCGCGCCACTGCGCCTGGCTTGCTAAGTTTGATGCGAACCCACGGCGAATTAAAGCGAGTTAACAGCAGTTCCGCCACTTCTTCCGCCACGCGTTCCACCAGTGCAAAACGCGCCCCCTCGACGTGGCTGACTATCGTTTCTGCAATGTCAGCGTAACTGAGGCAATCCGCCACATCATCACTTTTCGCCGCTTTACGGTTATCCCACGCCATTTCGATATCGAACACCAGCTTCTGTTCGATGGTCTGTTCCCAGTCGTAAACACCAATAGTGGTGATTACCGAAAGTTGCTCTATAAATACAATATCCATCACGTCCTGCCTGCTTTTTGGCTAACCGGATACCACTTCCGGCGAAATGTGCGTATTATCCACAGATTCATCGTTGAACACGAATTTTCAAAACGGAACAGCTTATGAGTGCAATCGCGCCTGGAATGATCCTCATCGCGTACCTCTGCGGCTCCATTTCCAGTGCCATTCTGGTTTGCCGCCTTTGTGGCTTGCCCGACCCGCGAACCAGCGGCTCCGGTAATCCTGGCGCGACCAACGTTTTACGCATGGGTGGCAAAGGAGCAGCCGTAGCAGTGCTGATCTTTGACGTTCTAAAAGGTATGTTGCCTGTCTGGGGAGCATATGAATTAGGCGTCAGCCCATTTTGGCTGGGATTAATTGCGATTGCCGCCTGTCTTGGACACATCTGGCCCGTTTTCTTCGGTTTTAAAGGGGGAAAAGGCGTTGCCACCGCTTTTGGCGCTATTGCTCCGATCGGCTGGGATTTAACGGGCGTGATGGCAGGGACCTGGTTGCTTACCGTGCTATTGAGTGGATATTCGTCGCTGGGGGCGATTGTCAGCGCGCTGATTGCTCCGTTTTATGTCTGGTGGTTCAAGCCACAATTCACCTTCCCGGTTTCGATGCTCTCTTGCCTGATCCTGCTGCGTCATCATGACAACATCCAGCGTCTGTGGCGTCACCAGGAGACAAAAATCTGGACGAAATTCAAAAGAAAGCGTGAAAAAGATCCCGAGTGATTTATGACGAGCCTACATAACCTGATAGCCCTCGTCAGGTTTACCCAGCCGTTGCTGGCACCACGCCGCCAAAAATTCCACGCAGACACGTAATTTCATGCTGCGATAGAGCGGCTCCCGGTAAACAGCCCAGATATTGGCGCTTTGTGCATACTCCGGCAATACTCGCACCAGTTTGCCACTCTCCAGAAACGGCAAAACATCCCACTCGGAACGCAGCATAATCCCTTTGCCCTCCAGCGCCCATTGCAGCACAATCTCGCCGCTGTTGGAGGAAAGATGCCCACTAACCTTCACCGACTTTTTCTCCTGGCCGTTCCCTAACTCCCATATTCCGTGGGTCATGTCACGCTCTTTAGTCACCAGACAGTCATGGCGACTTAATTCCTGTAATGATTGTGGCGGGGAATATTTTTTCAGATACTCAGGTGCGGCGCATAATATTCTTTTATTTTTCGTTAACAGATGCGCGATATAATAATCAGGAATGTCATCATTAATACGAATATCAAGATCAATATTATCCTGCACTAAATCAATTTGCCGATCGAACAATTCAAAATGCACCTGTAATTCAGGGTAATTGCGCATCAGTTCGGTAATGGCTGGCGCAATATAACTGCGCCCAAAGCCAAAGCTGCAACCAATACGAATCATCCCCTCCGGGCGCGTTTTGATTTGCGTGACGTCATCGACCAGTCGCTGATATTGGGTGAGGATTTCCAGCGCATGTTCGTAACAACGTTGGCCACTTTCAGTCAGTGCCACGCCTCGGGCAGAGCGGTTCAGCAGTGTGGTTGCCAGCGTATTTTCAAGGATTTGGATCCGCTTGGTGACAAATGCAGGCGTTTGCCCAAGCGTTGCCGCAGCGGCGCTAAAACTCCCGCTATGGACGATTTCCACCAGTACCTGCAAGTCTTTGGCTAAAGGCCAGCTATTTAGCATCGTTAAATATCCGCAGTTTTGATAAACGCAGTGTATTTCGCAAAACATTGCCATTCCCTGCTCTGGCGCAATATTCGTTCTTATTTTCGTGTTGATTAACGAACTGTTAATTACATATTCACGGCGGCAAAAAATATAAAACCACATTTTTAGTGGTAGTTTGTGACGGTGAATTTTTCCAGACAAATACAGAAACTGGAGTTGCCATGATGAGCGAAAGTAATAAGCAACAGGCAGTGAATAAGCTGACGGATATTGTCGCTAACTTTACCGCTATGATATCTACCCGGATGCCTGATGACGTGGTGGATAAACTAAAACAGCTAAAGGATACCGAAACATCGTCGATGGGAAAAATCATCTACCACACGATGTTCGACAACATGCAAAAAGCGATCGACCTGAATCGTCCTGCCTGTCAGGACACCGGGGAGATTATGTTCTTCGTTAAAGTCGGTTCCCGCTTCCCGCTGCTTGGCGAGCTGCAAAGCATTCTTAAGCAAGCTGTGGAAGAAGCAACCGTCAAAGCGCCACTGCGCCACAACGCGGTGGAAATTTTTGACGAAGTGAACACCGGCAAAAATACCGGCAGCGGCGTACCGTGGGTTACCTGGGACATCATTCCCGACGGCGACGATGCGGAAATCGAAGTTTACATGGCAGGCGGCGGCTGCACGCTACCTGGCCGCTCGAAAGTGTTAATGCCGTCAGAAGGCTACGAAGGCGTGGTGAAATTCGTCTTCGAAAATATCTCCACCCTCGCCGTAAACGCCTGTCCACCAGTACTGGTAGGCGTGGGCATCGCCACCTCGGTGGAAACCGCCGCTGTACTCTCGCGTAAAGCCATTTTGCGCCCGATTGGCAGCCGCCATCCCAATCCAAAAGCGGCAGAGCTGGAGCTACGCCTGGAAGAAGGACTCAACCGTCTGGGGATTGGTCCACAAGGGCTGACTGGCAACAGTTCAGTGATGGGCGTACATATCGAATCTGCCGCCCGCCATCCGTCAACCATCGGCGTTGCTGTTTCTACAGGCTGCTGGGCGCATCGTCGCGGCACACTGCTGGTTCATGCCGATCTCACCTTTGAAAATCTGTCTCACACCCGGAGCGCGTTATGAAAAAGATCCTGACAACCCCGATCAAAGCTGAAGATCTGCAAGATATTCGCGTCGGCGATGTGATCTACCTGACCGGTACACTGGTGACCTGCCGTGACGTTTGTCACCGCCGCTTGATCGAACTGAAACGTCCGATCCCTTACGATCTCAACGGCAAAGCGATTTTCCACGCTGGCCCCATCGTGCGCAAAAACGGCGACAAATGGGAGATGGTGTCCGTTGGCCCGACAACCAGTATGCGTATGGAAAGTTTTGAACGTGAGTTTATCGAGCAGACCGGCGTGAAACTGGTGGTTGGCAAAGGCGGAATGGGGCCGCTGACCGAAGAGGGCTGTCAGAAATTCAAGGCGCTGCATGTGATTTTCCCGGCTGGCTGCGCGGTGCTGGCAGCAACTCAGGTGGAAGAAATTGAAGAGGTGCACTGGACAGAACTCGGGATGCCGGAGTCGTTGTGGGTCTGCCGGGTCAAAGAGTTCGGCCCGCTGATTGTCTCTATAGATACCCACGGAAACAACCTGATAGCCGAAAACAAAAAGCTGTTCGCCGAACGCCGCGAGCCCATCGTGGAAGAGATCTGCGAGCACGTCCATTACATCAAATAACCCTCACGGAGAGGCTCGCCCCCTCTCCTTTTTCGCAGGCATAACACGATGAAACCTTCCACTGAATGGTGGCGATACCTTGCGCCGCTGGCGGTCATCGCCATTATTGCTCTAATTCCGGTTCCCGCAGGGCTGGAGAGTCATACCTGGCTCTACTTTGCCGTTTTTACTGGCGTGATCGTTGGGCTGATCCTCGAACCCGTGCCGGGTGCCGTGGTGGCGATGGTGGGTATCTCCATCATCGCCATTCTCTCTCCCTGGCTGCTGTTCAGCCCGGAGCAGCTCGCCCAGCCAGGTTTTAAATTCACCGCCAAATCTCTTTCCTGGGCGGTTTCTGGTTTTTCTAATTCGGTTATCTGGCTGATTTTCGCCGCCTTTATGTTTGGCACTGGCTATGAAAAAACCGATCTTGGACGTCGCATCGCGCTGATTCTGGTGAAAAAGATGGGGCATCGCACACTGTTTCTCGGCTATGCGGTGATGTTCTCCGAGCTGATCCTGGCACCTGTAACACCGTCCAACTCGGCGCGCGGTGCGGGGATTATCTATCCCATCATCCGTAACCTGCCGCCGCTCTATCAATCACGGCCGAACGACAGCAGTTCGCGCAGTATTGGCTCGTACATCATGTGGATGGGGATTGTTGCCGACTGCGTGACCAGCGCCATTTTCCTGACGGCGATGGCACCAAACTTGCTGTTAATTGGACTGATGAAAAGCGCATCTCACGCCACGCTGAGTTGGGGCGACTGGTTCCTCGGGATGTTGCCGCTCAGTATTTTACTGGTTCTGCTGGTTCCCTGGCTGGCTTACGTACTGTACCCGCCGGTATTGAAGTCTGGCGATCAGGTGCCGCGCTGGGCAGAGACGGAACTGCAGGCAATGGGCCCGCTCTGTTCGCGTGAAAAACGGATGCTGGGGCTGATGGTGGGCGCGCTGGTGCTGTGGATTTTTGGCGGTGATTATATCGATGCCGCGATGGTCGGTTACAGCGTAGTGGCACTGATGCTGCTTCTGCGCATTATCTGCTGGGACGATATTGTCAGTAATAAAGCGGCGTGGAACGTTTTCTTCTGGCTGGCATCACTCATCACCCTTGCCACCGGACTCAACAACACCGGTTTTATTAGCTGGTTTGGCAAACTGTTAGCAGGCAGCTTAAGTGGTTATTCGTCGACGATAGTGATGGTGGCGTTGATTGTGGTCTTTTATCTGCTGCGCTACTTTTTTGCCAGCGCCACGGCGTATACCTCCGCCCTCGCACCGATGATGATTGCCGCCGCGCTGGCGATGCCGGGAATCCCGCTGCCGGTGTTCTGCCTGATGGTTGGCGCGGCAATTGGTCTGGGGAGCATTCTTACGCCATACGCCACCGGACCCAGCCCGATTTACTACGGTAGTGGTTATCTGCCAACGGTGGATTACTGGCGACTGGGGGCGATTTTTGGGCTGATATTCCTCGTGTTGCTAGTGATTACCGGCTTGCTGTGGATGCCCGTGGTGTTGCTTTAAGAAAGGAAGGTGCCGGAAGAGACTATCCGGCACCTGATAGTTTTACGCAGCCGGTAACTCCGCCAGCGGCCAGCGCGGGCGCACGCTAACGCCGAGATCCGCCGTCGCGCCTGCTTTAAACCGCACCATTCCGGCATAGGCGATCATCGCGCCGTTATCAGTACAAAATTCTGGACGCGCGTAGAACACTTCTCCACGGCGTTTTTTCATCATTTCCGCCAGTTTCGCCCGCAGCGTGCGGTTAGCACTCACGCCGCCTGCCATTACCAGTCGCTTAAAGCCCGTCTGATCCAGTGCTCGCTTACACTTAATCATCAGCGTATCGACCACCGCATCTTCAAAGGCGCGGGCGATATCAGCACGCGTCTGGTCGTCGGTGCCGTTGTCACGAATCGTGTTCGCGGCGAAGGTTTTCAGGCCAGAGAAGCTGAAATCCAGCCCCGGACGGTCGGTCATCGGGCGCGGGAAGACAAAGCGCCCGGCAGTACCCTGAGCCGCCATTTTCGACAGTAACGGCCCGCCTGGGTAATCCAGCCCCAGCAGCTTTGCGGTTTTGTCAAACGCTTCCCCGGCGGCATCATCGATAGACTCGCCGAGCAGCTCGTACTGACCAATGCCAGTCACGCTGATTAACTGCGTATGACCGCCGGAAACCAACAGCGCGACAAACGGAAATTCTGGCGGGTTATCTTCCAGCATCGGCGCTAACAGATGCCCTTCCATATGGTGTACCGGGATCGCCGGAACGTCCCAGGCAAACGCCAGAGAACGCCCCACGGTCGCGCCAACCAGCAGCGCACCGACTAATCCAGGACCTGCGGTATAGGCCACAGCGTCAATGTCTTTTGCCGTTAAACCAGACTCCTTCAGCGCTGCCTGGATCAACGGTACGGTTTTACGCACGTGATCGCGGGAAGCCAGTTCAGGCACGACGCCGCCGTAGTCAGCGTGCAATTTCACCTGACTATACAATTGGTTGGCTAACAAACCTTTTTCATCGTCGTAAATGGCGATGCCAGTTTCATCGCAGGAAGTTTCAATACCCAGTACACGCATGACTTGTTTTACCTCGCTTTATTACCGCGCAGTGTAGGACCAATGCGGGTTGATGTAAAACTTTGTTCGCCCCTGGATAAAGCCTCGTGTATACTCCCCACCCTTATAAAAGTCCCTTTCAAAAGAGGCCGCGGTGCTTTACAAAGCAGCAGCAATTGCAGTAAAATTCCGCACCATTTTGAAATAAGCTGGCGTTGATGCCAGCGGCAAACCGAATTAATCAAAGGTGAGAGGCACATGCCGGTAATTAAAGTACGTGAAAACGAGCCGTTCGACGTAGCTCTGCGTCGCTTCAAGCGTTCCTGTGAAAAAGCAGGTGTTCTGGCGGAAGTTCGTCGTCGTGAGTTCTATGAAAAACCGACTACCGAACGTAAGCGCGCTAAAGCTTCTGCAGTGAAACGTCACGCGAAGAAACTGGCTCGCGAAAACGCACGCCGCACTCGTCTGTACTAATTCCCCGAGAGCGTTGCTCTCCGATCAGACCGAGTTGTAGTTGTAAGGCCGTGCTTCCGAAAGGAATGCGCGGCTTATTTTCGTTTATGAATTGCTAAAAATCGGGGCCTATGGCTGGACGAATCCCACGCGTATTCATTAATGATCTGCTGGCACGCACCGACATCGTCGATCTGATCGATGCCCGTGTGAAGCTGAAAAAGCAGGGCAAGAATTTCCACGCGTGTTGTCCATTCCACAACGAGAAAACCCCGTCATTCACCGTTAACGGTGAGAAACAGTTTTACCACTGCTTTGGATGTGGCGCGCACGGCAACGCGATCGACTTCCTGATGAACTACGACAAGCTCGAATTCGTCGAAACGGTCGAAGAGCTGGCGGCAATGCACAATCTTGAAGTGCCATTTGAAGCAGGCAGCGGCCCCAGCCAGATCGAGCGCCATCAACGGCAAACGCTTTATCAGTTGATGGACGGTCTGAATACGTTTTACCAACAATCTTTACAGCAACCTGTTGCCACGTCTGCGCGCCAGTATCTGGAAAAACGCGGATTAAGCCACGAGGTTATCGCCCGCTTTGCGATTGGTTTTGCGCCCCCCGGCTGGGACAACGTCCTGAAACGGTTTGGTGGCAATCCAGAAAATCGTCAGTCATTGATTGATGCGGGTATGTTGGTCACTAACGATCAGGGTCGCAGTTACGATCGTTTCCGCGAGCGGGTGATGTTCCCTATTCGCGATAAACGCGGTCGGGTGATTGGTTTTGGCGGGCGCGTGCTGGGCAACGATACCCCCAAGTACCTGAACTCGCCGGAAACTGATATTTTCCATAAAGGCCGCCAGCTTTACGGTCTTTATGAAGCGCAGCAGGATACCGCTGAACCCAATCGGCTGCTTGTGGTCGAAGGCTATATGGACGTAGTGGCGCTGGCGCAATACGGCATTAATTACGCCGTTGCGTCGCTAGGTACGTCAACCACTGCCGATCACATACAGCTGTTGTTCCGCGCAACCAACAATGTCATTTGCTGTTATGACGGTGACCGCGCAGGTCGCGATGCCGCCTGGCGAGCGCTGGAAACGGCGCTGCCTTACATGACAGACGGTCGTCAGCTACGTTTTATGTTTTTGCCTGATGGCGAAGACCCTGACACGCTGGTGCGCAAAGAAGGTAAAGAGGCGTTTGAAGCGCGGATGGAGCAGGCGATGCCGCTCTCCGCATTTCTGTTTAACAGCCTGATGCCGCAAGTTGATCTGAGCACCCCAGACGGGCGCGCGCGTTTGAGTACGCTGGCACTGCCATTGATATCGCAGGTGCCGGGCGAAACGCTGCGAATATATCTTCGTCAGGAATTAGGCAATAAGTTAGGCATACTTGATGACAGCCAGCTTGAACGATTAATGCCAAAAGCGGCAGAGAGCGGCGTTTCTCGTCCTGTTCCGCAGCTAAAACGCACGACCATGCGTATACTTATAGGGTTGCTGGTGCAAAATCCAGAATTAGCGACGTTGGTCCCGCCGCTTGAGAATCTGGATGAAAATAAGCTCCCTGGACTTGGCTTATTCAGAGAACTGGTCAACACTTGTCTCTCTCAGCCAGGTCTGACCACCGGGCAACTTTTAGAGCACTATCGTGGTACAAATAATGCTGCCACCCTTGAAAAACTGTCGATGTGGGACGATATAGCAGATAAGAATATTGCTGAGCAAACCTTCACCGACTCACTCAACCATATGTTTGATTCGCTGCTTGAACTGCGTCAGGAAGAGTTAATCGCTCGTGAGCGCACGCATGGTTTAAGCAACGAAGAACGCCTGGAACTCTGGACATTGAACCAGGAACTGGCGAAAAAGTGATTTAACGGCTTAAGTGCCGAATAGCGATCGGGAAGCCCCCGACAGCCGCACTGAGAGGCAGCGGCAAATATATAAGTACGCCCTCGTAATTATCGTTGGCGGTAAACAGCCGTTGGATTTCAGCATTAACACCTGAAGGACATCGGGTCAATCGCCCAACACCAACCTCATGAAATAAGTGTGGATACCGTCTTATGGAGCAAAACCCGCAGTCACAGCTGAAACTTCTTGTCACCCGTGGTAAGGAGCAAGGCTATCTGACCTATGCCGAGGTCAATGACCATCTGCCGGAAGATATCGTCGATTCAGATCAGATCGAAGACATCATCCAAATGATCAACGACATGGGCATTCAGGTGATGGAAGAAGCACCGGATGCCGATGATCTGATGCTGGCTGAAAACACCGCGGACGAAGATGCTGCCGAAGCCGCCGCGCAGGTGCTTTCCAGCGTGGAATCTGAAATCGGGCGCACGACTGACCCGGTACGCATGTACATGCGTGAAATGGGCACCGTTGAACTGTTGACCCGCGAAGGCGAAATTGACATCGCTAAACGTATTGAAGACGGGATCAACCAGGTTCAATGCTCCGTTGCTGAATACCCGGAAGCGATCACCTATCTGCTGGAACAGTACGATCGTGTGGAAGCAGAAGAAGCGCGTCTGTCCGATCTGATCACCGGCTTTGTTGACCCGAACGCAGAAGAAGATCTGGCACCAACCGCCACTCACGTCGGCTCTGAGCTTTCCCAGGAAGATCTGGACGATGACGAAGATGAAGACGAAGAAGATGGTGACGACGATACCGCCGACGATGACAACAGCATCGACCCGGAGCTGGCTCGCGAAAAATTTGCGGAACTGCGCGCTCAGTACGTTGTAACGCGTGACACCATCAAAGCGAAAGGCCGTAGCCATGCAGCCGCTCAGGAAGAGATCCTGAAACTGTCTGAAGTGTTCAAACAGTTCCGCCTGGTGCCGAAGCAGTTTGACTACCTGGTCAACAGCATGCGCGTCATGATGGACCGCGTTCGTACGCAAGAACGTCTGATCATGAAGCTCTGCGTTGAGCAGTGCAAAATGCCGAAGAAAAACTTCATCACCCTGTTTACCGGCAATGAAACCAGCGATACCTGGTTCAATGCGGCAATTGCGATGAACAAGCCGTGGTCGGAAAAACTGCACGATGTCTCTGAAGAAGTACATCGCGCCCTGCAGAAACTGCAACAGATTGAAGAAGAAACCGGCCTGACCATTGAGCAGGTTAAAGATATCAACCGTCGCATGTCCATCGGTGAAGCGAAAGCCCGCCGTGCGAAGAAAGAGATGGTTGAAGCGAACTTACGTCTGGTTATTTCTATCGCCAAGAAATACACCAACCGTGGTTTGCAGTTCCTTGACCTGATTCAGGAAGGTAACATCGGCCTGATGAAAGCGGTTGATAAGTTCGAATACCGCCGTGGTTACAAGTTCTCCACCTACGCAACCTGGTGGATCCGTCAGGCGATCACCCGCTCTATCGCGGATCAGGCGCGCACCATTCGTATTCCGGTGCATATGATTGAGACTATCAACAAGCTCAACCGTATTTCTCGCCAGATGCTGCAAGAGATGGGCCGCGAGCCGACGCCGGAAGAACTGGCTGAACGTATGCTGATGCCGGAAGATAAGATCCGCAAAGTGCTGAAGATCGCCAAAGAGCCAATCTCCATGGAAACGCCGATCGGTGATGATGAAGATTCGCATCTGGGGGATTTCATCGAGGATACCACCCTCGAGCTGCCGCTGGATTCTGCGACCACCGAAAGCCTGCGTGCGGCAACACACGACGTGCTGGCTGGCCTGACCGCGCGTGAAGCGAAAGTTCTGCGTATGCGTTTCGGTATCGACATGAACACCGACCATACGCTGGAAGAAGTGGGTAAACAGTTCGACGTTACCCGCGAACGTATCCGTCAGATCGAAGCGAAGGCGCTGCGTAAACTGCGTCACCCGAGCCGTTCTGAAGTACTGCGTAGCTTCCTGGACGATTAATCGGTAGCCGGATAAAGCGTTTACGCCACATCCGGCACTTGTCCCTTTGCACAAACGCCACCTTTTCGGTGGCGTTTTTTATCGCCCACGCACCACCAGTGCCTGATCCAGTTCCCGATACGCCTCCACCAGCTCTTCCAGAGAAACTCGACTTAAACCGCTGGGATTTGGCAGTACCCAGATCTGCGTCGAACCAATAGTGAGCGTTTGTTTCCCCCACTGTGCGCCGCGCTGGCTGAATCCCTGCTCATAGGCCTGTTTGCCCAAAATCGCCAACGCCTGAGGCTGATAATCTTCAATTTTTTCAATCAACTTACGCCCGCCAGCGTGCAGCTCCTGCTTTGAAACTTCATTGGCTTGCACTGTTGGACGGTCTACCAGTTTGGTGACGCCACAACGATAATCCAGCAGATGCTGTGCCTCCTGCGGCTTCAACTGTCTGTCAGTAAACCCGGCCTGATAAATCACCTTCCAGAAACGGTTCGCCGGATGAGCAAAAGGAAAGCCAGTATCCGCAGATGAAAGCCCCGGATTGATGCCGCAAAACACCACGCGCAACCCTGGTGCAATAATATCTTCAACCATATTAACCCCTAAACAACACAACCAAGGGAAAGTATAACGAATTGAAAACACATTGTTTATAAAAACAGCAGGCGCGCGGTAATGGCTGGATTGCGACACGGAGTTACTTTATAATCCGCTACCATGGCCCCTTAGCTCAGTGGTTAGAGCAGGCGACTCATAATCGCTTGGTCGCTGGTTCAAGTCCAGCAGGGGCCACCAAATACAGTAAAGGCTGACGAGAAATCGTCAGCCTTTTTCTTTTCATATATCAGTTACTTCGCGTGCCAGTAAGCCGCTGCGCGTACCCGTTGAGGGTCATACTGTTCCGCTTCAAAGCGACGGCTTAAATTCTTCACCACCTTCCCTTCACCGGTTATCCAGATGAAGTAATCATCGGCAGGGATTTGCATCTGCGCCAGACGCGCATCTACCGCCTGCTCATCATGCGCCAACCATTCGATATTAAAACCATCAAGGTGCGCGAGATAATCCTGACAGGCGTTATCCCGCACGCTGACCAGCGCGGTAACTTGCGGTTTAGCAGCAAGTTTGCTCAACGTTTCCAGGCGGCGGCGTAGTGCGGGCATCCCGGACTCATCGCAAACATACAGCTGATACGCGTAATCTTCCGGCACCACCAGCGAACCGCGCGGTCCTGCCACCGTGAGTTTATCACCCGGTTGCGCCTGCATCGCCCAGCCGCTGGCGACCCCACCGTCGTGAATAAAGAAATCGATCGCCAGTTCATGGCGTTGTTCGTCATACAACGGCGTATAGTCACGCGACGGTGGGCGTGGTCCTTCCGGCCAGACGATCCCCTCTTCCGTTACCGTTGGCGGCACAAAGTGAGCGTCAGATTGAGGGAAGAAGAGTTTGCTGTGATCGTCAAAGCCACGCGACGTAAAGCCGTCCAGCGCCTCGCCGCCGAGGACAATGCGCTGAAAACCGGCGCTGATGCGCTCAGCGCGTAACACAGTCAGTTCACGGAAGCGCAGATCATTGCGAACGCGCTGCGGGTAGCGGGGGGAGTTATTCATTGTTATCGCCTTCGTGATGGTAATCAGATATATCTAAATAAATTTCGTAAATGATAATGATTGCTAATCATGATAAATGCAAGCGATTTGTAGAACTGATATATCTGAAGTATGTGAAGGCATTCAGCGCCATAGCAAGGCTGCCGGATGCGGCGTGAACGCCTTATCCGGCCTGGATGTTGAGTACATCTGCGTTTAAAAATCATTTTTACACTTGCAAGAACTCTCACATCAGATATAAATTAGATATATCTAATTAAGCAAAAGGAGGCTGATATGAGCCATCATCACGAAGGGTGTTGTAAACATGAAGGCCAGCCACGCCATGAAGGCTGCTGCAAAGGTGAGAAGCCAGAACACGAGCACTGCGGACACGGTCACCAGCATGAACACGGTCAATGCTGCGGTGGTCGCCACGGTCGCGGTGGCGGTCGTCGGCAACGTTTCTTTGGTCACGGTGAATTGCGTCTGGTGATTCTGGATATTCTCTCGCGCGATGACAGCCACGGCTACGAGTTGATTAAAGCGATTGAGAATCTAACCCAGGGGAATTACACCCCAAGCCCGGGCGTCATCTACCCGACGCTGGATTTTCTGCAGGAGCAGTCGCTAATTACCATCCGCGAAGAGGAAGGCGGCAAAAAGCAGATTGCGTTGACCGAACAAGGCGCGCAGTGGCTGGAAGAAAACCGCGAACAGGTGGAGATGATTGAAGAACGCATCAAAGCGCGTTGCGTTGGCGCTGCGCTGCGCCAGAACCCGCAAATGAAGCGGGCGCTGGATAATTTTAAAGCGGTGCTGGATTTACGCGTCAATCAGAGCGACATCAGCGACGCGCAGATAAAAAAGATCATTGCGGTGATCGACCGCGCCGCTTTTGATATTACGCAATTGGATTAATCACCGATTGCCGGATGCGGCATAAACGCCTTATCCAGCCTACGCGCCACGTTGGCCTGATAAGATGTGCCAGCATCGCATCAGGCATCGTGCTCCAACCGCCGGATGCGGCATACCGATTAATGCAGCACCGTCACCGCGTCTTCCAGTCGGCTGGCGCGGTGTTTCACCATCGCCGACACCTGCGCACTCTCTTCCACCAACTCGGCGTTTTTCTGCGTGATCAGGTTAAGCTCATCCACCGCACGGGTCAGGCAGGAAAGCCCATCGGCCTGTTCCAGCGTTGAATGGCTAATCTGGGCGATCAACTGCGTGACGTTTTTTACCTGCGCCACAATATCATCCATCGTCCGTCCGGCGGCGTGTACCTGCTGCGAACCGGATTGCACCTTATCAGCACTGGCATCAATCAGCTTGCGGATATCGTTGGCAGCATTGGCGCTGCGGCTGGCTAAATGACGCACTTCCCCTGCCACCACTGCAAAACCTTTGCCCTGTTCTCCGGCACGCGCCGCTTCCACCGCCGCATTCAGGGCGAGAATATTGGTCTGAAACGCAATATCGTTAATCAGCGAAGTAATGGTGCCAATGCGCTGGGTACTGTCGGCGATATCGTCCATCGTCTTGATCACCGTGGTCATAGCTTCCCCGCCCTGCACAGCCGCATTACTGGCGGTGATAGAAAGTTTATCGGCAGCCGATGCTGTGGCTGAGTTCTGTTTCACCGACGCCGCCATCTGGTTCATGGTCGCTACAGTTTGCTGGACATTATCTACCGTCTGCTGAGTATGCTCGTTCAGTTCATCAGTGCCTTTTGCCAGCGCCTCACTACCGTTTCTGACGCTGGAAACCTGGCTTGAGACATCATTAATCAACCAGCGACACATCAGGCCAAGCTGCCCTACCGCGCGTAATGTCAGCCCCAGCTCATCGCTGCGATTCAAATGCTCAACACTATTACGTTCTCCGGTAGCCACCTTCAGTGCCTGGCTGGCGACATTTTCTATCGGGCGTACAATTTGCCTTTCAAAACAGGCATTTCCCAACAACATCACTAACGCACAGAGGAAATACGTCACCACCGGGGCAGCGGCAAACCAGAGCATGGCCGCCAGCACGATAAACATCAGTGTCATCACTCCACGCACTCGCCAGCGAAGCGGTAATGACGGCAGTTTTCCCAACCAACCGTTACGTACCACCAGCCCTTTATGCATACGTTTATTGGTACGTCCAGCGTTCAGCGCCTTATACAGCGGCTCTACCGCCGCGATCTCTTCATCCGTCGCCCGGGAGCGAATCGACATATAGCCACTGATTTTGCCCTCGCGCACCATCGGCACCGCATTGGCCCGCACCCAATAATGGTCGCCATTTTTGCGGCGATTTTTCACGATACCGCTCCAGGGTTCCCCTTTTTTCAGGGTGTACCACATATCAGCAAACGCCGCTTTTGGCATATCAGGGTGACGCACCATCTTGTGCGGCTGGCCCTGTAACTCCTGCAAGGTATAGCCGCTTACTTGTACAAAAGAATCATTGGCGTGGGTGATATAGCTTTGCAGATCGGTAGTGGACATCAGGGTAGTATCGTCAGCCAGCGGGGTATTTTGCTGGGTGACATACGGATGAGAAGACATAATCGCGTCCTGTGCAGGTTATATGGTTGTTAACTTCTTGTCGGAGGTTATGTCGGCCCCGGCGCGGTTATCTTTAGCACTTTAATTTGATTTAGATCGCAATTTGCGTTCTAAGCACAAGCACTAATCCATTGATTTAAAATACTTTCACTCTGTTATTATCCGAAGCCGTTAATTATCTTGCCCAAAAATCAGGCATTTATTGCCCTGAAAGAGTGCATTTGCGCAGCGATAGCAAAATTCCCCCCCGATAAAATCGTGCAAAATAACGACAACAGTTAACGTTTAGCATTAAATGTTACACAAATGATAATACGATTTGTGTTTATCCCGATTTTCGCGATCGCAGCCGGAGTGGCGCAATCCCTGCAATACTTAAATCGGTATCATGTGATACGCGAGCCTCCGGAGCATATTTTGAACAGGTTACCTTCGAGCGCATCGGCTTTAGCGTGCAGCGCCCACGCCCTGAATCTCATTGAGAAGCGAACGCTGGATCATGAGGAGATGAAAGCACTTAACCGAGAAGTGATTGAATACTTCAAAGAGCATGTCAATCCGGGGTTTTTAGAGTATCGCAAATCTGTTACCGCCGGCGGGGATTACGGAGCCGTAGAGTGGCAAGCGGGAGGTTTAAATACGCTTGTCGACACCCAGGGACAGGAGTTTATCGACTGCCTGGGAGGTTTTGGAATTTTCAACGTGGGGCACCGTAATCCAGTTGTGGTTTCCGCCGTACAGAATCAACTTGCGAAACAACCGCTGCACAGCCAGGAGCTGCTCGATCCGTTACGGGCGATGCTGGCGAAAACTCTTGCTGCGCTAACGCCCGGTAAACTGAAATACAGCTTCTTCTGTAATAGCGGCACCGAGTCCGTTGAAGCGGCGCTGAAGCTGGCGAAGGCTTACCAGTCACCGCGCGGCAAGTTTACTTTTATTGCCACCAGCGGCGCGTTCCACGGTAAATCACTTGGCGCGCTGTCGGCCACGGCGAAATCGACCTTCCGCAAGCCGTTTATGCCACTGCTGCCAGGGTTCCGTCATGTGCCGTTTGGCAATATCGAAGCCATGCGCACGGCTCTTAACGAGTGCAAAAAAACCGGTGATGATGTGGCTGCGGTGATCCTCGAACCGATTCAGGGCGAAGGTGGCGTAATTCTGCCGCCGCCAGGCTATCTCACCGCCGTGCGTAAGCTGTGCGATGAGTTCGGCGCACTGATGATCCTCGATGAAGTACAAACGGGCATGGGGCGCACGGGCAAAATGTTTGCCTGCGAGCATGAGAACGTACAGCCGGACATCCTGTGTCTGGCAAAAGCCCTCGGCGGCGGCGTGATGCCGATTGGCGCAACCATCGCTACTGAAGAGGTGTTCTCTGTCCTGTTCGACAACCCGTTCCTGCATACCACCACCTTTGGCGGCAACCCGCTGGCCTGTGCGGCGGCGCTGGCGACCATCAATGTGTTGCTGGAGCAGAATTTACCGGCTCAGGCTGAACAAAAAGGCGATATGTTGCTGGACGGTTTCCGTCAACTGGCGCGGGAATATCCCGATCTGGTGCAGGAAACGCGTGGTAAAGGGATGTTGATGGCGATTGAGTTTGTTGATAACGAAATCGGCTATAACTTTGCCAGCGAGATGTTCCGCCAGCGCGTACTGGTGGCCGGAACGCTCAATAACGCCAAAACGATCCGCATTGAACCGCCACTGACACTGACCATTGAACAGTGTGAACTGGTGATCAAAGCGGCGCGTAAGGCGCTGGCGGCCATGCGAGTAAGTGTCGAAGAAGTGTAATATCAAATCGGATGGCGATACGACGTCGCCATCCGATCTATTTATACGATACGTACGCCCGCAGGCATCATCCGCTCCGGCGTTAACAGCACGCTTTCACTGCCGTCATCGGTTTCCGCACACAACAGCATGCATTCCGACGTTTCACCGCGCATTTTCGCTTTTTGCAGATTGCATAAGACCACCACCGTTTTCCCCATCAGCTCTTCTTCGCTGTAGTACGGCACCAGGCTGGTCACGGTTTGCAGCGTTTTTTCACCCACATCAACCTGTACGATGTACAGCTTGTCGGCGTTTTCATGGCGTTTCACTTCCACAATCTTTCCGACGCGCATTTCCAGACGTGCAAAATCAGCGTAAGCCACGGTTTCCATTGCTTCCTCCCTTCGAGTAAAATTTTACTAAACTATAGCAAAAGTTTTTCTCAATCCTGTAGGCTAAAAATGGAGAATGCAGGCGTGATCACATTCGTAAGCCGCTGTGTTACCGTTACAGCGTCAAAGAAACGCGCTTTATTTACTGAAAACAGGTGACCCGATAAGCACTTCCTCTACAATGGGGGCGCACATCAGGGAAAGTAAAAAAGGTAAACATGGCAACACTAAAAGACATCGCAATCGAAGCTGGCGTATCCCTGGCGACAGTATCCAGGGTCTTAAATGACGATCCGACATTGAATGTGAAAGAAGAGACGAAACATCGCATTCTCGAGATCGCCGAAAAGCTGGAGTACAAGACCAGTAGTGCCCGTAAACTCCAGACAGGTGCAGTCAACCAACACCATATTCTGGCTATCTACAGCTACCAGCAGGAGCTGGAGATCAACGATCCTTACTATCTGGCGATCCGCCACGGCATTGAAACCCAGTGCGAAAAGCTGGCGATCGAACTGACCAATTGTTATGAACACAGCGGCTTACCAGACATTAAAAACGTCACCGGTATTTTAATTGTCGGCAAACCCACGCCCGCCCTGCGCGCCGCTGCCAGCGCGTTGACCGACAATATCTGTTTTATCGACTTTCACGAACCCGGCAGTAATTACGATGCAGTAGATATCGATCTGGCACGCATCAGTAAAGAAATCATCGACTTCTATATCGATCAGGGCGTTAATCGCATTGGTTTTATTGGCGGCGAGGACTTGCCTGGCAAGGCGGATATTCGTGAGGTCGCCTTTGCGGAATATGGCCGACTGAAACAAGTGGTACGCGAAGAGGATATCTGGCGCGGCGGTTTTTCCAGTTCGTCGGGCTATGAACTGGCAAAACAGATGCTGGCGCGGGAAGACTATCCGAAGGCACTGTTTGTTGCTTCCGATTCCATTGCTATCGGCGTACTGCGGGCAATTCATGAACGTGGTCTGAACATCCCACAGGATATTTCGCTTATCAGCGTGAACGACATCCCCACCGCGCGATTTACCTTTCCGCCGCTCTCCACCGTGCGCATCCATTCCGAAATGATGGGAAGCCAGGGCGTTAACCTGGTGTATGAAAAAGCCCGCGATGGTCGCGCGCTGCCGCTATTAGTCTTCGTTCCCAGCAAATTAAAACTGCGCGGCACGACCCGTTAAATCCCCTTACACACTGTCCGGCAATCTTTTTTGCCGGACAGTGCTGCCGTTTATTTTCGTGATCCAGTTAAAGTAAATGCATTTACTCGCTACATTTTAGTAAAAATTTTACTAAACTCCCCAGCAATTACACAAACTACCATCACCATGAATGGTTCCGATTTCTCTCTACCGGGAGGCCCTATGAATCGCTGGGAAAACATTCAGCTCACCCACGAAAACCGACTTGCTCCGCGTGCGTACTTTTTTTCATATGACTCTGTTGCGCAGGCGCGTACTTTTGCCCGTGAAACCAGCAGCCTGTTTCTGCCCTTAAGCGGTCAGTGGAATTTCCACTTTTTTGACCATCCGCTGCAAGTACCAGAAGCCTTCACCTCTGAGTTAATGGCTGACTGGGGGCATATTACCGTCCCCGCCATGTGGCAAATGGAAGGTCACGGCAAACTGCAATATACCGACGAAGGTTTTCCGTTCCCCATCGATGTGCCGTTTGTCCCCAGCGATAACCCAACCGGTGCCTATCAACGTATTTTCACCCTCAGCGACGGCTGGCAGGGTAAACAGACCCTGATTAAATTTGACGGCGTCGAAACCTATTTTGAAGTCTACGTTAACGGTCAGTATGTTGGTTTCAGCAAGGGCAGTCGCCTGACCGCAGAGTTTGACATCAGCGCGATGGTTAAAACCGGCGACAACCTGTTATGTGTGCGCGTGATGCAATGGGCGGACTCCACCTACGTGGAGGACCAGGATATGTGGTGGTCAGCGGGGATTTTCCGCGATGTTTATCTGGTCGGAAAACAACTCACGCATATTAACGATTTCACCGTGCGCACCGACTTTGACGAAGCCTATTGCGATGCCACGCTGTCCTGCGAAGTGGTACTGGAAAATCTCGCTGCCTCCCCTGTCGTCACGACGCTGGAATATACCCTGTTTGATGGCGAACGCGTGGTGCACAGCAGCGCCATTGATCATCTGGCAATTGAAAAACTGACCAGCGCCAGCTTTGCTTTTACTGTCGAACAGCCGCAACAATGGTCAGCAGAATCCCCTTATCTTTACCATCTGGTCATGACGCTGAAAGACGCCAACGGCAACGTTCTGGAAGTGGTGCCACAACGCGTTGGCTTCCGTGATATCAAAGTGCGCGACGGTCTGTTCTGGATCAATAACCGTTATGTGATGCTGCACGGCGTCAACCGCCACGACAACGATCATCGCAAAGGCCGCGCCGTTGGAATGGATCGCGTAGAAAAAGATCTCCAGTTGATGAAGCAGCACAACATCAACTCCGTGCGTACCGCTCACTACCCCAACGATCCGCGTTTTTACGAACTGTGTGATATCTACGGCCTGTTTGTGATGGCGGAAACCGATGTCGAATCGCACGGCTTTGCTAATGTCGGCGATATCAGCCGCATTACCGACGATCCGCAGTGGGAAAAAGTCTACGTCGAGCGCATTGTTCGCCATATTCACGCGCAGAAAAACCATCCGTCGATCATCATCTGGTCGCTGGGCAATGAATCCGGCTACGGCTGTAACATCCGCGCGATGTACCACGCAGCGAAGGCGCTGGATGACACGAGACTGGTGCACTACGAAGAAGATCGCGACGCTGAAGTGGTCGATATTATTTCCACCATGTACACCCGCGTGCCGCTGATGAATGAGTTTGGTGAATACCCGCATCCGAAGCCGCGCATCATCTGCGAATACGCTCATGCGATGGGGAACGGACCTGGTGGGCTGACGGAATACCAGAACGTTTTCTATAAGCACGATTGCATTCAGGGCCATTATGTCTGGGAATGGTGCGACCACGGGATCCAGGCGCAGGATGACAACGGCAATGTCTGGTATAAATTCGGCGGCGACTACGGCGACTATCCCAACAACTATAACTTCTGTCTTGATGGTTTGATCTATTCCGATCAGACGCCGGGACCGGGCCTGAAAGAGTACAAACAGGTTATTGCGCCGGTAAAAATCCACGCGCTGGATCTGACTCGCGGCGAGCTGAAAGTCGAAAATAAACTGTGGTTTACCACGCTTGATGACTACACCCTGCACGCAGAGGTGCGCGCCGAAGGTGAAACGCTCGCGACGCAGCAGATTAAACTGCGCGACGTTGCGCCGAACAGCGAAGCCCCCTTGCAGATCACGCTGCCGCAGCTGGACGCCCGCGAAGCGTTCCTCAACATTACGGTGACCAAAGATTCCCGCACCCGCTACAGCGAAGCCGGACACCCTATCGCCACGTATCAGTTCCCGCTGAAGGAAAACACCGCGCAGCCAGTACCTTTCACGCCGAATAATGCGCGTCCGCTGACGCTGGAAGACGATCGTTTGAGCTGCACCGTTCGCGGCTACAACTTCGCGATCACCTTCTCAAAAATGAGTGGCAAACCGACATCCTGGCAGGTGAATGGCGAATCGCTGCTGACCCGCGAGCCAAAGATCAACTTCTTCAAGCCAATGATCGACAACCATAAGCAGGAGTACGAAGGGCTGTGGCAGCCAAATCATTTGCAGATCATGCAGGAGCATCTGCGCGATTTTGTCGTTGAGCAAAGTGATGATGAAGTGTTGATCATCAGCCGCACAGTTATTGCCCCACCGGTGTTTGACTTCGGGATGCGCTGCACCTACATCTGGCGCATCGCTGCCGATGGCCAGGTTAACGTGGCGCTTTCCGGCGAGCGTTACGGCGACTATCCGCACATCATTCCGTGCATCGGTTTCACCATGGGGATTAACGGCGAATACGACCAGGTGGCGTATTACGGTCGTGGACCGGGCGAAAACTACGCCGACAGCCAGCAGGCTAACATCATCGATATCTGGCGCAGCAACGTCGATGCCATGTTCGAGAACTATCCCTTCCCGCAGAACAACGGCAACCGTCAGCATGTCCGCTGGACAGCACTGACTAACCGCCACGGCAACGGTCTGCTGGTGGTTCCGCAGCGCCCAATTAACTTCAGCGCCTGGCACTATACCCAGGAAAACATCCACGCTGCCCAGCACTGTAACGAGCTGCAGCGCAGTGATGACATCACCCTGAATCTCGACCACCAGCTGCTTGGCCTCGGCTCTAACTCCTGGGGCAGCGAGGTGCTGGACTCCTGGCGCGTCTGGTTCCGTGACTTCAGCTACGGCTTTACGTTGCTGCCGGTTTCTGGCGGAGAAGCTACCGCGCAAAGCCTGGCGTCGTATGAGTTCGGCGCAGGGTTCTTTTCCACGAATTTGCACAGCGAGAATAAGCAATGAGGATCATCGATAACTTAGAACAGTTCCGCCAGATTTACGCCTCTGGCAAGAAGTGGCAACGATGCGTTGAAGCGATTGAAAATATCGACAACATTCAGCCTGGCGTCGCCCACTCCATCGGTGACTCATTGACTTACCGCGTGGAGACAGACTCCGCGACCGATGCGCTATTTACCGGGCATCGACGCTATTTTGAAGTGCATTACTACCTGCAAGGGCAGCAAAAGATTGAATATGCGCCGAAAGAGACATTACAGGTAGTGGAATATTATCGTGATGAAACTGACCGTGAATATTTAAAAGGCTGCGGAGAAGCCGTTGAGGTCCACGAAGGGCAAATCGTTATTTGCGATATCCATGAAGCATATCGGTTTATCTGCAATAACGCGGTCAAAAAAGTGGTTCTCAAAGTCACCATCGAAGATGGTTATTTCCATAACAAATAACAACTACGGCGGCAAAAGGAGTTTGCCACCACCTCTACCCTACTCATTTTCGGAGATGTGTTATGTCTGATACCAAACGTAATACAATCGGCAAATTCGGCTTGCTCTCGCTGACTTTTGCCGCCGTTTACAGCTTTAACAACGTTATCAATAATAATATTGAGCTTGGACTGGCCTCGGCACCGATGTTTTTCCTTGCGACGATTTTTTATTTTATTCCCTTCTGCTTGATCATCGCAGAATTTGTTTCGTTAAATAAAAACTCAGAAGCCGGTGTCTACGCATGGGTAAAAAGTTCGCTGGGCGGACGTTGGGCATTTATTACTGCCTATACCTACTGGTTCGTAAATCTGTTCTTTTTCACCTCGCTGTTGCCGCGCGTTATTGCTTATGCTTCGTATGCCTTCCTCGGCTACGAATATATTATGACGCCGATTGCCACCACTATTATTAGTATGGTGCTATTCGCCTTCTCCACCTGGGTTTCCACCAACGGGGCGAAAATGCTGGGGCCAATTACCTCCGTCACTTCAACGCTGATGCTGCTGTTAACGCTCTCCTACATTTTACTGGCAGGTACGGCACTGGTTGGCGGCGTACAGCCTGCCGATCCGATCACCGTTGAAGCGATGATCCCGAACTTCAACTGGGCGTTCCTCGGCGTTACCACCTGGATCTTTATGGCCGCAGGTGGCGCGGAGTCCGTCGCGGTGTACGTTAACGACGTCAAAGGCGGTTCGAAATCGTTCGTTAAAGTGATCATCCTCGCCGGGATTTTTATCGGCATACTGTATTCCGTCTCCTCAGTGCTGATTAACGTCTTCGTCAGCAGCAAAGAGTTGAAATTTACCGGTGGATCGGTGCAGGTATTCCACGGCATGGCGGCGTATTTTGGTCTGCCGGAAGCGCTGATGAATCGCTTTGTCGGTCTGGTGTCCTTTACCGCGATGTTCGGCTCCCTGCTGATGTGGACTGCAACACCGGTGAAAATTTTCTTCTCCGAAATCCCGGAAGGCATCTTTGGTAAGAAAACCGTCGAACTTAACGAAAACGGCGTTCCGGCGCGCGCGGCGTGGATCCAGTTCCTGATCGTCATCCCGCTGATGATTATCCCGATGCTCGGTTCCAATACCGTGCAGGATCTGATGAATACCATTATTAATATGACTGCCGCAGCGTCCATGCTTCCGCCGTTATTCATCATGCTGGCTTACCTGAATTTACGCGCCAAATTAGATCACCTGCCACGCGATTTCCGTATGGGCTCCCGCCGCACCGGTATTATCATTGTTTCAATGCTGATTGCGATATTTGCCGTAGGGTTTGTCGCTTCGACATTCCCGACTGGCGCGAATATTCTGACCATCATTTTTTATAACGTCGGCGGTATTGTTATCTTCCTCGGATTTGCGTGGTGGAAATACAGTAAATATATAAAGGGATTAACGGCTGAAGAGCGCCATATTGAAGCGACGCCAGCCAGCAATGTTGATTAAGCAGACTAATAAAAAATGAGCAGGCATTTTCCCTCTTCCTGGATGGGGAGAGGGAAAATAGTTTCTGCCTTTCTATTTTTATAATTACAACGATAAAAGGCTGTACTTTTTCTTTAGCTCATGGATTAACACAATGAAATTAATCACTGCACCATGCAGAGCATTACTTGCTCTGCCGTTTTGCTATGCCTTTTCTGCGATGGGCGAAGAAGTACGTCCGGCAGAACATGACGACACAAAAACACCCGCAATTACCTCAACATCTTCTCCTTCATTTCGTTTTTACGGCGAATTAGGGGTTGGTGGATATATGGATTTAGAGGGTGAGAATAAACATAAATACAGCGACGGCACCTATATTGAAGGTGGCCTGGAGATGAAGTACGGCTCCTGGTTCGGCCTGATTTACGGCGAAGGCTGGACCGTGCAGGCCGACCACGACGGCAATGCCTGGGTGCCTGACCATAGCTGGGGCGGTTTCGAAGGTGGGATTAACCGTTTCTATGGCGGTTATCGTACCAATGATGGCACCGAAATCATGCTCAGTCTGCGTCAGGATTCCTCGCTGGATGACCTGCAATGGTGGGGCGACTTCACGCCCGATCTGGGCTACGTCATTCCCAATACCCGCGACATTATGACCGCGCTGAAGGTACAGAACTTAAGCGGCAACTTTCGTTATAGCGTCACCGCCACACCTGCCGGACATCATGACGAAAGCAAAGCCTGGCTACATTTTGGCAAGTACGATCGCTACGACGACAAATACACCTATCCGGCAATGATGAACGGTTACATCCAGTATGACCTTGCCGAAGGCATCACCTGGATGAACGGTCTGGAAATCACCGACGGCACCGGACAACTCTATCTGACGGGCCTGCTTACCCCTAACTTTGCCGCTCGCGCCTGGCACCATACCGGACGCGCCGACGGGCTGGACGTACCGGGAAGTGAAAGCGGGATGATGGTGAGCGCCATGTATGAAGCGTTAAAGGGCGTTTATCTCTCCACCGCTTACACCTACGCCAAACATCGCCCTGACCACGCTGATGATGAAACCACCTCTTTCATGCAGTTTGGTATCTGGTACGAATACGGCGGCGGACGTTTCGCAACGGCTTTTGATAGCCGCTTCTACATGAAAAATGCCTCTCACGATCCCAGCGACCAAATCTTCCTGATGCAATATTTCTACTGGTAATAAGGACAGTAATCTCATGAAAATCAAAACTATTTTAACACCAGTAGCCTGTGCCCTGCTGATGAGTTTTTCCGCCCATGCCGCCAACGCCGACAATTATAAAAACGTGATTAACCGTACCGGCGCGCCGCAGTACATGAAGGATTACGATTACGACGACCACCAGCGTTTTAATCCGTTTTTCGATCTCGGAGCCTGGCATGGCCACTTGTTGCCAGACGGCCCGAACACCATGGGCGGTTTTCCGGGCGTAGCGCTGCTGACGGAAGAATACATCAACTTTATGGCCAGCAATTTCGACCGCCTGACCGTCTGGCAGGACGGCAAGAAAGTCGACTTCACGCTGGAGGCATACAGTATTCCCGGCGCGCTGGTGCAAAAACTGACAGCAAAAGATGTGCAGGTCGAAATGACTCTGCGCTTCGCCACGCCGCGCACGTCACTACTGGAAACTAAAATCATCAGCAATAAACCGCTGGATCTGGTGTGGGACGGCGAACTGCTGGAAAAACTGGAAGCGAAAGAAGGGAAACCGCTTTCCGATAAAACCATTGCTGGCGAGTACCCTGACTATCAGCGCAAAATCAGCGCCACCCGTGATGGCCTGAAAGTCACCTTTGGCAAAGTGCGCGCCACCTGGGATCTGCTGACCTCCGGCGAATCGGAATATCAGGTGCATAAATCCCTGCCGGTGCAGACTGAAATCAACGGCAATCGCTTTACCAGTAAGGCGCATATCAACGGTTCAACGACGCTCTATACCACCTATTCCCACCTGCTGACCGCTCAGGAAGTTAGCAAAGAGCAGATGCAAATCCGCGATATTCTGGCGCGTCCGGCGTTTTATCTCACCGCCTCGCAGCAACGCTGGGAAGAATACCTGAAGAAAGGATTAACCAATCCGGATGCGACGCCGGAACAGACGCGCGTCGCGGTGAAAGCAATCGAAACGCTCAACGGTAACTGGCGCTCACCGGGCGGCGCGGTGAAATATAACACCGTCACGCCGTCGGTGACCGGACGCTGGTTCTCCGGCAATCAGACCTGGCCGTGGGATACCTGGAAGCAGGCGTTTGCGATGGCGCATTTCAATCCGGACATCGCCAAAGAGAATATCCGTGCGGTCTTCTCCTGGCAGATCCAGCCCGGCGACACCGTGCGTCCACAGGATGTGGGCTTTGTCCCCGACCTGATAGCGTGGAACCTTAGCCCCGAGCGTGGCGGCGATGGTGGCAACTGGAACGAACGTAACACCAAACCCAGCCTTGCCGCCTGGTCGGTGATGGAAGTGTATAACGTCACCCAGGATAAAACCTGGCTGGCAGAGATGTACCCGAAACTGGTGGCCTATCACGACTGGTGGTTACGTAACCGCGATCATAACGGCAACGGCGTGCCGGAATATGGCGCGACCCGCGACAAAGCCCACAACACTGAGAATGGCGAGATGCTGTTTACGGTGAAAAAAGGTGACAAAGAAGAGACGCAGTCTGGGCTGAACAACTACGCCCACGTGGTGGAGAAAGGCCAGTACGACAGTCTGGAAATTCCGGCACAGGTCGCTGCGTCGTGGGAATCGGGCCGTGATGATGCCGCCGTCTTTGGTTTTATCGACAAAGAACAGCTGGATAAATATGTCGCTAATGGCGGCAAACGTAGCGACTGGACGGTGAAATTCGCCGAAAACCGCAGTCAGGACGGAACATTGCTGGGCTACTCGCTATTGCAGGAGTCGGTGGATCAGGCCAGCTATATGTACAGCGATAATCATTATCTGGCGGAGATGGCAACCATCCTCGGTAAGTCGGAAGAGGCTAAGCACTATCGCCAGTTGGCACAGCAGCTCGCGGACTACATCAACACCTGTATGTTCGACCCGACTACACAGTTCTACTATGACGTGCGCATTGAAGATAAACCGCTGGCGAACGGCTGCGCGGGCAAACCGATTGTTGAGCGCGGTAAAGGGCCGGAAGGCTGGTCGCCGCTGTTTAACGGTGCGGCAACGCAGGCCAACGCCGACGCGGTGGTGAAGGTGATGCTCGATCCTAAAGAGTTCAACACCTTTGTTCCGCTGGGAACGGCGGCGTTAACCAATCCGGCTTTTGGCGCTGATATCTACTGGCGCGGGCGCGTATGGGTGGATCAGTTCTGGTTTGGTCTGAAAGGGATGGAGCGTTACGGTTATCGTGATGATGCCCTGAAGCTGGCGGATACGTTCTTCCGGCACGCCAAAGGATTAACCGCCGATGGCCCAATTCAGGAGAATTACAACCCGCTGACTGGCGCACAGCAAGGCGCACCAAATTTCTCCTGGAGTGCCGCGCACTTGTATATGTTGTATAACGATTTTTTCCGTAAGCAGTAATTTGCAACGACTGGCGGATGCGGCGTTAACGCCTTATCCGCCCTACATGTGCAATTCCCCAGGCCGGATAAAACGCGGCAAGCGTTGCATCCGGCGTTACCACCGGGCGTATTCTTTTTGAATCCCATCACAAACCCCGCACTCCCCTTTTCCCTTTTCTCCGGCGACGGCTAAATTAGAACTCATCCGACCACATAACAATTATTTTACATACTGGACAATTTTATGAGCTACCCGTCGCTGTTCGCCCCGCTGGATTTAGGTTTTACCACGTTAAAAAACCGCGTGTTGATGGGCTCAATGCACACCGGGCTGGAGGAATACCCGGACGGTGCCGAGCGGCTGGCAGCGTTTTATGCCGAACGCGCCCGTCACGGCGTGGCGCTGATTGTCAGCGGCGGCATTGCACCAGATTTAACAGGCGTTGGCATGGAAGGTGGCGCAATGCTCAACGACGCCAGCCAGATCCCACACCATCGCACCATTACCGAAGCCGTACATCAGGAAGGCGGCAAAATCGCCCTGCAAATTTTGCATACCGGGCGCTACAGCTACCAACCGCATCTGGTCGCTCCCTCCGCATTGCAGGCCCCCATCAACCGTTTCGTTCCTCACGAACTCACCCATGAAGAGATCCTGCAACTGATCGACGATTTCGCCAGCTGCGCACAACTGGCGCGGGAGGCCGGATACGACGGTGTAGAGGTAATGGGTTCCGAAGGGTATTTGATCAACGAATTTCTGACGCTGCGCACCAATCAGCGTAGTGACCAGTGGGGCGGCGATTACCGCAACCGGATGCGATTTGCCGTAGAAGTAGTGCGTGCGGTGCGCGAACTTGTTGGCAACGACTTCATTATTATCTACCGACTGTCGATGCTCGACCTGGTCGAAGGCGGCGGTACTTTTGCCGAAACGGTAGAGCTGGCGCAGGCCATTGAAGCGGCGGGCGCGACCATTATCAACACCGGCATTGGCTGGCATGAAGCGCGTATTCCGACCATCGCCACGCCCGTGCCGCGCGGTGCCTTTAGCTGGGTCACGCGCAAACTGAAAGGCCACGTTTCGCTGCCGCTGGTGACCACCAACCGGATTAACGATCCGCAGGTTGCCGACGACATTCTCTCGCGCGGTGATGCGGACATGGTGTCGATGGCGCGACCGTTCCTTGCTGATGCCGAGCTGCTATCAAAAGCGCAATCGGGACGAGCCGATGAGATCAACACTTGTATTGGCTGCAATCAGGCCTGTCTCGATCAGATCTTCGTTGGCAAAGTCACCTCGTGCCTGGTGAATCCTCGCGCCTGCCACGAAACCAAAATGCCAATCCTTCCCGCCATGCAGAAAAAAAATCTGGCGGTAGTCGGTGCAGGTCCGGCAGGGCTGGCGTTTGCCATTAACGCGGCGGCGCGTGGTCATCAGGTAACGTTGTTTGACGCGCACAGCGAGATCGGCGGGCAATTTAATATCGCCAAACAGATCCCCGGCAAAGAGGAGTTTTACGAAACGCTGCGCTATTACCGCCGCATGATCGAAGTGACGGGCGTGACGCTAAAACTCAATCACACCGTGACGGCGGATCAGTTACAGGCGTTCGATGAAACGATCCTCGCTAGCGGGATCGTACCGCGAATTCCGCCCATTGACGGGATCAATCACCCGAAGGTGTTGAGTTATCTCGATGTACTGCGCGACAAAGCGCCGGTGGGCAACAAAGTTGCCATCATCGGTTGTGGCGGGATTGGTTTTGATACGGCGATGTATTTAAGTCAGCCGGGCGAATCCACCAGCCAGAATATCGCCGAGTTCTGTAATGAGTGGGGGATCGACAGTAGCCTGCAACAGGCTGGAGGTTTGAGTCCGCAAGGCATGCAGATCCCCCGTAGCCCACGGCAAATTGTGATGCTCCAGCGCAAAGCCAGCAAACCAGGACAAGGGTTGGGCAAAACTACGGGCTGGATCCATCGCACCACCCTGCTCTCGCGCGGCGTGAAGATGATCCCTGGCGTAAGTTACCAGAAGATCGACGATGAAGGGCTGCATGTAGTGATCAACGGCGAAACGCAGGTGTTAGCAGTGGATCATGTGGTGATCTGCGCAGGGCAAGAGCCAAACCGCGCGCTGGCGCAACCGCTGATTGATAGCGGGAAAACTGTGCATTTAATTGGCGGCTGCGATGTGGCTATGGAGCTGGACGCACGACGGGCGATCGCGCAGGGGACACGGCTGGCGCTGGAGATTTAAATCGTGCATTGAAGTGCCGGATGCGACGCTTGACGCGTCTTATCCGGCCTCGGGGTAACGTGCTGAACGTAGGCCGGATAAGGCGTTTACGCCGCATCCGGCAGGCCGCGTTAATCAATAAACAATGCAGGGGAAATGCCGAATCGCGTTGCCAGCTTTTTAGCGTGTTCCAGCGTTAATTTTCTCTTTCCGTTCAAAACGCGTGACACCATCGATTTACTGCCAATTTCCGGCAGATCAGAAAGGGTTAAACCGTATTGATCCATCAGTGTACGAATCACAGCAACACCGCCAGGCATGGCTTGAGCCATGGCATTAAATTCAGCAAATTCAGGCGCTGCCCCCTCCCACGCTGTGATTTTGGCACACACCAGATCCAGCAAGGGGTTTTCAGGATCGTTGAGCAGCAGATGATCGACCAGTTCCAGCGCCTGGACGTATTGTTCTTCGTTCTGGATACCCGCCAGAAAAGGTGCCACAGCGGTTAGCTTTTCTCCTGCTTGCAAGATGTCGGCAATCGCAATCATTTTTTCCCCTTAGTACGATGAACGGCGGTAAAGAAATCGTATTCTTTGTGCGTCATAACTTCACGTATGTAGCACTTTTGCGATTCAAAAAAGACCATTGCTACAACACGTAATTCATTGCCCCCAACATTGAAAACATAATGCTTATCCAGATATTTGAAGTTATCCAGAGATGGGAATACTGCTTTTAATGACTCAGGTTTTTTGAAATATCCCTTAGCAATCGTGTTCCCCAGAGCCACCAACTCCGTTTTATGTTGCGGGTATTTTTCCGCAGCATCTTTCAATGTTTTTTGAGTTATCAGGTGCATTCTTCATCACGTCCGTTGACAAATTGGCAATATGATAACACCCGTTGACAGATTGGCAACGGATGATTTTATCTGCGTGACGGAAGAATAAACGTTGAACAACGCTAAACAAGAGAATGCAGAGGATGGTGACTGGGATTTTTTGTTTTATGGAAGCGCGATTCCAGAACTGGGCAGACATTGCCGGATGCGACGCTTGCCGCGGCTTATCCGGCCTGGGGGTAACGTGCTGAACGTAGGCCAGATAAGGCGTTTACGCCGCATCCGGCAGGTAACTCCCAATCTTATCGACGGCGCCCCAGCTTCACTGCTTTCAGCACCACAAATTTATTATTCGTCGCAATAGTGGTGCAGTTGCCAAAAATTTTCTTCAGTTTATGGAAGTAATCCAGGTGACGGTTGGCAACGATATACAGCTCGCCGTTGATTTTCAGGCAGCGGCGGGCGTGGTGGAACATTTCCCAGGCGACGTTATCGGTTAGCGCATGTTGCTGATGAAACGGCGGGTTGCAGAGCACAGCATTAAAGCGGAAAGGCTCCACGCCGGAGAGCGCGTTGTTGATCATAAACTCGCAGCGATCCAACGCCTCTGGCATGTTGGTTTCGACGTTCAAACGGCTGGAAGCAACCGCCATCGGTGATTCATCGACAAACACCACTTTCGCCTGCGGGTTTTTATCAAGCAGCGTCAGGCCAATAACGCCGTTACCACAGCCGAGATCGACAATCTCCCCTTCGAGATTTTCCGGCAGATGTTGCATAAAGAAGCGCGCGCCAATATCCAGCCCGGTGCGGGAGAAGACATTCGCATGGTTGTGGATAGTCCAGTCAGTACCTTCCAGCTTCCAGCTAACGGTCTGCGGCGCATCGGCCAGCGGCGGTTCATTGAAAGTGCAATTAATCAGGCGCGCTTTTTTCCATGCCAGCGTGGTGGTGGTCGGGCCGAGCACTTTTTCGAACAGTTCCAGCGTGGAAGTGTGAATGTCACGGGCTTTGGCACCGGCAATAATGCGTGTTTCCGGCGTGACCACTTTGCGCAGCGCACGCAGTTGCTGTTCCAGCAATGCCAGTGTTTTCGGTATTTTGATCAGCACCACGCCCGGCTGTTGCGGGTAGTCAGCGGTGCTGTCAAGAAACTTCACGCTCGACTCATCAATCCCGTTGAGGCGTAAATTCTCGCGTGTCGCCAGTTCGCTGATGTATGAGTCGCCGATGCTGTACGGCTTATGTTCCGCCAGCGCACAGCTTAACGCGCCAAAAGCATCATTCAGGATTAACACCGGGCCGCGGATTTCTGTATCGTCCAACTGTTGCAGCAAATATTCATCCGCCGCTTCCCACGCCTGTAGCGGGTTAACGTCATCCGTCGCCGGAAAACGTTGTAGTGTCAGTGAACGGAAACCGTTGTCTAAGTGGCTCATCGGCCCTCCTGAATGATAAAATTTCGACGTTGCCCCTGAAAAGGGTGCGTGAGTATACCCTTTTTCTCTTTTTCGTGGGCGGTTATGAGCAATCTTACTTATCTTCAGGGTTATCCCGAGCAGCTGCTTTCCCAGGTGCGCACGCTGATTAATGAACAGCGTCTGGGCGATGTGCTGGCAAAACGCTATCCGGGAACGCACGACTACGCCACCGATAAAGCCCTCTGGCAATATACCCAGGATCTAAAAAATCAGTTTCTGCGCAATGCCCCGCCGATCAATAAAGTAATGTATGACAATAAGATCCACGTGCTGAAAAACGCGCTCGGGTTACATACCGCTGTTTCACGTGTGCAGGGCGGCAAGCTGAAAGCGAAGGCGGAGATCCGCGTCGCCACCGTGTTTCGCAACGCGCCAGAACCGTTTTTGCGCATGATTGTGGTGCACGAGCTGGCGCATCTGAAGGAGAAAGAGCACAACAAAGCGTTTTACCAGTTGTGCTGCCATATGGAACCGCAGTACCACCAGCTTGAGTTCGACACTCGCCTGTGGCTGACGCAACTGTCACTGGGACAAGACAAAATCTGAAAATGATCTCAGGCGCTATCTTTTCCTCCTTTAGCGCCTAAAATCGACCTCCCCTCTATCGTTAAGGATAACGACCATGCTGCGCGCATTCGCCCGCCTTCTTCGCCGTATTTGTTTTTCTCGCCGGACTCTCAAAATTGCCTGTTTTCTGTTGCTTGTGGCAGGCGCGACGATTTTTATCGCCGATCGGGCAATGGTCAACGCCAGCCAACAACTCACCTGGAGTGACGTCAACGCTATTCCGGCACGTAACGTGGGTTTATTGTTGGGAGCAAGGCCAGGTAATCGCTACTTTACCCGACGTATTGATACCGCCGCAGAGTTGTACCACGCAGGAAAAGTGAAATGGTTGCTGGTCAGTGGCGACAACGGACGTAAAAATTACGATGAAGCGTCAGGCATGCAGCAGGCTTTGATCGCTAAGGGCGTACCGGCAAAAGTGATCTTCTGTGACTATGCCGGATTCTCAACGCTTGATTCAGTGGTTCGTGCCAATAAAGTGTTTGGGGAGAACCATATCACCATTATCTCGCAGGAATTTCATAACCAACGCGCCATCTGGCTGGCAAAACAGTACGGCATCGATGCTATCGGGTTTAACGCGCCAGACCTGAATATGAAGCACGGTTTGTATACTCAGCTGCGGGAGAAACTCGCCAGGGTTAGAGCGGTGATAGACGCAAAAATCCTCCATCGTCAGCCAAAATATCTCGGGCCGTCGGTCATGATTGGTCCGTTTAGTGAGCATGGTTGTCCGGCGCAGAAATAATGCGTATCCGCGCACGTCGAAGATGAAAAAGGCGTGCTACATTGACGGCAGAATCCCTTTATGGAGTATCCACGCGTTATGATACGTTTCGCTGTGATTGGTACGAACTGGATCACTCACCAGTTCGTGGAGGCCGCACATGAGAGCGGTAAATATAAGTTAACCGCCGTCTATTCCCGCAGCCTTGAACAGGCCCAGCACTTCGCCAATGAGTTTTCTGTCGAGCATCTGTTTACGTCGCTGGAAGCGATGGCGGAAAGCGATGCCATTGACGCGGTGTATATTGCCAGCCCGAATGCCCTGCATTTTGCCCAGACGCAGCTTTTCCTTAGCCACAAAATTCATGTGATTTGCGAGAAACCGCTGGCGTCGAATCTGGCGGAAGTGGATGCCGCCATTGCCTGTGCGCGGGAAAATCAGGTGGTGCTGTTTGAAGCATTTAAAACGGCCTGCCTGCCTAACTTTCATCTGTTACGCCAGGCGCTGCCAAAAGTCGGCAAACTGCGGAAAGTCTTTTTCAACTACTGCCAGTATTCCTCGCGTTATCAACGTTATCTGGATGGTGAGAATCCCAACACCTTTAATCCGGCATTCTCTAACGGTTCAATTATGGATATCGGCTTTTACTGCCTGGCGTCGGCGGTGGCGTTATTTGGTGAACCGAAAAGCGTGCAGGCAACCGCCAGTTTGCTGGCAAGCGGCGTGGATGCCCACGGCGTGGTGGTGATGGATTACGGTGATTTCAGCGTTACGTTGCAGCACTCAAAAGTCAGTGATTCTGTCCTGGCGAGCGAGATTCAGGGCGAAGCGGGATCGCTGGTGATTGAAAAACTCTCTGAATGCCAGAAAGTCTGCTTTGTGCCGCGCGGCAGCCAGATGCAGGATCTCACTCAGCCACAGCATATTAATACCATGCTCTACGAAGCAGAGCTGTTTGCTGAACTGGTGGATGAGCATCTGATTAATCATCCGGGGCTGGCGGTTAGTCGCATCACCGCCAAACTGCTGACCGAGATCCGCCGCCAGACTGGGGTGATTTTTCCGGCAGATAGCGTAAAACAATAATGGTTACCGTAAAGCAGTGTAAAAGGCATGTAACAGACCATTGACTGGATGAATGGTCTGTCATACTTTGTTACCTGCAAAGGGGAGTAACTTCATTGTCGGTCGATCGTCATTACGATGTGTGAAAAACCACATCCGGTCACCGGGCAACCCGAAAGGAATACGCAGACGTATTCCTTTTTTGTTGTAAGTGAGACCTTGCCGGAAGGCGAGGTCTATGCATAAAAAGCAGCGGCTGACGTCTTCCGACGTTGGCCGTTTTTTTATGTGTAAGGAACTTCTATGAATACTGTCGGCACGCCGTTGCTATGGGGCGGATTCGCTGTTGTTGTCGCCATTATGCTGGCTATCGACCTGTTACTGCAGGGGCGTCGTGGCGCGCATGCCATGACCATGAAACAGGCTGCGGCCTGGTCGCTGGTGTGGGTGACCCTTTCGTTACTGTTTAACGCCGCTTTCTGGTGGTATTTAGTCCAGACGCAGGGGCGCGAAGTCGCGGACCCGCAGGCACTGGCCTTCCTCACCGGTTATCTGATTGAGAAATCGCTGGCAGTCGATAACGTCTTTGTCTGGCTGATGTTGTTCAGCTATTTCTCTGTTCCGGCGGCATTACAACGCCGCGTGCTGGTATATGGCGTGCTCGGGGCGATTGTTCTGCGTACCATCATGATCTTCACCGGTAGTTGGCTGATTTCGCAGTTCGACTGGATCCTGTATATCTTCGGCGCCTTCCTGCTGTTTACCGGCGTGAAGATGGCGCTCGCCCATGAAGATGAATCAGGGATTGGCGACAAGCCGTTGGTGCGCTGGCTGCGTGGTCATTTGCGTATGACTGACACCATCGACAACGAGCATTTCTTTGTGCGTAAGAATGGCTTGTTGTATGCCACGCCGCTGATGCTGGTGCTGATTCTGGTGGAGTTGAGCGACGTGATTTTCGCCGTGGATAGCATTCCGGCTATCTTCGCCGTTACCACCGACCCGTTTATTGTGCTGACCTCAAACTTGTTTGCGATCCTCGGCCTGCGTGCGATGTATTTCCTGCTGGCGGGCGTAGCAGAGCGTTTCTCGATGCTCAAATATGGTCTGGCAGTGATTCTGGTGTTTATCGGTATCAAGATGCTGATTGTCGACTTCTACCATATTCCGATCGCCGTTTCGCTGGGCGTGGTGTTTGGCATTCTGGTGATGACGTTTATTATCAACGCGTGGGTGAATTATCGGCATGATAAGCAGCGGGGAGAATGATTCGCTGTATATTAAGCCATTACTGGAGATAACTCATTCCAGACAAAGATGAGCTACTAATTATGTAATCGGCTTATAGCTCTTTACAAAAAGACCGCACGGGTGCAGGGGGCGGCAGCGATTGGCCGCCCCCTGCGCGCTCCCCGCGCCAGTGACTTTATATGGCATTGCACATTAAAGGAGCGCAACCGTTCTCATATTCCAAATTGTTTTGCCCATATGTCATCTAATCAGGCCTTAGTAGCCAGTCCTTCCCTCTGCTTATGTCAAACAAATGTAACTATTAAGTTGCAAAATATGACCTCTCTTTAAAATCCAGCATTTTTCGCTTCCCGAAGCTGTAACTTTCCTTATACTCGACTTAGCAAACACTTTGTTACATCCTGAAAGATGCGTCGACAGAACGCACCAGGGATGTGCGACAACACAACGAAAGGATCGAAAAATGACTACGCAACGTTCACCGGGGCTATTCCGGCGTCTGGCTCATGGCAGCCTGGTAAAACAAATCCTGGTCGGCCTTGTTCTGGGGATTCTCCTGGCATGGATCTCAAAACCGGCCGCTGAAGCTGTCGGTCTGTTAGGCACTTTGTTCGTCGGAGCATTGAAAGCTGTAGCGCCAATTCTGGTGCTGATGCTGGTAATGGCTTCCATCGCTAACCACCAGCACGGGCAGAAAACCAATATCCGCCCTATTCTGTTCCTCTATCTGCTGGGTACTTTCTCTGCCGCGCTGGCTGCAGTTGTCTTCAGCTTCGCCTTCCCTTCGACCCTGCATTTGTCCAGTAGCGCGAGCGATATTTCCCCGCCGTCAGGCATTGTGGAAGTGATGCGAGGGCTGGTGTTGAGCATGGTTTCCAACCCCATCGACGCCCTGCTGAAAGGTAACTACATCGGGATTCTGGTGTGGGCCATTGGCCTTGGTTTCGCTCTGCGTCACGGTAACGAAACCACCAAAAACCTGGTCAACGATATGTCGAATGCCGTTACCTTTATGGTGAAACTGGTTATTCGTTTCGCACCAATCGGTATTTTTGGTCTGGTAGCTTCAACGCTGGCAACCACCGGTTTCTCCACCCTGTGGGGCTATGCGCAACTGCTGGTGGTGCTGGTTGGCTGTATGTTGCTGGTGGCGCTGGTGGTTAACCCGCTGCTGGTATGGTGGAAAATTCGTCGTAACCCATTCCCGCTGGTGCTGCTGTGCCTGCGCGAAAGCGGTGTATACGCCTTCTTCACCCGTAGCTCGGCGGCGAATATTCCGGTAAACATGGCGTTGTGTGAAAAGCTAAATCTGGACCGCGATACCTATTCCGTTTCTATTCCGCTAGGGGCGACGATCAATATGGCAGGCGCAGCCATTACCATTACCGTGTTGACGCTGGCTGCGGTCCATACGCTGGGTATTCCGGTGGATCTGCCCACGGCGCTGCTGTTGAGCGTAGTTGCATCACTTTGTGCCTGTGGTGCATCAGGCGTGGCAGGTGGTTCTCTGCTGCTGATCCCGCTGGCCTGTAATATGTTCGGTATTCCGAACGATATCGCCATGCAGGTGGTTGCCGTCGGCTTTATCATCGGCGTGTTGCAGGACTCCTGCGAAACCGCACTGAACTCTTCAACTGACGTGCTGTTCACCGCAGCGGCTTGCCAGGCGGAAGATGCACGTCTGGCAAATAGCGCCCTGCGAAACTAATGCTTAGCCCCTTTCGTCTACGGCGGAAGGGGTTTTCTCCACTTTAAACGGATCAATTCCCCTTCTCTGCATACGCCAGAAACGAATGATGTTCAGGCCATTCATTAGCAGAAAACTACCCTCAATCATCGTGCCACCAATCGACCCGGCCCAAATGTTGTGAGTTAACCAGCAACAAGTAGAAAACCACATCACGCAGCGCATGGTCAGTCCTTTAAAGCGAAATAGCGCCCAGGTACTGACAATCGTGCCAATGACTGGCAGCAGCTCCATCGGATGATGGAACTTCGCCAGACCAACTCCTCCCGTCAGCACGATGAAGATCGCCATTATCCATAAACTACGGGTACGCAGAGTAATTAACGTACGGATAGCATTGAGGATTGAGCTGGCCCCCGCCGGGAAGACGCCCATCAGAAAAAAATGTACGCCAATAAATACGCTATAAATGGAAAGCTGAATTTTGAAGCGACGTTCATCGCGGTTGAAGAATGTTGTAATACCAATCAGAAAGGCGATGACACCCACGCCCTGGGCCAGCCAATACGCGGTCATGATAAATCCTTAGCAGGTATGGAAAAGCAAACGGCGCTTCGAGTTAGAAACGCCGCTTCAGATTGCTGACAAAGTGCATCTCATTTCTTGCCGGATGCGGCGTAAACGCCTTATCCGGCCTACAAGATCGTGCAACTTTACTATATTGCGAAGCGCATCAGGCAATTATGCGTTTATCAACAATCTTAAACGACGCTTCATATTATGAAACGCCGTTTTTTATTCACAACTTATTTCGACTTTACAGCGTTACGCCGCTTTTAAAGATCGCCAGTTCGCGGAAGTCGTTACGCTCGTTGCAGGTTTGCTTACCGTTGGCAAACTCAACGATGGTATCGATAAATTCTTCCAGCAACTGCGGCATCGCTTTACCGTGGATCAGCTGACCCGCGTCAAAGTCGATCCAGTGTTTTTTCTTCGCTGCCAGTTCGCTGTTGGTAGCGATTTTCACCGTCGGTACAAATCCGCCGTACGGCGTGCCGCGACCGGTACTAAACAGCACCATGTGGCAGCCCGCACCCGCCAGGGCGCTGGTCGCTACGGCATCGTTACCCGGTGCACTTAACAGGTTCAGCCCTGGTGTTTTCAAACGTTCGCCGTAGCGCAGCACGTCTACCACCTGGCTGGAGCCCGCTTTCTGCGTACAGCCGAGTGATTTATCTTCCAGCGTGGTGATACCACCCGCTTTGTTCCCCGGCGATGGGTTTTCGTAGATCGGCTGGTCATGGGCAATAAAGTACTGTTTGAAGTCGTTGACCATGGTGACCAATTTTTCAAACGTCGCTTCGTCACGGCAATGGTCCATCAGTAACTGCTCTGCACCGAACATCTCCGGTACTTCGGTCAGCACGGTAGTACCGCCGTTAGCGATGACGTAATCAGAGAAACGCCCCAGCATTGGGTTAGCAGTAATACCGGAAAGGCCGTCAGAACCGCCGCACTCCAGACCAAACTTCAGTTCGCTGAGTTTACCCGGCTCGCGCTTGTCATTGCGCATGACGTTATACAGCTGATGCAAATGCTCGATCCCGGCTTCAATCTCATCATCCTGCTGTTGGCAGATCATGAAATGAACGCGTTCAGGATCGATATCGCCCAGCGTTTCACGGAAAGCATCAACCTGGTTGTTTTCACAGCCCAGACCAATGACCAACACGGCGCCTGCGTTCGGATGACGCACCATGTTTTGCAGCATGGTGCGGGTATTAATGTGATCGTCGCCCAGCTGCGAGCAGCCATAGGTGTGGCTGAAGAGGAACACACCGTCAGTACCTTCAGCGTTGTTCGTCTCTTTCAAAAAACGGTTCTGGATCTGTCGCGCGATGCCGTTAACGCAGCCCACGGTCGGCAGGATCCACAACTCGTTACGCACCCCGACATCACCGTTAGCGCGACGATAGATCTGCACTTCACGATCTGCCGCTTGCGCAGGCAGATCCTGAAAATCAGGTTGATAGCGATACTGATCCAGATCGCTCAGATTCGTGCGCGTATTGTGGGCGTGAACGTGTTCCCCCGCCGCAATATCCGCCAATGCATAACCAATCGGTAGGCCATATTTAATGACGTTGGCCCCTTTTTCGATATCTGTTAACGCAAATTTATGTCCACGAGCAACATCCTGGCGCAGCGTTACGGTCTGGTTATCGACACTGATTTCAGTGCCTTCCGCCAAATCCACTAACGCGACCGCGACGTTATCCAGCGCATGGATCTTGATGTATTGCATATCAACCCCAGACCTTAGTTCAGTTCAATGGCGAAGTAGTCACGCGCATTGTTAAAGCAAATATTTCTCACCATCTCGCCCAGCAGGTTGATGTCCGCCGGTGCTTCGCCCGCTTCCACCCAGCGGCCAATCATCTGGCACAGAATGCGGCGGAAGTATTCGTGACGGGTGTACGACAGGAAGCTACGGCTGTCAGTCAGCATCCCAACAAAACGGCTCAGCAGACCGAGCTGTGCCAGTTGGGTCATCTGACGTTCCATACCGTCTTTCTGATCGTTAAACCACCAGCCGGAACCGAACTGCATTTTGCCTGGCATACCTTCGCCCTGGAAGTTACCGATCATGGTACCCAGTACTTCGTTATCGCGCGGATTCAGGCAGTAGAGAATGGTTTTCGGCAGCAGGTTTTCTTCATTCTGTTTGCTCAGCAGCTTAGACAGTTCTTCCGCCATCGGACGGTCGTTGATGGAGTCAAAGCCGACATCCGGCCCCAGCAGTTTGAATTGACGCAGGTTGTTATTACGCAGCGCGCCAATGTGGTACTGCTGTACCCAGCCGCGACGTGCGTATTCGGCGCCCAGGAATACCAGCACCGCAGTTTTGAACTGTGCGACTTCATGCTCACTCAGGGTTTCGCCTGCCAGACGACGTGCCAGGATGCTATCCAGTTCCGCTTCGTTCGCTTCGGCAAACATCACCACGTCCAGCGCGTGGTCAGACACTTTACAGCCGTGAGCGGCAAAGTGATCCAGACGTTTGGTCAGAGCAGTTTGCAGATCAGCAAAGCGACGAATATCGGTATCGGAAACTTCACCCAGCTTCGCCATGTAGTCGTTAAAGGTCGCCTGTTCAATGTTGAAGGCTTTATCCGGACGCCAGCTCGGCAGCACTTTGATGTTGAAAGAGCCGTCTTTGGCGATCTCTGCGTGATGTTCCAGAGAGTCGATCGGGTCGTCGGTGGTGCCGACCATTTTCACGTTCATCTGCTGCATGATGCCGCGCGCGGAGAATTTGTCCTGCGCCAGCAGTTCGTTACATTCGTTCCAGATTTCATCTGCAGTAGACGGAGACAGCAGTTTGCCAGTGATGCCAAACGGACGACGCAGTTCGAGGTGCGTCCAGTGGTATAACGGGTTACCGATCGTGTGCGGAACGGTCGCCGCCCAGGCATCAAACTTCTCACGGTCAGATGCATCACCAGTACACAGGCGCTCAGCAACACCATTGGTACGCATTGCACGCCATTTGTAGTGGTCGCCTTTCAGCCAGATGTCATACAGATTCTTAAAGCGATAGTCTTCTGCGATTTGCTGCGGCGGTAAATGGCAGTGGTAGTCGAAAATCGGCTGGTCTTTTGCGTAGTCGTGATACAGACGGCGGGCAAATTCAGTATCTAACAGGAAATCTTCAGTCATAAACGGAGTCATTATCGTCTTCCTCTCAACGAGTGAGCTAGCTTGCTTAGGGTGCGATGCTGACAAAGTTATCACACCAATTTCCAGAGCCCGAAGATATTTTCGTGAGTTAGATCAATAAACGTAGTTAAAAAAATTACTCTCAAAGTGGTAAATCCCTCTGCAAGCCGCGCCAGTTCTGGCTTCGCTCTCATCCAGTAATGCCCCTACAAATATTCCCACATTTGTGATGGCTCTCACCTTTTAAAGTTGTATGACAAGTTATCTTTCTGCCGTCGCGAATCATAAGTCGACGGAATGCAAATTGCCGATTCATTCATTTTTTAGATGAATTGGGTTGACCGGTACGGAAGCCGAATTAGCACGAAACTTTCATGGCAGCGTTCGGGGTGTACCGGTTTTTTTTTCGGTCATCCGGTCGTAACTAACATCCTCTGCCCCAGGCAGGATGATGACCGCGCTTATTGCGGATATAACAAAACGATGAGGTTTTACATGCGTAAAATTAAAGGGTTACGTTGGTACATGATCGCATTGGTGACGCTCGGCACCGTGCTCGGTTACCTGACGCGTAACACTGTGGCGGCAGCTGCACCAACTCTGATGGAAGAGTTAAACATCTCCACCCAACAGTATTCCTACATCATCGCAGCCTATTCTGCTGCATATACGGTCATGCAACCTGTAGCGGGTTATGTACTGGATGTTCTGGGGACGAAAATCGGTTACGCAATGTTTGCCGTGCTGTGGGCGGTATTCTGTGGCGCAACCGCACTGGCTGGTAGCTGGGGCGGTCTGGCGATTGCCCGTGGTGCGGTAGGTGCGGCAGAAGCGGCGATGATCCCAGCAGGTCTGAAAGCCAGTTCTGAATGGTTCCCGGCGAAAGAACGCTCCATCGCAGTAGGTTACTTTAACGTTGGTTCCTCAATTGGTGCGATGATTGCGCCGCCGCTGGTGGTATGGGCAATCGTCATGCACAGCTGGCAGATGGCATTTATTATCTCCGGTGCGTTGAGCTTTATCTGGGCGATGGCATGGCTGATTTTCTATAAACATCCACGCGACCAGAAACATCTGACCGATGAAGAACGTGACTACATTATTAATGGTCAGGAAGCCCAGCACCAGGTTGGCGCGGCGAAGAAAATGTCCGTTGCTCAGATCCTGCGTAACCGTCAGTTCTGGGGTATCGCATTACCGCGCTTCCTGGCTGAACCGGCCTGGGGTACTTTCAACGCGTGGATCCCGCTGTTCATGTTTAAAGTTTACGGCTTTAACCTGAAAGAGATCGCAATGTTCGCCTGGATGCCAATGCTGTTTGCTGACCTTGGTTGTATCCTCGGTGGTTACCTGCCGCCACTGTTCCAGCGTTGGTTTGGTGTGAACCTGATTGTTTCCCGTAAGATGGTGGTAACACTGGGTGCGGTACTGATGATTGGCCCAGGTATGATCGGTCTGTTCACCAACCCGTATGTCGCGATTATGCTGCTGTGTATCGGTGGTTTTGCTCACCAGGCACTGTCTGGCGCGCTGATTACCCTCTCTTCTGACGTGTTTGGTCGTAACGAAGTGGCAACGGCAAACGGTCTGACTGGGATGTCTGCATGGCTGGCAAGTACGCTGTTTGCGCTGGTTGTAGGTGCACTGGCTGACACCATCGGCTTCAGCCCGCTGTTCGCAGTACTGGCGGTGTTCGACCTGTTAGGCGCGCTGGTTATCTGGACCGTGTTGCAGAACAAACCGGCAATTGAGGTAGCGCAGGAATCACATAACGACCCCGCACCGCAACATTAACGCTAAATGTAAGTTTTAGTTTCCCTTCAAAGCCGCCTTCTCAGGCGGCTTTTTCACCACTGCGAGTAGAGCTAAGCTCGCAAAAGTGGTATAACAAATATAGTCTGCCGTATCATGCCTGGAGCGCATATGGAAATCACTGAACCACGCCGTTTGTACCAACAGCTCGCCGCTGACCTGAAAGAACGCATCGAGCAGGGCGTCTATCTGGTGGGTGATAAACTGCCCGCCGAACGTTTTATTTCTGATGAAAAAAACGTCAGCCGCACCGTGGTTCGTGAAGCCATCATCATGCTTGAAGTCGAGGGCTATGTAGAAGTACGCAAAGGCTCGGGAATTCATGTGGTTTCCAACCAGCCTCGCCATCAGCAGGCGGCGGACGCGAATATGGAATTTGCCAATTACGGTCCGTTTGAACTGCTCCAGGCACGTCAACTTATCGAAAGCAATATTGCCGAGTTTGCTGCAACCCAGGTAACGAAACAGGACATCATGAAACTGATGGCCATCCAGGAGCAGGCGCGCGGCGAACAATGCTTCCGTGATTCCGAGTGGGATTTGCAGTTTCATATTCAGGTCGCATTAGCGACGCAGAACTCTGCACTGGCTGCCATCGTAGAGAAAATGTGGACCCAGCGTAGTCATAACCCGTACTGGAAAAAGCTGCACGAGCACATTGATTCCCGTACCGTCGATAACTGGTGTGATGACCACGATCAGATCCTCAAAGCGTTGATACGCAAAGATCCTCATGCCGCCAAACTTGCAATGTGGCAGCATCTGGAAAATACCAAAATTATGTTGTTTAACGAAACCAGTGACGATTTCGAGTTCAATGCCGACCGCTATTTGTTCGCCGAGAATCCAGTCGTTCATCTGGATACCGTGGCCAACAGCAACAAATAAACTCCCATTTCTGACAGGCGCAGCAACGCGCCTGTTCGCTTTATCAGTAAGCGAAAAGTATAAAGTGTCAGCCTGTGTAAATCCTCTCGCCACCCTCCTCTGCAATCAGCAAAATCAGACTCCACGGACATGTAATTTTGATAACGAACAACGTTGACCTTTGTTACAATTAGATTCAATTTGAATTTATGCTATTAAATGTTTTCTTATCTCACGTTTTAACAGGGAATAGTTCAGGCCGTATTGGTGTCTCGACCCGCAATATATACAACAACAGCAATAACCTGACGGGTGTGCATCATTTAAAACCGGCGTGGCGTTAACCGATTCACCAGGAATAATGAATGGAACTTTTGACCCAATTGCTGCAAGCCCTGTGGGCGCAGGATTTTGAAACCCTGGCCAATCCGTCGATGATTGGCATGTTGTATTTTGTCTTGTTTGTGATTTTGTTCCTCGAAAACGGCTTGCTTCCAGCGGCCTTTTTACCAGGCGACAGCTTGCTGGTGTTGGTCGGTGTATTGATTGCCAAAGGCGCAATGGGTTACCCGCAGACTATTATGCTGCTCACTGTTGCGGCCAGCCTCGGTTGCTGGGTCAGCTACATACAGGGGCGATGGCTGGGAAACACCCGTACCGTACAAAACTGGCTATCCCATTTACCTGCGCACTACCACCAACGCGCACACCATCTTTTTCATAAACACGGTTTATCTGCGCTGTTAATTGGTCGCTTTATCGCATTTGTCAGAACATTACTGCCGACCATTGCCGGACTGTCAGGGCTGAATAACGCCCGCTTTCAGTTCTTCAACTGGATGAGTGGCCTGCTGTGGGTGTTGATTCTGACAACCTTAGGTTACATGCTCGGCAAGACGCCGGTATTTTTGAAGTATGAGGACCAGCTGATGTCATGCCTGATGCTGCTCCCGGTGGTACTGCTGGTGTTCGGCCTGGCAGGTTCTCTGGTTGTGTTATGGAAAAAGAAATATGGAAATCGGGGGTAAAGGATGCAAATACCTCGCATGTCGCTTCGCCAGCTAGCCTGGTTCGGCGCTGCTATATTGCTGGCTGGCACGCTGCTGCTGGCCTGGTCTGCGGTTCGTCAACAAGAATCCACGCTGGCGATCCGCGCCATTCATCAAGGGACGACGATGCCGGACGGTTTTTCCATCTGGCATCACCTTGACGCTCATGGAATTCCTTTCAAAAGCATCACACCTAAGAATGACACTCTGTTGATTACGTTTGATTCCAGCGATCAAAGCGCCGCCGCCAAAGCGGTCCTCGATAGAACATTGCCTCATGGCTACATCATTGCGCAGCAGGACGATAATAATCAGGCCATGCAATGGCTGACCCGGCTGCGGGACAATTCTCATCGCTTCGGATAACTTCCTGTTATCCGAAACATATCACTCACTTTGGTGATTTCACCGTTACTGTCTATGATTAATAAGGCGGTGGTTAATACCACCGCCTCGTTGTCTGGACAATCGTTCCTCTGTAATGGGTCCGAGTCACAATGGAAGGTTCAAGAATGAAATACCGCATCGCTTTAGCTGTTTCTCTTTTTGCTCTTAGTGTCAGTAGTTATGCCACTACCCTTTGTCAGGAAAAGGAGCAAAATATCCTTAAGGAGATCAGCTATGCCGAAAAACATCAAAACCAGAATCGTATCAACGGCCTGAACAAAGCCCTTAGTGAAGTGCGGGCGAATTGTTCAGATAACCAGTTGCGTGCCGATCATCAAAAGAAAATCGCGAAGCAGAAAGATGAAGTGGCAGAACGCAAGCATGATTTAGCCGAGGCGAAACAAAAAGGCGATGCCGATAAGATTGCTAAACGCGAACGGAAACTGGCAGAAGCGCAGGAAGAGCTGAAAAAGCTGGAAGCGCGCGACTACTAATCCCCAATAGTTAATACTTACTCACCTGGAGAAAACTATGTCGAAAGAACACACTACGGAACACCTGCGTGCTGAGTTAAAATCCCTGTCCGATACGCTGGAAGAGGTGCTTAGCTCCTCTGGCGAAAAGTCAAAAGAAGAGCTGAGTAAGATTCGTAGCAAAGCGGAACAGGCACTGAAGCAGAGTCGCTATCGTCTGGGTGAAACCGGTGATGCGATTGCTAAACAAACCCGCGAAGCGGCGGCGCGTGCCGATGAGTATGTGCGTGAAAATCCGTGGGCGGGAGTTGGTATTGGCGCAGCCATCGGCGTGGTGCTGGGCGTTCTGCTGTCGCGTCGTTAATTATGGCGGACACTCATCACGCGCAAGGGCCCGGTAAAAGCGTTCTGGGAATCGGGCAGCGAATTGTCACCATCATGGTCGAAATGGTGGAGACGCGTCTGCGGCTGGCGGTGGTTGAGCTGGAAGAAGAAAAAGCCAATATCTTTCAGCTTTTACTGATGCTCGGCCTGACGATGCTTTTCGCTGCATTTGGTCTTATGAGCCTGATGGTGCTGATTATCTGGGCAGTTGATCCGCAATATCGCCTGAATGCAATGATTGCCACCACTGTGGTGTTGCTGCTTCTGGCACTCATCGGCGGTATCTGGACATTACGCAAGTCGCGCAAATCCACCTTGCTGCGCCATACGCGTCACGAACTGGCAAACGATCGACAACTTCTCGAGGAGGAATCCCGTGAGCGGTAAAGTCGAACGTGAACAACGTAAGGCACAGCTGCTTCGTCAGATCCAGCAGCAACGGTTGGATCTTTCCGCCAGTCGGCGTGACTGGCTGGAGGCGACAGGCGCCTACGATCGTCGTTGGAATATGCTGTTGAGCCTGCGTTCCTGGGCGCTGGTCGGCAGCAGCGTGATGGCTATCTGGACGATTCGCCATCCGAATATGCTGGTCCGCTGGGCCAGGCGCGGTTTTGGCGTCTGGAGTGCGTGGCGTCTGGTTAAAACCACCCTCAATCAGCAACAGCTTCGCGGTTAAATTCCTCTCTGGCCGGAACTATTCCGGCCTTATCCCTCAAATTTTTTGAAAATTTTTGACAGTTTTCCTTGCTAACAATCACCATTCACTACGTTTATGCTTCTCTCCATCGACAGCAATGACGCTAATACCGCGCCCTTGCACAAAAAAACAATCAGCAGCCTGAGTGGCGCAGTGGAGAGTATGATGAAAAAATTAGAAGATGTTGGTGTACTGGTAGCGCGTATTTTAATGCCGATTCTGTTCGTTACCGCAGGCTGGGGAAAAATTACTGGCTACGCTGGTACTCAACAATATATGGAAGCAATGGGCGTCCCGGGCTTTATGCTGCCGCTGGTGATCCTGCTTGAGTTCGGTGGCGGTTTGGCAATCCTGTTCGGTTTCCTGACTCGCACCACCGCGCTGTTTACCGCTGGCTTTACACTGTTGACGGCGTTTTTATTTCACAGCAACTTTGCTGAAGGCGTCAACTCGCTGATGTTCATGAAAAACCTGACAATTTCTGGCGGATTCCTGCTGCTGGCGATTACCGGACCGGGCGCGTATAGCATCGACCGTCTGCTGAATAAAAAGTGGTAAGCACGCGCTATACTTAACGATAAAAAACGAGGGGGAAACTCCTCGTTTCAGATTGTTGACAAAGTACGCGTTGTTCATGCCGGATGCGGCGTGAACGCTTTATCCGGCTTACAAAAACATGCAAATTCAATATATTGCAAGAACCTCGTAGGCCTGATAAGCATAGCGCATCAGGCAGTTTTGCGTTTGCCATCAGTCTCAAACGAGGAGAAACGCTCCTCGTTTTTGCTATTGGAGGAGAGAAAAATGGGTCAACTGATTGACGGCGTCTGGCATGACACCTGGTACGACACCAAATCCACTGGCGGTAAATTTCAACGTTCAGCTTCCGCATTTCGTAACTGGCTCACTGCCGATGGCGCACCAGGCCCCACTGGCAAAGGTGGATTTGCCGCAGAGAAAGATCGTTATCATCTCTATGTCTCACTCGCCTGCCCGTGGGCGCACCGCACGCTGATCATGCGTAAACTCAAAGGACTGGAACCGTTTATTTCCGTTTCCGTGGTGAATCCGCTGATGCTGGAAAACGGCTGGACCTTTGATGACAGTTTCCCGGGTGCAACCGGCGACACGCTCTATCAACATGAATTCCTGTACCAGCTTTATCTCCACGCTGATCCACACTACACCGGACGAGTTACTGTCCCCGTGCTGTGGGACAAAAAGAATCACACCATTGTCAGCAACGAATCAGCAGAAATCATCCGCATGTTCAATACCGCATTTGATGCGCTGGGCGCAAAAGCGGGCGATTATTACCCCCCGGCTCTGCAAACTAAAATTGACGAACTTAACGGCTGGATATACGACACCGTAAATAATGGCGTCTATAAAGCTGGTTTTGCCACCAGCCAGGAAGCCTACGACGAGGCGGTGGTGAAAGTGTTTGAATCACTGGCGCGTCTGGAACAGATATTAGGGCAGCATCGCTTCCTGACGGGTAACCAGTTAACCGAAGCCGATATTCGCCTGTGGACCACGCTGGTTCGTTTTGATCCGGTGTATGTCACCCACTTCAAGTGCGATAAGCACCGTATCAGCGATTACCTGAATTTGTATGGCTTCCTGCGCGATATCTATCAGATGCCGGGAATAGCTGAAACCGTCAATTTCGACCATATCCGTAATCACTACTTCCGCAGCCATAAGACCATCAACCCAACAGGAATTATTTCGATTGGCCCGTGGCAGGATCTCGATGAACCGCACGGGCGGGATGTTCGCTTCGGTTAAACAAAGGCACCCTTCGTGGTGCCTCTGGTTGTTGGCTAAGTGCGTGTTGTTCATGTCGGATGTGGCGGGAACGCCTTATCTGACCTACAAAACATTGTACATTCAATATATTGTAGAACCCGCCCAGGCCAGATAAGCGTAGCGCATCTGGCGATTTTACGCTTGCCCTTATCCTTCACAGCGCCTTATTAATTCATCGAGATAATATTTACTGCAAATTCATTCATGTCTATTCTTAATTTGCTGCTTTAAAAACAAGTGATTGAGCAAAATTGAGGCAAAAATGGACTGGTATCTGAAAGTACTAAAAAATTATGTCGGTTTCCGGGGACGTGCACGGCGCAAAGAGTACTGGATGTTTATTCTAGTCAACATCATCTTTACGCTCGTGCTGGGGCTGCTGGATAAAATGCTGGGCTGGCAACGTGCCGGTGGCGAAGGCATCCTGACGACTATCTACGGCATTCTGGTATTTTTGCCGTGGTGGGCTGTACAGTTCCGTCGCCTGCATGACACCGACCGTTCAGCATGGTGGGTGCTACTGTTCTTAATTCCGTTTATCGGTTGGCTGATTATCATCATCTTTAACTGCCAGCCGGGGACACCAGGCGAAAACCGGTTTGGACCTGATCCAAAACTGGAACAGGAATAATAATTAAGCACCTTGTGAAAGGTGCTTTATAGATTATTTTCCAGCGAACAACTTTGGAATTTCCCGCAGACACCAGGATTTTGCTTCTCCCATACTGTCGCGACGCCAGGCCATAATAATATCGATTTCGCTGGTCGATTCCGGACTAACTACACGCAACCGTCCTTCAGCGATATCTTTTTCTACCATCGGGTACGGCATCGTTGCGACGCCAAGCCCTGCCAGCAATGCCTGACGTTTATCTTCAATGGTGCTGACCGTCAGGCGAGGTTGTTTATCCAGTAACTGTACGGTCAATACCGGGCGTTCACGAGCAGTATCTGCCACTGCAATTCCGCGATATTTCACGCGCGTAACTTCAGAAAGCGGTTCCGGCTCCTGATGAATCGGGTGATCAGGCGCTGCCACGTAGACGTTCATCAAGGTGTAAAGCTTACGAGAGTTGATCTCCGACGAGGAACGAAAATGCATATCCGGCGCGATAACAATATCTGCCCGCCCCTGTTCCAGCCGCTCCCACGCCCCCGCCAGCACTTCGGTGATGATTGCCAGTTGGGTATTGGCTTTAGCCGCCAGTTTGTCGATCAACGGGAAAAAGGCAGGTGTGGGCACCAGCGCCTCGGTCACAATGGTGAGATGCGTTTCCCAACCACGCGCGAGGGCTTCGGCATCGGTGGTCAGTTTATCTGCGGCTTCCAGCAGAACACGTCCTCGCTCCAACAACATCCGCCCGACATTGGTGAATTTGGTGCGATGGCCCGAGCGGTCAAACAGCACCACATCGAGCTCTTCTTCCAGTTTTTGCATGGTGTAGCTAAGCGCGGAAGGCACGCGTCCCAGCTCATCGGCCGCCGCCGCAAAACTACCACGGCGATCGATCGCATCCATAACCCTTAGTGCTTCCAGCGTTAATGCCCTTTCTTTGGCCATTTCGTTCTCATTCAGGAAATTTGAACATACCGGGCAGAATATCTGGCTAACAATGTAGCGTCCAGCCCCTTACCATAAAAGGAAGTAAAGAGAGGTCAAGAATTATGATTACTACCCGAACTGCCAGGCAGTGTGGACAAGCAGACTACGGATGGTTGCAGGCCCGGTATACTTTTTCCTTTGGACACTACTTCGACCCTAAATTGTTAGGCTATGCCTCCCTGCGCGTGCTTAACCAGGAAGTGTTGGCCCCAGGAGCCGCCTTCCAGCCACGTACCTACCCAAAAGTTGATATTTTGAATGTGATTCTCGACGGAGAAGCAGAGTATCGGGACAGCGAAGGTAATCATGTTCAGGCCCACGCCGGTGAAGCCTTATTGCTTTCTACTCAGCCGGGCGTGAGTTATAGCGAACATAATATCAGCAAGGACAAACCGTTAACGCGAATGCAGCTCTGGCTGGATGCCTGCCCGCAACGGGAGAATCCGCTGATTCAAAAACTGGCGCTGAATATGGACAAGCAGCAATTAATCGCCTCGCCAGATGGCGCGAAAGGTAGCCTGCAACTGCGCCAGCAGGTGTGGCTGCATCATATTGTGCTCGCCGAGGGAGAAAGCGCGAACTTTCAACTGCACGGTCCGCGTGCTTATTTGCAATCGATCCACGGTCAATTTCATGCGATTACGCATCACGAAGAGAAAGCTGCGCTGACCTGCGGTGATGGCGCATTTATTCGTGACGAGGCTAACATTACACTCGTTGCTGATTCCCCGCTGCGTGCTTTGCTGATAGATTTACCTGTCTAGTTTTTTTACAGGGAGAAGATGATGAGTAAAAAATCGGCGAAGAAACGTCAGCCAGTAAAGTCCGTTGCAGCGAAAGAAACCACCCGCGCTACCAAAAGTTTTGGCTATGAAGAGATGTTGAGTGAGTTGGAGGCGATAGTAGCCGACGCCGAAATACGGTTAGCCGAGGATGAAGCTACCGCATAAAAACAGATTGCCGGATGCGGCGTAAACGCCTTATCCGGCCTACAAAACCAACAAATTGCACAATCCGTAGGTCGGATAAGATGCGCCAGCATCGCATCCGGCATCAGGTACCAGGTATGACCTCCGAAATCCGGTGCTTACCTGGCCTTACTGGCCATAATCTCGATAATCTGCCGATCCGTTTGCTGCATTGAATGGCTTGCCAGCGCACACAGGTTGGCGATTGACTGCTCAACATCATGCGCCACAATCCCTTCATTGCCAGTCACGGCGGTATCATCCAGCGCCATTAACACCGCTTTCCACGCCGCCGACGCACTGGTCGAAACCTTCATCGCGCAACTGTTCGACGCGCCATCGCAAATCATACCGCTAACATCACCGATCATGCTGCTGATCGCCATCGAGATGGTTTCATAACGCCCATCCACCAGCCATGCCATCCCGGCGGCGGCGCCCATTGCGGCGGTCGTTGCGGCACACAGCGCAGACAAACGCGGTAACTGGTTATGGATATAAATCGCGCTCAAATGCGAAAGCATCAGCGCGCGCGCCAGCCGTTCATCATCTGCCCCGAAGTGTTCCGCGACCACCACCACGGGCATTGTCGCGGTGATCCCCTGGTTGCCAGAACCGGAGTTACTCATTGCCGGAAGCGTTGCGCCACCCATACGCGCATCGGATGCCGCGCTGGTACGAATCACAATTGACGAGGAGAGATCTTTCGCCAGCAAACCGCGTGCACACTGTTTTTCCAGCGTCGCGCCAATATGCAGCCCCCAGTTCCCACTCAAACCTTCCTGTGATAACGCGCAGTTTAACTTCGCAGAATCGAGAATAAAGCGGATAGCCTCAAACGGCACTTCATTGACGAACTTCAGGATCTCGGCCAGCGTCGTTCTGGAGAGCACCGCCAGCGGCGACTCTTGCTCGCCCTCTGCCACACACGCCTGCTGGGTAAAAACCACGCCATTGTGCGTCTCGATATGCACAATGTTGGTATGTCCGCCGACGATGGTGACACAAGCCCACTGCTCGCCGTTCCAGACTTTGGCGCGTGAGAAGAGGATTTCATCGCAAGGTTCCTGGATCTTGACCGAGACTTTCCCCGCCGCCAGCAACGCCTTGGCATCGGCAATTGCCTGCGCCGTTGCGTCTTTCAGCACTTCCAGCCCGGCGTTGGCATTTCCACCTAACGCCCCCAGCGCCGCGGCAATCGGCAGCCCCACCATTCCCGTACCGGGAACGGTGACGCCCAGACCGTTCTTCATCAGATTTGGCGAAACCCAGGCTTCTACACGTTCAACCGGACCTTCCAGTTCTGCCGCAGCAACCGCCGCCGCCAGCGCCAGTGAGATCGGTTCAGTACATCCCAGCGCCGGTTTTACTTCCTCCTGAACTGCAAGGATGTAACGCTGCCATAACGGATTTAGAGTCGAATCAAACATAATAAAAACCTTAAAATTTCAGGTAAATCATGAAAATGCCAGGAACGGAGAAACGCAAAGCAACAAACCGGTGACGATAATCAGGTACAGAGAGGCACCTTTGTATTTGTGCAATGCCGGTACTTTGTAAACCAACCACGCCGGGATCAGGCACCCTACCATGCCGAAAATCGGGCTACAGATAGAGGTAAAGCTCAACACTGGCGCATTCAGTACGATGGCGCTCCAGGCCAGTAAAATGGCGAAAATCATGATGCCGCGCTGAACGAGATTTTCGTTAATCTTCTCAGCTGGCATCTTGCGGCGCAGGATGTTCATTACGATCCCTTGCGTTGCTTCGCGAAAGCCTAAATAGACGCCAAAGAACGCTGTCATTACGGCAAAGATATTGAGGATGACGCTGACCACTTTCACCCATGCTGCACCGTCGCCGCTAATAAACTGTGCGGCAATCGCCAGCGCGGAAATATTCTGCTCGTAGGCTTTTACTGCCTCGTCATGTCCCATCGCCAGAGTGAACGACACTGCGTAGAAAAAGACGGTGACAAACAGGATCCCAAACGCAATGTTCATCGCCCGCAACGCTTTGTGTCGTGCTACTTCGATCGATTTTTCTCGCGAGCGATAGGAAATCACCATCGGGCTTAACGTCTGAATAAACAGAATCGAGGTTAAGGTAAACGGCAGTGTGATAATGGCGTTTTTCACCAGCAGCCCCAGCGGCGGCAGCGAACCTACGTTATACAGATGCCACATCCCGACCATCGATACACCCAGCGCCGCCACCACCAGCAGTTTGGTCAGCACCATGCCGGTCGAAATTTTGAATAACAGTTTCTCGCCGCGTGAAGAGATCGCTACCAGAATACAAATCAGTACCAGGCCATAAAACGGACTGTCAGACAGCAATCCTTCCGTCACGCCGAAAGTATGCAGATAGGAGGCGCTATCGTTAGTGATGGCGGTGGAGTAAACAAACATCCAAATAACCAGCATCACAAAGTAAAGTGCACCTAACAAAATGCCCCAGTTTTTACCCAAATAACCACTAATGACACTCGGGTAATCTTTACACTCTGGAGATTCCGCCAGCGTATTAATAAACAATCGCTGAAATAGATACATTGCCGGGTAGCCAATCACTGATGAGAGCAAAAATACCCACAATCCCATCAATCCGACCTGCACCGGGAGAAAAACTATCCCCGCGCCAATCGCCATCCCAATACTCATAATCACCCAACCGGTGTCGGTACTGTCGAATTTGATAGCTTCACGCCATTCACTTTCACTCATTCCAGCACGACCCGCCGGGGTCGAAGCGTCTGCAATGACGCCTTTATTCGTTGCAATTTCCATAAGTTCTCGCTCAATATTTTGTAGGGCTTATTATTTTTTTCGAGCCGCATCAAGGCGATACGCGGTCTACGTTTTTTTGCAGGCGAGTTATTAGAATGAAGAAATGATACGCGTGAGGTCAGAGAAAATCTTCACAATCAAGACTTTGAAATAGCAATTATGGATAATAATTTTCTATCAAATCAATCTTAGAGAAATAGTTATTCTCTATTTGCGGCAGATCACAATAAAAAAGGGTGCACATTTTGTGCACCCCAGTATAAACGCGGATGAGATATCAGCCGCAGACCACTTTAATGGCCAGTCCTCCGCGTGAAGTTTCGCGGTATTTATCGTTCATATCTTTGCCGGTTTCGTACATCGTCTCGATAACTTTATCGAGAGAAACACGCGGTGCGGAAGTGCGTCCCATCGCCATCCGCGCGGCGTTCACGGCTTTAACAGCATTAATAGCATTGCGTTCAATACACGGAATTTGCACCTGCCCGGCAACCGGATCGCAGGTCAGTCCCAGGTTGTGTTCCATAGCGATTTCCGCCGCATTGCACACCTGCGCCGGGCTGCCGCCCAGCAGTTCGGTTAACCCTGCCGCCGCCATTGAACAGGCCACGCCAATTTCGCCCTGACAGCCCACTTCCGCACCGGAAATGGAGGCATTCATTTTATACAGTGCACCGATAGCGCCAGCCGCCAGCAGAAAACGGGCAATGGAGCGCTCATTGAGCGGGCGGCGGAATTTATCGTAATAGGCCAGCACCGCAGGAATAATGCCGCAAGCGCCGTTAGTTGGCGCTGTCACAACACGCCCGCCAGCGGCATTTTCTTCGCTGACTGCCAGAGCAAACATATTGATCCAGTCGATCACGTTCATCGGATCGTTAGAGATATTGTCGCTGGAAACCAGCAAACGCCGCAGCGCCACCGCCCGACGTGGCACATTGAGCGGGCCTGGCAACACACCTTCGGTATTCATACCGCGTTCAATACCGTCATGCATCACCTGCCAGATACGCGAAAAACCAGCATCAATTTCGGCTTTGCTACGTAGCGCCAACTCGTTTTGCAGCATCAAACCAGAAATAGATAACCCGTTGTAATCACACATTTTCAGCAGCTCACCTGCTGAATGGAAATCGTAAGGGACGAGCGTTTCAACATCCAGTGACAAGCCGAATTGTTCTTCTTCGACAATAAATCCGCCACCGACTGAATAATAGGTTTTGCTTAACAGTTCTTCCTGCTTTTTCCACGCGGTAATACGCATCCCATTCTCATGACGGGGCAGCGTTTCCGCATGGAAAATAATGTTCTTTGCCACTGGGAAATCAACGACATGTGCGCCCGCTGCCACCGGCAACCTTCCGTTGCGCGTCACTAATTCCATAAATGCAGGTATCTCATCAATAACAACGTCCTGCGGACTATTTCCTGCCAGTCCCATGATGATAGCGATATCCGTGGCGTGACCTTTGCCCGTCAGTGACAACGATCCATAAAGATCGACCACAATGTGGCTCGTCGCGGTTAATAAGCCGCTCTTCTCCAGTCGATCAATAAAACTTTTTCCGGCATTCATTGGCCCCACGGTATGAGAACTGGAGGGACCAATCCCAATTTTGAAAATATCGAATGCACTAATCATATCCACACCCTCGGATTGCCGTTCGTGAAGAGGAGCGGAGCGACCCTGCGATCGCCCCGCTCAGGAGCTTTATGCGTTGCGTACCGCGATAGCTTCAATTTCCAGCTTCACATCTTTCGGCAAACGCGCTACCTGCACGCAGCTGCGTGTCGGGTAGGTCGCCTGATGCTCGTCAAAAAACTGCTTGTAGACTTCATTGATGGTGCCAAAGTCATTAAGGTCGGTAATGAACACCGTCATCTTCACGATATCGCCAACGGTCAGCCCGGCAGCAACCACGATCGCTTTGACGTTTTCCAGACTTAAACGCGCCTGATCTTTCACGTCCGCAGGGATCTCCCCGGTCTGCGGACAAACCGGAATTTGCCCGGAGGTGAATACCATACTGCCTAAATCAACGCCCTGAACATACGGGCCGATTGCGCCTGGCGCACGTTGCGTTTCGATAATCTTTTTCATACATCCTCCGGCATCAAAGCGCCTGGGTAAAGGTACGTGAAATCACATCCTGCTGCTGTTCACGGGTCAGTGCGTTGAAGCGCACGGCGTAGCCAGAGACACGGATTGTCAGGTTCGGGTATTTTTCCGGGTGCTCAATGGCATCCAGCAACATTTCCCGATTCATAACGTTGACGTTGAGGTGCTGACCACCTTCCACATCAGCTTCGTGGTGGAAATAACCATCCAGCAGGCCGACAAGGTTGGTTTTGCGTACCGGATCTTCTTTACCCAGCGCCGCAGGGACAATTGAGAAGGTGTACGAAATACCGTCTTTGGCGTAGGTGAACGGCAGCTTGGCAACGGAGGTCAGCGAAGCCACGGCCCCTTTGCGGTCACGACCGTGCATCGGGTTAGCACCTGGTGCGAACGGTGTACCGGCGCGACGACCATCCGGTGTGTTACCGGTTTTCTGGCCGTACACCACGTTAGAGGTGATGGTCAGAATCGACTGAGTTGGTACGGCGTTACGATAGGTTGGCAGGGCTTTAATTTTCTTCATAAAGCGTTCAACCAGGTCGCAAGCAATGCTGTCTACGCGCTCGTCGTTGTTGCCGTACTGCGGATATTCGCCGTCGATTTCAAAGTCCACCGCCAGGCCGTTTTCGTCACGGATTGGTTTCACGCGAGCATATTTAATTGCGGAAAGTGAATCCGTCGCCACCGACAGGCCCGCAATACCACATGCCATCGTGCGATAGACATCACGATCGTGCAGCGCCATCAGTGAGGCTTCGTAGCTGTACTTGTCATGCATGTAGTGGATGATGTTCAGCGCGCTGATGTACTGCACTGCCAGCCAGTCCATGAAATGGTCAAGGCTGCTCATGACTTTGTCGTAGTCCAGAACGTCGTCCATCAGTGGTGCTGTTTTCGGGCCGACCTGAATCTTCAGCTTCTCATCCACCCCGCCGTTAATTGCGTACAGCAGCGTTTTCGCCAGGTTAGCGCGTGCGCCGAAGAACTGCATCTGCTTACCAATCACCATCGGGCTGACGCAGCAGGCAATCGCGTAATCGTCGCTGTTGAAGTCAGTACGCATCAGATCGTCGTTTTCATACTGCAAAGAAGAAGTGACGATGGAGACTTGTGCCGCATATTTTTTGAAGGCAATCGGCAATGCTTCCGACCACAGAATGGTCAGGTTAGGTTCCGGTGCTGGCCCCATAGTGTGCAGTGTATGCAGGTAACGGAAGGAGTTTTTGGTCACCAGTGTGCGACCGTCCAGCCCCATCCCACCGATGACTTCCGTTGCCCAGATAGGGTCGCCGGAGAACAGCGAATCAAATTCCGGCGTACGCAGGAAGCGCACCATGCGGATCTTCATGATGAAGTGGTCGATCAATTCCTGCGCCTGCTGCTCGTTGAGCACGCCGGCTTTGAAGTCACGTTCAATGTAGATATCGAGGAACGATGCAGTACGACCCAGCGACATCGCGCCGCCGTTTTGCGATTTCACCGCCGCCAGGTAAGCGAAGTAGAGCCACTGCACCGCTTCCTGCGCATTTTGCGCTGGACGAGAGATGTCGAAGCCGTATTTCGCCGCCATTTCCTGAATCTGCAGCAGCGCATGACGATGTTCTGCCAGCTCTTCACGCAGACGGATGGTGGCTTCCAGATCTTGCCCTTTTTCCAGACGAGACTGGAGATCGGCAAATTGCAGTTCGCGTTCACGGACCAGATAACTGATCCCGTACAACGCCACGCGGCGATAGTCACCGATAATACGTCCACGGCCATAACCGTCCGGCAGACCAGTCAATACGCCAGATTTACGGCAGCGCAGCATATCCGGTGAGTAAGCATCAAATACGCCCTGGTTATGGGTTTTACGCAGATCGGTAAACACGTATTCAAATTCGCTGTCCATTTCACGGCCATAGGCGTGGAATGAACTTTTAATCATGTTGATGCCGCCAAACGGATGCAGCGCACGTTTCAGTGGCGCATCTGTTTGCAGGCCAACAATTTTTTCCAGCGGCTGGTTGATATAACCGGCATCATGGGCAGTAATGGTGGTGGCGATATTGGTATCGAAATCAACCGGCGCATGGGTCGCGTTTTCGATACGAATACCTTCCATCACCTTTTCCCACAATGCCGTGGTGGCTGGCGTCGCTTCAGCGAGGAAGGATTCATCCCCTTCATACGGTGTATAGTTATGTTGAATAAAATCGCGGACATTAATTTCGTTTTTCCAGTCCGTACCTTTAAAGCCAAGCCATGCGTCGGCGTACAGCTTATCGCTGGTATCAATATCTACCTTCATGAAAAATAATCTCTCTACAATACTTCAACTAAATTATGCAAATTCTGCGGGTGCTTTAACTTTGCCTAAATGAATTGCATCTAGCGCAATCATTTTTTCTTCATTAGTCGGAATAACGGCGCAAATTACGCGCGCATTTTCACTGGACACAATTCTTTCACCGTAAGCGTTAGAGCGATTATTCATTTCTGCATCAATCTCTACGCCTAATACAGTCAAATGTTCCATGACCAGACGACGAATTAAACTTGAATTCTCACCTATTCCGCCGGTGAATATAATTCCATCCAGGCGATGTAATGAGGCAGCGTGTCCGGCAATATGACGGGCAATTCGGTGAACAAACGTTTTAATTGCCAGTTGTGCACGTTCATGACCTTCATGCCAGGCTTTTTCCAGTACACGCAGGTCGGAAGAAAGACCGGAAATCCCCAATAATCCCGATTCTTTATTCACCACGCGTTCCAGATCGCTAAGACTCTGGTTGGTTTGACTGGCCACCCAGGACATCGCGCCGAAGTCGACATCGCCACTGCGCGTCCCCATCATCAGCCCTTCCAGCGGCGTCATACCCATTGAGGTATCCACACTCTGCCCGTTACGAACCGCGCAAATAGACGCGCCATTGCCAAGATGCGCCACCACCAGGCCGGAGTCTTCTTCCGCCAGATCCAGCAGAGAATGCGCACGCTGGGACACATAGCGGTGAGACGTGCCGTGGAAGCCATAGCGGCGCACACCCAGCTCTTCGTAATATTTCCACGGCAGGCCGTATAAAAACGCTTCCGGGGCCATTGTCTGGTGGAAGCTGGTATCAAATACCGCTACCTGAGTTACGCCAGGAAATAATTGCTGGGCCGATTCAATGCCACTTAAATTGGCGTAATTATGCAGCGGCGCCAGTGGAGAAACGCGACGGATATTATCAATGACTTCATCGGTAATAATGGCGGACTCGGTAAAAATACTGCCGCCGTGGGCGATGCGGTGGCCAATTAAGGCCACGCTGTCATTTAAATTCCGTTTTTCCAGTTCAAACGCAATTGCCTTCAGTGCACCTTCGTAGCTGTGGTGAGCCAGCGGTGCTGGCTCTCCTCCATTTACGGATAAGAATGCATTTTCCGAATTAATACCGTCGGCAATACCTGACATTAATACTTCACAGTTCGAGGCATCCAACACGGAAAACTTAATTGAAGACGAACCACAGTTAATAACCAAAACAACCGGAAATTCATTCATCTCTTTTCTCATCCTGAGTTACGGATTAAAACAGTTTGTATACGATGTTCAGGATGGTCAGCAGACCAATCACGGTAACAAACACGTTATCCAGACGACCACGGTATTTCGCCAGCGACGGCGCTTTACGGATGGCATACATCGGCAACAGGCACAGCAGTGAAGCGATAATCGGCGCGCCCATGGCTTCAATCAGGTCCAGAATGTTCGGGTTGGCGTAAGCAACTACCCAGGTGGAACCCATGATGAAGATCATGCTGATGGTGTTCAGTTTGCCGGAAGACACTTTCGTCTTATCGCCTTTGTAGCCGAACTTCAGTACCAGACCGTTCAGACCTTCCAGCGTTCCCAGATAGTGACCGAAGAAAGATTTGAAGATAGCAACCAGTGCGATAATAGAAGCGGCATATTCCAGTACGGTGGCGAACGTCGATTTCTCGCCGGACATGGAAGCAAAGTGGTTAGCCAGATAAGAAAGCACCGGAATGTTCTGTGCTTTTGCTTCCGCCATGTTTGCCGGAGACAGCGTAAACAGGCAGCTGAAGGCAAAGAACATGACCACGGCAACCATCAGCATGCTGGCACGGGAGATGATCTGTGAGCATTTCTGCTCGGTGAAGTCGCGACCGAAGTCTTTCTCATACTCTTCACGCTTAGAAACCACGAAGGAAGAGACGATTGGCGAGAAGTTAAAGGAGAAGACCATGATGGAAATCCCCAGCCAGACGGTAATCAAGATACCGTCATGACCGGTTAACGTCAGCGCACTGAGGTCAACTTGATCAATAACAGCAGAGTTCCAGTAAGGGATCAGTGACAGAGAAATCAGTACCAGGCTGGCGATAAATGGCCATACCAGGTAACTCATCACTTTAACCATCAGATCCTTACCAAACCAAATGACGAACGCCATCAGCAGCAGCAGGAACAGCGCCACGAAGCCGCGGTTTAACGCCGCAAAGCCAAGCTGGTTTTCCCAGAACGTCATAAAGGTGTTGGTAATGGTTACGCCATAAATCCACAACAGTGGGCAAATCGCGAAGAAGTACAGGAACGTGATGACTACGCCACCCGTTTTACCAAAGTGCTCTTCCACCGTTTCCGTAATGTTGCCGGAAGGGTTAGAGCCTGAAAGACACAGACGCGCCAGCGCCCGGTGGCAATAAAACGCGATGGGGTATGCCAATACCAACATCAGAAGAATCGGGATCAGTCCGCCAAAACCTGCGCGGATAGGGAAGAACAGCACGCCGGCACCAATAGCTGTGCCGAACAAACCCAACGTCCATGTGGTATCTGATTTACGCCAGGACGATTGTTTTGTCTGGCTGGATACAATGCTATCTGAAGTACTCATATCCTATCCTCAACGAGATGATTAAGCGTCAACGAAACCGGTAATTTGAGAGACGCGAGAAAGATCGATATTGCCGCCGGAAATAATGCTGACGGTTTTTCTGTTTTGAATATATTGGTCTAATTTACCGCTTAATAACGCAGCACATGCCAGAGCGCCTGCGCCTTCGGTGACGACTTTATTACGCTGAATTAAGGCAATCATACTGTTTCTGATTTCGTCTTCGCTGACCAGCACGATGTCATCGACTAATTCACGAACGATTTGGTAAGTTAAATTACCCGGGCGGGCGACATCACAACCATCCGCCAGGGTGCCGGTAGTTCGGTGCGTGGTTATTTCTCCCGAGTGGAAAGAAGCCGCCATGCCGTGAACGTTTTCTGATTGCACACCGATAACACGAATTGTCGGGTTAATAGATTTAATCGCTACCGCAATACCAGCAATTAAACCGCCACCGCCAATTGGCACAATCACATTATCGACATCATAGAGATCTTCCATAATTTCCAGGCCAATCGTTCCCTGACCGGCAATCACTTTCGGATCATCATAAGGTGGGATAAAAATACGGCCTTCCGTTTCGACAATTTCGCTAACTTTGGCGATGGTGTCGTTAAAGTTGTCGCCGTGCAGAACAACTTCACCGGAGTAGTCACATGTCGCCGCGACCTTGGATTTTGGCGCGCCTTTCGGCATTACCACTTTCCCGTCGATGCCCAGCATTGCGCAGGAGAGCGAAACCCCTTGCGCATGGTTACCCGCAGAACAGGCCACCACACCTTTGCGTTTTTCAGCATCGGTTAAAGAGCTTAATTTATTAAATGCGCCACGAATTTTAAATGAACCAGTACGCTGCATATTTTCAAACTTAAGGAATATTTCACCTTTGCAACGTTCACTAAAATAATTGGATCGAGGCATGCCTGTTTTATAAATTCGCCCAGCCAATCGTTGTTTTGCTTCGATAATGTCATCAATAGCAACCGGGAGATCGTATGTAATATGCATGATAAACCTCTTAACCTGAATTAAATATGTAGGTAACCGTAACCGACACCCGAGAAAAGACAGGTGGATTATTTATGTTTGAGAAAAACAAATAACTAATCAGCTTCTATTAATTGTCTTCGTCTACACCCATTATAAGATGAATACTCTTTGGCTAGTTCAACCAAAACCGATGCTGCTTTTTTAATACGATAATTTTTTGACCATACCGCGGCATATCGCGCCACGGGCAACGTTTCTTCAACCGGAATAGTAATAAATTGATTAGAACCAAAAGGTGAAGTCATATCACAAGGAATCACGGTTAAGAAATCAGCATTGAGAACAAGATTATAAATTGTCACGACTGAGTCGGTTTTAACGATGTTTTCAATACTGATGCCATTTCTTTGTAACGTGGTGAGAAGTTCGCTGTAGTATCCCATATTAGTTTGCGGCAACACCCACTGTTCGTTTTTCAACGACTCCAGCGTGGTAGTGCCGGTGCATGTTCGGGACTTGCTGGCCACCAGCACAAACTCGGACTCGAACAGCGGCTCAACATGCAAATCCTGAAGCTTCATCTCTGCACTTAACGTACCAATCGCAAAATCGAGGCGTCCGTCGCGGATAGCAGGTAAGAACGAGGACAACTGTGCTTCATACATTGAGACTTGCGCTCTCGGGAACACCTCTTTGAATTTGTTGATCATCCCGGACATAAAGGTAAAGCCAATTAGCGAAGGAAAACCAAATGAGACTTCCACCACGGCTTCAGAGGACATACCGCTTATCTCATTAACCATATTTTTCATTTCGCGGGTAATGGATTCGGAACGTGAGAGCAACAATTGACCGGCTGGCGTCAGCGTTACACCGGTATTTTTCCGTACCACTAATTCCACGCCAAAATAATCTTCAATATCGTTAATGATTTTACTTACAGCAGGTTGAGTTAAACCTAATTCTTTTGCAGCCGAGCCAATAGAGCCACTTCTGATGACTTCCTGAAAGACTACCAGGTGCTGCGTTTTAGGAAGAAGAATAGTGCTCATATCGGCCTGCATTAATTACCTCATTGACGACATGAAGTGTATCAAAATGGAATGAATAGGATATGTGCGACCACTCACAAATTAACTTTCAATTGCTTTCCAGGCATCTACTTAAATCAATATAAATTTTTAATATCAATAAGTTAACATAATAAAATCCGCGTAAAGCCTGACTTTTATCAAAAAACAAAGGGGGGGATAACCATATTTTATGGCGATAACAACACGCTTTATCTGGCTTATTAAAAAATGTCCTGCGACGATATTTCAAGCAAATATCGTGTATTTCTCAGTCGAATTTTAAGTTAAATTTAATGAGCAAGTTATCAAATTTTATTATAAACAAATCATATTTACAGGTAAATAATGCGCCGCGTCACATTTTTTCGCGGAATTTGTTGGTCACAAAACATCTATTTTATCAATATTTTAAAAAGTCGAATACAGATATTGATCATCTCGAACAATTGATTAACGTCAATTTTTACCATCATAGCAGGATGTCATTTTGTGAATGCAATCGTTTTCCATGGTTTCTGCTGTCATCATAATGCACGGATAGCATTTTGTGTTGATGATCACAAAACTAATAATTCATATTTGCAGGTAAGTAATCTCGGGAGACAAAAAGGGTGACGAAAAAAGAGTATTTATACTGAAAAAAAGAAACTGACCGATAAGCCGCTTTCTTTTGGGTATAGCGTCGTGGACAGTCATTCATCTTACTGCCGCGCAAAAGCAAAAAACCCGCCAGTTTGCACTGGCGGGTTTTCGTTGAAGAGGTGAAACTGACCGATAAGCCGCTTTCTTTTGGGTATAGCGTCGTGGACAGTCATTCATCTTACTGCCGCGCAAAAGCAAAAACCCGCCAGTTTGCACTGGCGGGTTTTCGTTAAAATAGGTGAAACTGACCGATAAGCCGGGTTCTGTCGTGGACAGTCATTCATCTAGGCCAGCAATCGCTCACTGGCTCAAGCAGCCTACCCGGGTTCAGTACGGGCCGTACCTTATGAACCCCTATTTGGCCTTGCTCCGGGTGGAGTTTACCGTGCCACGGACTGTTACCAGCCGCGCGGTGCGCTCTTACCGCACCCTTTCACCCTTACCTGATCCCACTCGCGTGGGCCATCGGCGGTTTGCTCTCTGTTGCACTGGTCGTGGGTTTCCCCCCCAGGCGTTACCTGGCACCCTGCCCTATGGAGCCCGGACTTTCCTCCCCTCCGCCCGTCTCCCCCGAAGAGGACGACGACGAAGCGGCGACTGTCTGGTCAGCTTCGGCGCGCAGTATAGAGGGTTTACACGCCCTTGTCACCCCGCGTTGCGCATTCCAATCGCCAGTGTTGCAGCAATATTGCGCGAAGCTCGGTAAATATTGTCATAAGCCCCGCTGAAAGCTTCATCCAGCGTAACAATACTGTTTAACACGCTGAATACAGCATCGATACCATGCTGGTGCACAACGCCAACATCCTTCGTAAGACTACCCGCAATACCAATTACCGGTTTATTGTATTTCTTCGCCACATTAGCCACCCCAATCGGTACTTTGCCATGGATGCTCTGGCTATCAATGCGCCCTTCACCGGTGATAACCAGCGTGCAATCATGAATATGTTCTTCCAGATTGAGCGCCGTCGTCACAATCTCAATGCCGCTCTTTAGCTCTGCGCCAAGAAAAGCCATCAACGCCGCGCCCATTCCGCCCGCCGCACCTGCACCGGGGACGTCTTTCACATCAACATGCAGCGATTTTTTGATGACATCAGCATAGTGAGAGAGATTCTTGTCCAGCTCGACAATCGTGGCTTCATTCGCCCCTTTTTGCGGGCCAAAGATCCGCGAAGCGCCACTGTCGCCCACCAGCGGATTGGTGACATCACAGGCTACGCGAATCGTACAATTCTTTAAACGTGGATCGAGGCCAGTGATATCAATGGTATTCAGAGTATTAAGACTGCCGCCGCCAAAGCCGATTTCATTGCCATTGGCATCGCTTAACTTCGCTCCCAGCGCCTGCATCATCCCTGCACCGCCATCGTTGGTGGCGCTGCCGCCAATGCCAATAATGATACTTGTTGCACCGCTCTCCAGCGCCTGCAGGATTAACTCCCCTGTGCCGCGTGAAGTGGTTACCAGCGGATCACGTTTTTCCGATGGCACCAGCGCCAGTCCACTGGCCGCAGCCATTTCGATAAACGCGGTTTTGCCGTCGCCGGAGATCCCCCAACTGGCATTCACTTTCTCGCCCAGCGGCCCTGTAACCCAGGCGTGACGTTCAGCCCCCTGGGTGGCAGCAATCATCGCTTCCACCGTTCCTTCGCCACCGTCGGCAACAGGAACAGAAACGTACTGTGCATCAGGAAAAATTTCCCGAAATCCTTTTTCTATCGCCTGCGCAACCTCGCTGGCTGATAAACTTTCTTTATAAGAGTCTGGGGCGATTACGATTTTCATATCTTTGCCTGTTACCACATGACGCCGGGGGCGTTTCTCTTATTCGGCCTGGATTCCAGGCCCGGATAGCAATAAGCCATCCGGGCACGACGTCATTAGCGAGTAACTTCGACTTTCGCCAGTTTTTCGTAGTAGCACGCAAGGGCGCTATGGTCTGCTGTTCCCAGACCATCGGCACGCAGCGCTTGCATCATCTCCATAACCGCAGCCGTCAGCGGCAGTTGCGCGCCAACGCCGTGGGAGGTATCCAGCGCATTCGCCAGATCCTTAATATGCAGATCAATACGGAAACCTGGCTTGAAGTTACGGTCCATCACCATTGGCGCTTTCGCATCCAGCACGGTACTGCCCGCCAGTCCACCACGAATTGCCTGATAAACCAGATCCGGGTTAACGCCTGCTTTGGTTGCCAGCGTCAACGCTTCTGACATCGCGGCAATATTCAGCGCCACAATGACCTGGTTGGCCAGTTTGGTGACGTTGCCTGCACCGATTTCCCCGGTATGTACCACAGACCCCGCCATCGCTTTCATTAAGTCATAGTATTTGTCGAAAATAGCCTTATCGCCACCCACCATCACTGACAGAGTGCCATCAATCGCTTTCGGCTCACCACCGCTAACCGGAGCATCAAGCATATCAATGCCTTTCGCTTTCAGCGCTTCGCTGATTTCACGGCTTGCCAACGGTGCGATAGAACTCATGTCGATCAATACCGTGCCGGGTTTCGCGCCTTCAATAATGCCATTTTCACCCAGCGCCACTTCTTTCACATGAGGAGAGTTTGGCAGCATGGTAATGATGACGTCGCACTGTTCAGCGATCGCTTTAGCCGTAGAAGCTGTTTCTGCACCTGCAGCAATCACTTCTGCGATAACTTCAGGGTTACGGTCAGAAACCACCAGCGAGTAACCTGCTTTCAGAAGGTTTTTACTCATTGGTTTACCCATAATACCCAGGCCAATAAAACCAACTTTCATAGTCATATCAATCATCTCTCTTGTTGCAGTGGTGGTTATTTTTTAAAGGTATCAGCCAGTTTCTGGGTAGCAGAGCGGAACACGCCGAGATCGCTACCAACAGCCACAAACGTCGCGCCCCATTCCAGATAACGACGCGCATCGGCTTCGACCGGTGCGAGGATACCGCTGGGTTTGCCGTGCGCTCTGGCACGGTTAAAAATATGTTGAATCGCTTTTTGTACATCCGGGTGTGATGCATTGCCGAGATGGCCTAATGCCGCAGCCAGATCGCTGGGACCGACGAAGATACCGTCTACACCTTCGGTAGCGGCGATGGCATCGACGTTATCTACGCCTTGCTGACTTTCAATCTGGACCAGAATGGTGATGTTCTTGTTCGACTGAGCGAAATAATCCGCCACGGTGCCAAACATATTGGCACGGTGAGAAACGGAAACGCCGCGAATACCTTCTGGTGGATAACGAGTAGATGCCACTGCTTGTACCGCTTCCTCTTCTGTTTCGACAAATGGAATCAGGAAGTTATAGAAACCGATATCCAGAAGACGCTTAATAATTACCGGTTCGTTGGTCGGCACCCGCACCACTGGCGCGCTGGGGCTACCTTTCAGGGCCATCAGCTGGGGAATAAATGTGGAGATATCGTTTGGCGCATGTTCGCCATCCAGCACCAGCCAGTCAAAGCCAGCCAAACCAAGAACTTCAGTGCTTATCGGGTTAGAGAGAGCTGACCAGCAACCAATTTGTATCTGTTTCGCGGCCAATGCGGCTTTGAATTTATTGGGAAAAATATCGTTATTCATCGCTTATACCTTTGCTTATTTCTGCAATTCCATACGTTTAATGTCGCCAACCACGAAGAGGTAGCAGACCATCGCCATCAGCGCCGAACATCCCACGAAGACCAGTGCCGCATTGAAGGAGTGCAGTTCACTTACCAGGTAACCAATCACCAGTGGAGTGACAATGGAGGCAACATTGCCAAAGACGTTAAATACGCCGCCACAGAGGCCAACAATCTCTTTCGGCGCGGTGTCAGAAATCACCGGCCAGCCCAGCGCACCAAATCCTTTGCCAAAAAAGGCCAGCGCCATCAGCATGACCACCAGCGTGGTGTTGTTGGTGTAGTTACATAAGATGATGGTGGAAGCCAGCAACATTCCCAGTACAATCGGTAGTTTACGAGCCAGGGTCAGTGACAAACCGCGTTTGATCAGATAATCCGAGAAGACACCACCGAGTACGCCGCCAGCAAAACCACACAGTGCCGGAATCGAGGCGACCAGGCCTACCTTCAGAATCGACATGCCTTTTTCCTGCACCAGATAAATCGGGAACCAGGTAAGGAAGAACCAGGTGATGGTGTTGATAAAATATTGTCCGAAAAATACACCCAGCATCATGCGGCTGGAGAGCAATTGCTTGATGTAATGCAGTTTGGGACCGCTTGCCACCGCACTGCCCGGCTTTTTGTGGTCCATATCAACCACCGCGCCATTTTCAGAGATAAACTTCAACTCTTCCGCGGACATGCGTGGGTGATCTGTCGGGTTATGAATCAACTTGATCCACAGCGCCGTCAGCACAAAACCAATCACTCCCATAACGGTAAAGACGTGCTCCCAGCCCCAGGCAAAAGTCAGCCAGCCAAGCAGCGGTGAGAAGAGCGCCAGCGAGAAATATTGCGCCGAGTTAAAGATGGCGGAGGCAGTACCACGTTCTTTCGTCGGGAACCAGGCCGCGACAATACGGGCGTTCGCCGGGAATGACGGCGCTTCCGAAAACCCCAGCATAAAGCGCATAAAGAACATGGAGATCCCAGCCCAGGCCAGCGGAAACATATCGACAAAGCCTTGCAGGAAGGTGAACAGCGACCAGAAAAAGAGGCTGTAAGTGTAAACTTTCTTCGAGCCAAACTTATCAAGCAGCCAGCCGCCGGGGATTTGCATCAGCAAGTAGGCCCAGCCAAAAGCGGAGAAGATGTAACCCATCGAAACCGCACTTAACTGCAACTCTTTTGCTACTTCGGTACCAGCAATAGACAGCGTTGCACGATCGGCGTAGTTAACGGCGGTAACAATAAAAATAATCAGTAATATTAAATAGCGGGTATGCACGCCTTTCTTTTTTTCGTCAACGGTGTCCAGAATCATTTTATTTACCTCGGGTACTTATGCTGATTTTTATTATTATGGGGAAGATGTTATTTATGAGTTTCATTTATGCCGTAATGACAATGAACTCGGGAATCAGTATAAGCAGCGCGAGAATAATAATCATTGTGCAAATGCTAATTTAATTAATACGATTTAAATATTATTTTGAGCATATGCACATAAGGTTGCGCGCTAAAGCACAGATTTACGCATTGCCTTGCCGGGCGGTACTGCAATCCCTGAAATGATTGACATTGATCACATTTCTGCGTTTAAACTCCTGACATTCTTATTTCACCCAATGAAGTCATTTATTTTTAAATGAGACCAGGTCCTCATTTTAATAGTCCCTGGCTGGAGAATATTGCACAATGGCCAACATCGAAATCAGACAAGAAACGCCAACTGCGTTTTATATAAAAGTTCACGACACAGATAATGTGGCAATTATTGTTAATGATAATGGCCTGAAAGCAGGAACGCGTTTTCCGGACGGACTGGAATTAATTGAACATATTCCTCAGGGGCATAAAGTCGCATTGCTGGACATTCCAGCTAATGGAGAAATTATTCGTTATGGCGAAGTGATTGGTTACGCCGTGCGCGCAATCCCACGCGGAAGCTGGATCGACGAATCAATGGTAGTACTACCGGAAGCGCCGCCGTTACACACGCTGCCACTGGCAACCAAAGTCCCGGAACCCTTACCGCCGCTGGAAGGTTATACCTTTGAAGGCTATCGCAATGCTGATGGTAGCGTGGGAACCAAAAACCTGCTCGGCATTACCACCAGCGTCCACTGTGTGGCAGGCGTGGTGGATTACGTAGTAAAAATCATTGAGCGCGATCTGCTGCCAAAATACCCGAACGTCGATGGCGTAGTGGGACTGAATCACCTGTACGGTTGTGGCGTGGCGATTAATGCTCCGGCGGCTGTAGTGCCAATACGTACCATTCACAATATTTCGCTCAATCCAAATTTTGGCGGCGAGGTGATGGTGATTGGCTTGGGATGCGAGAAATTGCAACCAGAGCGCCTGCTGGTCGGCACGGATGATGTGCAGGCTATTCCAGTAGAAAGCGCCAGCATTGTCAGCTTGCAGGATGAAAAGCATGTCGGCTTTCAATCAATGGTCGAGGATATTTTGCAGGTCGCCGAACGCCATCTACAAAAACTGAATCAACGTCAGCGAGAAACCTGTCCTGCTTCGGAACTGGTTGTCGGCATGCAATGCGGCGGCAGCGATGCATTTTCTGGCGTAACGGCAAACCCGGCGGTTGGATATGCGTCTGATTTACTGGTGCGCTGCGGTGCAACGGTGATGTTTTCAGAAGTAACGGAAGTGCGTGACGCGATTCATCTACTGACACCGCGCGCCATTAACGAAGAGGTCGGCAAACGGCTGCTGGAAGAGATGGAGTGGTACGATAACTATCTCAATATGGGAAAAACCGACCGCAGCGCCAACCCTTCGCCGGGCAACAAGAAAGGCGGTCTGGCAAACGTGGTAGAGAAGGCACTCGGCTCCATTGCTAAATCGGGTAAAAGCGCAATTGTTGAAGTGCTGTCGCCCGGTCAACGCCCGACTAAACGCGGATTAATTTACGCCGCGACGCCAGCCAGCGATTTTGTTTGTGGCACGCAACAGGTGGCTTCGGGTATTACCGTGCAAGTGTTTACGACCGGTCGCGGCACGCCGTATGGCCTGATGGCGGTACCCGTCATTAAAATGGCGACCCGCACCGAGCTGGCAAACCGTTGGTTTGATTTAATGGATATCAACGCAGGCACCATCGCTACCGGCGAAGAAACCATTGAAGAGGTGGGCTGGAAGCTGTTCCACTTTATTCTCGACGTCGCCAGCGGGAAGAAGAAAACCTTCTCGGATCAATGGGGATTGCATAACCAGCTGGCGGTGTTTAACCCGGCACCGGTGACCTGATATACTCATCATACTTCAAGTTGTATTATGCCCGATATCGCTTGTTTATCGGGCATAGTGAGTCACAGCGAAGACGCGTACTCCTCGACCAGAATCACTTCAACCCCAACCTTTCGCAGCCCTTCCAGGCTATCTGCAGGAATGCCTTTATCGACAATGATCATGTCGATCCGCTGGGTATCGATGATCTTATGTAGGCTGGAGCGGTTGAACTTACTGGAATCGGTGACTACGATGATCCGTTCCGCAACTTCGCACATCCGACGGTTTAAACGAGCTTCATCTTCATTATGCGTGCTGACGCCACGCTCCAGATCAATAGCATCTACGCCAAGAAACAGCATATCGAAGTGGTAATTTTGCAGCGATTGTTCAGCCTGATCGCCGTAAAAAGATTGCGACTGACGGCGCAAATGCCCGCCGGTCATCAGCAGCTCAACGCCTTCCGCTTCCAGCAAAGCATTAGCCACGTTCATACCGTTGGTCATCGCAATTACGTCAGTGTGCTTGCGCATCAGACGAGCAATCTCAAAAGTGGTGGTCCCGGAATCGAGGATCACCCGATGACCTGGCTGAATCAACTCAACGGCAGCTTTCGCAACGCTGCGTTTCATCGCCGTGTTGAGCGCACTTTTATCTTCCACTGATGGCTCGACTGACGGCGTCGTGCTATCGCAGATCAACGCGCCCCCATAGGCCCGCACAGCGATCCCCTGCTTTTCCAGAAACGCCAGATCGTTACGGATCGTCACAGTAGATACACCATACAATGCCGATAGATCATTAACTTGCACACTTCCTTGCTGGCGCAGGCGTTGAATGATCTGCTCTCGTCGCTCACTGGTGCCAGTCACTCGCTTCTCGCCTGAAGCGTCGGTATTACTCATAGTAAGTCCTTTCGTAAAACTTTCGTTTCATTTCGTTTTGCCTATTAACGCCTTTCTATTAAGCAATTGCAAGCCCACCTTGCCCATTGACGCAAGCTACGCTTGTTTCAGTGGCTTTCATTATGTTTCTTTTGTGAATCAGATCAGAAAACTATTATCTTTCGTTTTATTTTTATCTCACCATGTCGCAGTATCAATTGAAACAAAACGAAAGATTAAAGTTGCAGTAATCTGAACTGGAGAGGAAAGTGAAACATCTGACAGAAATGGTGAGACAGCATAAAGAGGGCAAAACAAATGGGATTTATGCCGTTTGTTCCGCACATCCGCTGGTGCTGGAAGCTGCAATCCGCTACGCCTGTGCAAACCAAACGCCGCTACTGATTGAAGCGACGTCCAATCAGGTGGACCAGTTCGGCGGTTATACCGGAATGACGCCAGCCGATTTTCGCGGCTTTGTTTGCCAGCTTGCTGACTCGCTGAATTTCCCACAGGACGCGTTGATTCTGGGTGGCGACCATCTGGGGCCAAACCGCTGGCAAAACCTGCCTGCCGCTCAGGCGATGGCCAATGCCGATGATTTGATTAAAAGCTACGTCGCGGCAGGATTCAAAAAAATTCACCTTGATTGCAGCATGTCCTGTCAGGACGATCCGGTTCCCTTAACCGATGGCATCGTTGCCGAACGCGCCGCTCGTCTGGCGAAAGTGGCGGAAGAAACCTGCCGTGAACATTTTGGCGAGGCCGATCTGGTGTATGTCATTGGCACCGAAGTTCCGGTGCCTGGCGGCGCACATGAAACCTTAAGCGAACTGGCGGTCACCACGCCGGATGCCGCCCGCGCCACGCTGGAAGCCCATCGTCACGCTTTTGAAAAGCAAGGTCTGAATGCCATCTGGCCGCGCATCATCGCGCTGGTAGTTCAGCCTGGCGTCGAATTCGATCACACCAACGTTATTGATTATCAGCCCGCCAAAGCGGCTGCCTTAAGCCAGATGATCGAAAACTACGAAACGCTGATTTTCGAAGCTCACTCTACGGATTATCAAACGCCGCAATCGTTACGTCAGTTGGTTATTGACCATTTTGCCATTCTGAAAGTTGGCCCGGCGCTGACCTTCGCCCTGCGTGAAGCTCTGTTCTCTCTGGCGGCGCTTGAAGAAGAACTGGTGCCAGCGAAAGCCTGCTCCGGTCTGCGTCAGGTACTGGAAAACGTGATGCTCGACCGCCCGGAATACTGGCAAAGCCACTACCACGGTGACGGCAACGCGCGTCGTCTGGCGCGTGGTTATAGCTACTCGGATCGTGTGCGCTATTACTGGCCGGACAGCCAGATTGATGACGCTTTCGCTCATCTGGTTCGTAATCTGGCGGATTCACCGATTCCGCTACCGCTCATCAGCCAGTATCTGCCGCTGCAGTACGTGAAAGTTCGCTCCGGCGAGCTGCAACCGACGCCACGGGCGTTAATTATCAACCACATTCAGGACATCCTGGCGCAGTACCACACAGCCTGTGAAGGCCAATAACCAAAACAAAGAGGAAGACGCTATGCCAAATATTGTTTTAAGCCGGATTGATGAACGCTTGATTCACGGTCAGGTCGGCGTTCAGTGGGTCGGATTTGCGGGGGCAAATCTGGTGCTGGTAGCCAACGATGAGGTTGCCGAAGATCCGGTACAACAAAACCTGATGGAAATGGTACTGGCAGAAGGGATAGCCGTACGTTTCTGGACGCTGCAAAAAGTTATCGACAACATTCATCGCGCCGCCGATCGACAGAAAATCCTGCTGGTTTGTAAAACACCCGCCGATTTCCTGACGCTGGTGAAAGGAGGCGTTCCGGTGAATCGCATTAACGTTGGCAATATGCACTACGCCAATGGCAAGCAACAAATCGCCAAAACGGTTTCTGTGGATGCGGGCGATATCGCAGCATTTAACGACCTGAAAGCCGCTGGGGTGGAATGCTTCGTTCAGGGCGTCCCGACAGAGCCTGCTGTGGACCTCTTTAAATTACTTTGAGGGATTCATCATGGAAATCAGTCTGTTGCAGGCATTTGCGTTGGGCATTATCGCCTTTATCGCTGGTCTGGATATGTTTAACGGCTTAACCCATATGCACCGCCCGGTGGTCCTCGGCCCGTTGGTCGGGCTGGTACTTGGCGATCTGCATACCGGTATTTTAACCGGCGGTACGCTGGAACTGGTGTGGATGGGGCTGGCTCCGCTGGCGGGCGCACAGCCGCCTAACGTGATTATCGGTACTATCGTCGGCACGGCGTTTGCCATAACCACCGGCGTGAAACCCGATGTCGCGGTCGGCGTAGCCGTACCTTTCGCGGTTGCGGTACAGATGGGGATTACCTTCCTGTTCTCGGTGATGTCTGGCGTGATGTCCCGCTGCGACCGAATGGCGGAGAACGCCGATACACGCGGCATTGAGCGTGTGAACTATCTGGCGCTGCTGGCGCTCGGCATCTTCTATTTTCTCTGCGCTTTCCTGCCTATCTACTTCGGCGCGGAACATGCAAAAACCATCATTGATGTCCTGCCGCAACGATTAATCGACGGCCTCGGCGTCGCGGGCGGCATCATGCCAGCAATCGGTTTTGCCGTGCTGCTGAAAATCATGATGAAAAACGTCTACATCCCCTACTTCATCCTGGGCTTTGTTGCCGCAGCCTGGCTCAAGTTACCGGTGCTGGCTATTGCTGCCGCTGCGCTGGCGATGGCGCTGATCGACCTGCTGCGTAAATCTCCTGAACCGACTCAACCTGCGGCACAGAAAGAGGAATTTGAAGATGGCATCTAATCAAACTACCCTGCCTAACGTCAGCGAAAATGAAGAAACATTGCTGACTGGCGTCAATGAAAACGTGTATGAAGACCAGAGCATTGGCGCGGAGCTGACGAAAAAAGATATCAACCGCGTCGCCTGGCGTTCCATGCTGTTACAGGCTTCTTTCAACTACGAACGAATGCAGGCTTCCGGTTGGCTGTACGGTCTGCTGCCAGCACTGAAAAAGATCCACACTAATAAACGCGACCTGGCGCGCGCCATGAAGGGGCATATGGGTTTCTTCAATACCCATCCGTTTCTGGTGACGTTTGTTATCGGCATTATCCTCGCGATGGAGCGTTCTAAGCAGGACGTTAACAGTATTCAGAGCACCAAAATTGCCGTCGGTGCGCCACTTGGCGGGATTGGTGATGCGATGTTCTGGCTAACGCTACTGCCAATTTGTGGCGGGATTGGTGCCAGTCTGGCGTTGCAAGGTTCCATCCTCGGCGCTGTGGTATTTATTGTGCTGTTCAACGTGGTACATCTGGGACTGCGTTTTGGTCTGGCGCATTATGCTTACCGTATGGGCGTGGCGGCGATTCCACTCATTAAAGCGAATACCAAAAAAGTCGGCCATGCTGCGTCTATCGTTGGGATGACGGTAATCGGCGCGCTGGTGGCAACCTATGTTCGCTTAAGCACCACGCTGGAAATCACGGCGGGCGACGCAGTGGTTAAGTTACAGGCTGATGTTATCGACAAACTGATGCCTGCCTTCTTACCGCTGGTCTACACCCTGACCATGTTCTGGCTGGTACGCCGCGGCTGGAGTCCGCTGCGCCTGATTGCAGTTACCGTGGTTCTCGGCATCGTCGGTAAATTCTGCCATTTCCTTTAAATACAATGAGGTATTAGATGTTAAGTATTATTTTGACAGGGCATGGCGGATTTGCCAGCGGCATGGAAAAAGCAATGAAGCAAATCCTCGGCGAGCAATCGCAGTTTATCGCCATCGATTTTCCCGAAACCTCAAGCACCGCACTACTTACATCGCAGCTTGAAGAGGCCATTGCCCAACTGGATTGTGAAGACGGCATTGTTTTCCTGACGGATTTGCTGGGCGGCACGCCGTTTCGCGTGGCTTCAACGCTGGCGATGCAAAAACCGGGCTGTGAAGTGATCACCGGCACCAATTTACAACTGCTACTGGAGATGGTGCTGGAGCGCGAAGGGTTAAGTAGTGAAGAGTTCCGTGTGCAGGCGCTGGAGTGCGGACACCGTGGGCTGACCAGTCTGGTGGACGAACTTAGTCGCTGCCATGAAGAATGTCCGGTCGAGGAAGGAATATGACACACGTTCTGCGCGCCAGAAGGCTGCTGACAGAAGAGGGCTGGCTTGATGATCATCAGCTGCGTATTGCTGACGGTGTGATCGCGGCAATCGAACCGATTCCACCAGGCGTGACTGAACGCAATGCGGAACTGCTCTGCCCCGCTTACATCGACACCCATGTGCACGGCGGCGCGGGCGTTGATGTGATGGATGACGCACCGGATGCGCTCGACAAGCTGGCAATGCACAAAGCGCGCGAAGGTGTCGGCAGTTGGTTGCCGACTACCGTAACCGCGCCGCTTAATGCCATTCATGCGACGCTGGCGCGTATTGCTCAACGTTGCCAACGCGGCGGACCTGGCGCACAGGTGCTGGGAAGTTATCTCGAAGGACCGTACTTCACGCCGCAGAATAAAGGCGCACATCCGCCGGATCTGTTCCGCGAGCTGGAAATTACCGAGCTGGATCAATTGATTACCGTTTCTCAGCACACTTTGCGCGTGGTGGCACTGGCACCGGAAAAAGAAGGGGCATTGCAGGCCATCCGCCATCTTAAACAGCAAAACCTACGGGTGATGCTGGGACATAGCGCAGCAACCTGGCAACAAACCTGCGCTGCGTTTGATGCTGGCGCAGACGGCCTGGTACATTGCTATAACGGGATGACGGGTTTACATCACCGCGAACCGGGAATGGTTGGCGCGGGATTAACAGACAAGCGCGCCTGGCTGGAACTGATAGCCGATGGGCATCATGTACATCCGGCGGCGATGTCGCTGTGTTGTTGCTGTGCGAAAGAGAGAATCGTGCTGATCACCGACGCGATGCAGGCAGCCGGGATGCCGGATGGTCGTTATACGTTATGTGGTGAAGAAGTGAAGATGCACGGTGGCGTTGTCCGTACCGCGTCCGGTGGGCTGGCGGGCAGTACGCTGTCTGTCGATGCGGCAGTGCGCAATATGGTCGAGTTGACGGGCGTAACGCCTGCGGAAGCCATCCATATGGCGTCGCTGCATCCGGCGCGAATGCTGGGTGTTGATGGTGTTCTGGGATCGCTTAAACCGGGCAAACGCGCCAGCGTCGTTGCGCTGGATAGCGGGCTGCATGTGCAACAAATTTGGGTTCAGGGTCAATTAGCTTCGTTTTAATTGTTTGCTCCGTTATTCGGCCTTCACTTCCCCCGTAAGGCCTTTCTTTTTCTTTCTTTTTAGGCTGCGTAGCGGTGTCGGATGCGACGCTAACGCGTCTTATCCGACCTACGGCGGTGATTGCCAGGCCGAATAAGGCGTTGACGCCGCATGCGGAAATCCCTTTTGCTTCCCTTGTCTTTTCTTTCAACGATCACAGATTTCGTTTTATTTCTTTTTTCTCCATTGAACTTTCAGTTTCTTTTCTATAGATTTTAATCAACGAAAGAAATCACCAAGTGAAATGAAACGAAAGGCTAACGAAAGCTACCACGCCGGAAGTCAAGTTCATCAGACTAAGGATTGAGTTATGTCAGAAAATTACACCCCTGCTGCCGCGACCACCGGTACATGGACCGAAGAAGAGATCCGTCATCAGCCTCGCGCATGGATCCGTTCCCTCACCAACATCGACGCGTTACGTTCCGCGCTCAGTAACTTCCTTGAACCGTTACTGCGCAAAGAGAATCTGCGGATCATCCTGACCGGAGCCGGAACCTCGGCATTTATCGGTGACATCATCGCGCCGTGGCTCGCCAGCCATACCGGTAAAAACTTCAGCGCCGTACCAACCACCGATCTGGTCACTAATCCGATGGACTACCTGAACCCAGCTCATCCGCTGCTGTTGATCTCCTTCGGGCGTTCCGGCAACAGCCCGGAAAGCGTTGCCGCCGTGGAACTGGCGAATCAGTTTGTACCCGAGTGCTATCACCTGCCGATCACCTGCAACGAAGCGGGCGATCTTTACCAAAACGCGATCAACAGCGACAACGCGTTTGCCCTGCTGATGCCCGCAGAAACACACGATCGCGGCTTTGCGATGACCAGCAGCATTACCACCATGATGGCCAGCTGCCTCGCGGTTTTCGCACCTGAGACGATCAACAGCCAGAGCTTCCGCGATGTGGCGGATCGTTGCCAGGCGATCCTGACCTCACTGGGCGATTTCAGCGAAGGTGTGTTTGGTTACGCACCGTGGAAACGGATCGTTTATCTCGGTAGCGGTGGCTTACAGGGCGCAGCACGCGAGTCGGCGCTGAAAGTGCTGGAACTAACGGCGGGTAAACTGGCGGCCTTTTATGATTCCCCGACCGGATTCCGTCATGGACCAAAATCGCTGGTCAATAACGAAACGCTGGTGGTGGTATTTATCTCCAGCCACCCTTACACCCGTCAGTATGATCTTGATCTGCTGGCAGAACTCCGCCGTGACAACCAGGCAATGCGCGTAATCGCCATCGCCGCGGAAAGTAACGATGTTATCGCCGCTGGCCCGCATATCATCCTGCCGCCATCCCGTCACTTTATCGACGTTGAACAGGCATTTTGCTTCCTGATGTACGCCCAGACGTTTGCACTGATGCAGTCGTTGCACATGGGCAATACGCCGGATACCCCATCCGCCAGTGGCACCGTAAACCGCGTGGTGCAAGGCGTAATCATTCATCCGTGGCAGGCATAAGAGGATCGCATTATGAGCATTATCTCCACCAAATATCTGTTACAGGACGCCCAGGCCAATGGCTACGCGGTGCCAGCCTTTAACATTCATAACGCCGAGACGATCCAGGCGATCCTCGAAGTATGTAGCGAAATGCGATCGCCAGTGATCCTCGCCGGGACGCCGGGGACCTTTAAACATATTGCGCTAGAAGAGATTTACGCTCTGTGTAGCGCCTATTCCACAACCTACAACATGCCGCTGGCGCTGCATCTCGACCACCACGAATCACTCGATGATATTCGCCGAAAAGTCCACGCAGGCGTACGCAGTGCGATGATCGACGGCAGTCACTTCCCATTTGCCGAGAACGTGAAGCTGGTGAAATCGGTTGTCGGCTTCTGCCACTCGCAGGATTGCAGCGTGGAAGCAGAACTGGGCCGTCTGGGCGGTGTTGAAGATGACATGAGCGTCGACGCCGAAAGTGCATTCCTGACCGATCCACAAGAAGCTAAACGCTTTGTCGAACTGACTGGCGTCGACAGCCTGGCGGTAGCGATTGGTACGGCGCACGGCTTATACAGCAAAACGCCGAAGATTGATTTCCAGCGGCTGGCGGAAATTCGTGAAGTGGTGGATGTTCCTCTGGTGCTGCATGGTGCCAGCGATGTCCCGGATGAATTTGTCCGCCGCACTATTGAGCTTGGTGTAACAAAAGTGAACGTTGCCACGGAATTGAAAATTGCCTTCGCAGGTGCGGTAAAAGCCTGGTTTGCGGAAAATCCGCAGGGTAATGATCCTCGTTATTATATGCGCGTCGGTATGGATGCGATGAAAGAAGTCGTCAGAAATAAAATTAATGTCTGTGGTTCAGCGAATCGAATTTCCGCGTAATCATTAATTTTATACGATTTTTCAGAATGCACTGCCCGATTAATATCGGGTAGTGCCTTAACGGCAAAGGAGATAACTAAACCTTAATAAATACATCAGTACAATATCGCAACAATAATATATTTAAAAAGATTATATTATTCAACTTTATGGTGAGGATTACACAATGAGCAGTCCAAATATTCTCTTAACCCGTATTGATAACCGTCTGGTTCATGGCCAGGTTGGCGTGACCTGGACATCCACTATCGGTGCGAATCTGCTGGTAGTCGTGGATGATGTCGTCGCTAACGATGATATTCAACAGAAATTGATGGGGATTACCGCAGAAACCTACGGCTTTGGCATTCGTTTCTTTACTATCGAAAAAACCATTAATGTTATCGGAAAAGCTGCGCCGCTTCAGAAGATCTTCCTGATTTGCCGTACGCCACAAACGGTACGTAAATTGGTAGAAGGTGGTATTGACCTGAAAGATGTCAACGTCGGTAATATGCATTTCTCGGAAGGGAAAAAGCAAATCAGCAGTAAAGTGTATGTCGATTCTCAAGATCTCACGGACTTACATTTTATTAAACAACGCGGCGTAAATGTTTTTATCCAGGACGTCCCCGGCGATCAAAAAGAACAAATTCCTGACTAAATTTAAAATCGCCTTAATATTGGTTTGAGGTAATAAAAATGCATGAAATAACCCTAATTCAGGGGCTATCCCTGGCGGCGTTAGTTTTCGTTCTGGGGATTGATTTTTGGCTGGAAGCCTTATTTTTATTCCGCCCGATAATCGTTTGTACCCTCACTGGCGCTATTCTCGGTGATATTCAGACTGGCTTAATTACCGGTGGTCTGACAGAGCTGGCTTTCGCCGGATTAACCCCTGCCGGGGGTGTTCAGCCGCCCAACCCGATTATGGCGGGTCTGATGACCACAGTCATTGCATGGTCTACGGGCGTTGATGCCAAAACGGCAATTGGTCTTGGCCTGCCGTTTAGTTTGTTAATGCAGTACGTCATTCTGTTCTTCTATTCGGCATTCTCATTATTTATGACCAAAGCCGATAAATGCGCGAAAGAGGCGGATACAGCAGCGTTTTCCCGACTTAACTGGACAACGATGCTAATTGTCGCTTTAGCGTATGCGGTGATTGCTTTCCTCTGTACTTACCTGGCGCAGGGCGCGATGCAGGCGCTGGTGAAGGCGATGCCCGCCTGGCTGACCCACGGCTTTGAAGTGGCTGGCGGCATTCTACCTGCCGTTGGTTTTGGTCTGCTGCTGCGCGTGATGTTCAAAGCGCAATATATCCCTTACCTGATCGCTGGTTTCCTGTTTGTTTGCTACATCCAGGTCAGCAACCTGTTGCCGGTTGCCGTGCTGGGCGCAGGCTTTGCGGTGTATGAGTTTTTCAATGCGAAATCCCGGCAGCAAGCGCAACCGCAGCCCGTTGCCAGTAAAAATGAAGAAGAGGACTACAGCAATGGGATCTGAAATCAGTAAAAAAGATATCACCCGTCTGGGCTTTCGTTCGTCGCTGCTGCAAGCGAGCTTTAACTACGAAAGGATGCAGGCGGGCGGTTTTACCTGGGCGATGTTGCCGATCCTGAAAAAGATTTATAAGGACGACAAACCGGGCTTAAGCGCAGCGATGAAAGATAACCTCGAATTTATTAATACCCATCCGAATCTGGTCGGATTCCTGATGGGATTGTTAATTTCGATGGAAGAGAAAGGGGAAAACCGCGACACCATTAAAGGCCTCAAAGTGGCGCTGTTCGGCCCAATCGCCGGAATTGGCGATGCGATTTTCTGGTTCACTTTGTTGCCGATTATGGCGGGAATTTGCTCATCATTTGCCAGCCAGGGAAACCTGCTGGGGCCGATTCTGTTCTTCGCCGTGTACCTGATTATCTTTTTCCTCCGCGTTGGCTGGACCCACGTTGGTTATTCGGTCGGCGTAAAGGCTATCGATAAAGTTAGAGAAAACTCGCAGATGATCGCCCGTTCGGCAACCATCCTCGGGATCACGGTAATTGGCGGGCTGATCGCTTCATATGTGCATATTAACGTGGTGACGTCGTTTGCTATCGACAGTACCCACAGCGTCGCTCTGCAACAGGATTTCTTCGATAAAGTCTTCCCGAATATTTTGCCGATGGCTTATACCCTGCTGATGTATTACTTCCTACGGGTGAAAAAAGCGCATCCGGTGCTGTTAATCGGCGTGACTTTTGTGCTTTCCATCGTTTGTTCCGCCTTCGGCATTTTATAAATAAAACGAGGCACTGCGTCTGGCGGTGCCTCAGATTGTTAACAAAGATCGCTTTGTTCATGCCGGATGCGGCGTTACCGCCTTATCCGGCCTACAAAATCATGCAAATTCAATATATTGCAGAAACGATGTAGGCCTGATAAGCGTAGCGCATCAGGCAATTTTGCGTTTGCCATCGGTCTGAGCATCGCACCTGACGGAGCCTCTTTACTTAAGGAATTTCATCCTGTGCAAATCCTTCAGCAAGTTGAAAACTATACGGCGTTAAGTGAACGCGCCAGCGAATATTTATTGGGTGTGATTCGTAGTAAACCGAACGCCGTGATCTGCCTGGCGACCGGAGCCACGCCATTACTGACGTATTATTATCTGGTGGAGAAAATTCACCAGCAGCATATTGATGTCAGCCAGCTGACCTTCGTCAAGCTCGACGAATGGGTGGATCTGCCATTAACCCTGCCCGGCACCTGCGAAACCTTCCTTCAGCAACATATCGTACAGCCGCTGGGGCTACGTGAAGACCAGTTCATCAGCTTTCGCTCTGAAGATATTAACGAGACGGAGTGTGAGCGGGTAACGAACCTGATTGCGCTCAAAGGTGGTATCGATTTGTGCGTACTTGGACTGGGGAAAAACGGTCATCTGGGGCTGAACGAGCCGGGAGAAAGCCTGCAACCGGCCTGCCATATCAGCCAACTTGATGCCAGAACGCAGCAACATGAAATGTTAATAACCGCGGGTCGCCCCGTAACCCGGGGGATCACCTTAGGACTGAAGGATATTCTCAATGCCCGCGAAGTTTTGCTACTGGTGACTGGCGAAGGAAAGCAGGATGCAACAGCGCGTTTTCTCACGGCTAAAGTCTCCACCGCTATCCCGGCTTCGTTTTTATGGCTGCATAACCATTTCACATGCGTGATTGATGAGATGTGTCGTCGTTAACTCGCCTGGTACAGGCGTTGTAGCTCTATTCCTGCTGCGACGCCTGTAATCAAATCACTCCCCTTGCTGCTCCAGCGCGTACTTATACAGCGCGTTTTTCTTCACGCCGTGAATTTCTGCTGCCAGCGCCGCCGCTTTTTTCAGCGGAAGCTCGGCCTGTAACAGCGCCAGCGTGCGCAGTGCATCGGCGGGTAAGTCGTCTTCCTGCGCCTTATGGCCTTCGACAATCAGCACCATTTCGCCTTTGCGGCGGTTTTCATCTTCCTTTACCCACGCCAGCAGCTTGCCAACGGGCGCGCCGTGAATGGTTTCCCAGGTTTTGGTGAGCTCACGTGCCAGCACCACGTAGCGCGATTCGCCCAATACCGCAACGATATCTTCCAGGCTATCTAACAGACGGTGGGTCGATTCATAAAAAATCAGCGTACGTGGTTCCGCTTCAATGGCTTTCAACGCATCGCGACGACCTTTTGATTTGGCAGGCAGGAAGCCTTCATAACAAAAACGATCTGATGGTAAACCCGCAGCGCTTAACGCAGTGATGGCAGCACATGGCCCCGGTAGTGGCACTATGCGAATCCCCGCTTCACGGCAGGTACGCACCAGATGGTAGCCAGGATCGTTAATTAGCGGCGTTCCAGCATCGGAAACCAGCGCAATGTTTTGCCCCTCTTGCAGCTTCGCCAGCAGCGTTTCGGCTTTTTGTTGTTCATTATGGTCATGAAGCGCGAACAACCGGGCGTTTATCCCAAAATGTTGCAGCAGTAAACCGGTATGACGGGTATCCTCGGCAGCAATCAGATCAACGGCCTGCAATACCTCAAGCGCACGCTGGGTAATGTCCGCCAGATTACCGATTGGCGTAGGTACAATATAGAGCTGGCCTTGAGAATTATCCGCCGATTGGTGTTGTTTCATTGTGTCGTCCGTATTGCCGATTTAATATTGAGCATTGCGTAAAAAAAATATCACTGGATACATTATGGTACCCTCAACATTTTCTCGTTTGAAAGCCGCGCGTTGTCTGCCTGTTGTTCTGGCAGCCCTAATTTTCGCCGGTTGTGGCACCCATACCCCCGATCAGTCCACTGCCTACATGCAGGGGACGGCGCAGGCCGATTCTGCCTTTTATCTACAGCAGATGCAGCAAAGCTCTGATGATACCAGGATCAACTGGCAATTACTCGCCATTCGTGCACTGGTGAAAGAAGGCAAAACCGGGCAAGCGGTGGAGTTGTTTAACCAACTACCGCAAGAACTAAACGATACCCAGCGTCGCGAGAAAACGCTGCTGGCGGTAGAAATCAAGCTGGCGCAAAAAGATTTTACTGGCGCACAGACCTTGTTGGCAAAAATCACGCCAACCGATTTAGAACAAAATCAGCAGGCGCGCTACTGGCAGGCGAAAATCGATGCCAGCCAGGGACGTCCTTCCATTGAATTACTGCGTGCGTTAGTCGCCCAGGAACCTCTGCTCGGCGCGAAGGAAAAGCAACAGAATATTGACGCTACCTGGCAAGCGCTATCGTCCATGACCCAACAGCAGGCGAATACGCTGGTGATTAACGCCGACGAAAATATCCTGCAAGGCTGGCTGGATCTGCAACGCGTCTGGTTTGATAACCGTAACGATCCCAACATGATGAAAGCCGGGATCGCCGACTGGCAAAAACGTTATCCGAACAACCCGGGCGCGAAAATGCTGCCAACACAGTTGGTAAACGTAAAAGCTTTCAAACCAGCGTCAACCAATAAAATCGCCCTGCTGCTGCCGTTGAATGGTCAGGCTGCGGTATTTGGTCGCACAATTCAGCAAGGCTTTGAAGCGGCGAAAAACATTGGCACTCAGCCAGTGGCGGTTCAGGTAGCTACCGCGCCTGCCGCTGACGTGGCAGAACAACCCCAGCCGCAAACCGTGGATGGCGTTGCCAGCCCGGCACAAGCCTCGGTTAGCGATTTAACGGGTGAAGAAACCGCAGCACAGCCGGTGCCTGTAAGCGCCCCTGCGGCAAGTACTGCGGCGGTAAGCACGCCAGCGAATCCAGCCGCAGAACTGAAAATCTACGATACCTCTTCGCAACCGCTTAGCCAGATCTTAAGCCAGGTTCAGCAAGACGGCGCGAGCATTGTGGTCGGTCCGCTGCTGAAAAATAATGTTGAGGAGTTGCTGAAGAGCAACACTCCACTGAACGTTCTGGCGCTGAATCAGCCGGAAAATATCGAAAACCGCGCTAATATCTGTTACTTCGCGCTATCGCCGGAAGATGAAGCACGCGATGCGGCACGTCATATTCGTGACCAGGGGAAACAGGCGCCGCTGGTGCTGATCCCGCGCAGTTCGCTTGGCGACCGCGTAGCAAACGCCTTCGCGCAAGAGTGGCAGAAATTGGGTGGCGGTACCGTTCTGCAACAAAAATTTGGTTCCATCAGCGAATTACGCGCGGGCGTGAATGGCGGCTCCGGCATCGCTTTAACGGGTAGCCCGATTACCCCCAGAGCGACAACTGATTCCGGCATGACCACAAACAACCCGACGCTGCAAACCACACCAACCGATGACCAGTTCACTAATAACGGTGGTCGTGTCGACGCGGTCTATATTGTGGCAACGCCGGGCGAAATCGCTTTCGTCAAACCGATGATCGCCATGCGTAACGGCAGCCATAGCGGTGCAACGCTGTACGCCAGTTCCCGCAGCGCACAAGGCTCCGCTGGCCCTGATTTCCGACTTGAGATGGAAGGATTACAGTACAGCGAGATCCCGATGCTGGCAGGCGGTAATCTGCCGTTAATGCAGCAGGCGCTCAGCGCAGTGAATAACGATTATTCGCTGGCTCGCATGTATGCAATGGGTGTTGATGCATGGTCGCTGGCAAATCATTTCTCACAAATGCGCCAGGTTCAGGGTTTTGAAATCAACGGTAATACCGGAGGTCTGACGGCTAACCCGGATTGCGTGATTAACAGGAAGTTATCATGGCTACAGTACCAACAAGGTCAGGTAGTCCCCGCCAGTTAACCACTAAACAGACTGGCGATGCGTGGGAAGTACAAGCGCGTCGCTGGCTGGAAGGCAAAGGACTGCGGTTTATCGCCGCTAACGTGAACGAGCGTGGCGGCGAGATCGATCTGATAATGCGTGAAGGCCAGACCACCGTTTTTGTCGAAGTGCGCTACCGCCGCTCTGCCCTATACGGCGGCGCGGTAGCCAGTGTGACCCGCAGCAAACAACACAAATTATTACAGACTGCCCGCTTGTGGCTCGCGCGTCATAATGGGAGTTTTGATACTGTGGATTGCCGGTTCGATGTGGTAGCCTTCACCGGGAATGAGGTTGAGTGGATTAAGGATGCCTTTAATGACCACTCATAATTAAGGTTTAAGGATTAGCGTGCAAGAAAGAATTAAAGCTTGCTTCACTGAAAGCATTCAAACTCAAATTGCGGCGGCAGAGGCGCTTCCGGATGCCATCTCCCGTGCAGCCATGACGCTGGTTCAGTCTCTGCTCAATGGCAACAAAATCCTCTGTTGTGGTAATGGAACCTCCGCTGCCAACGCACAGCATTTTGCTGCCAGCATGATCAACCGTTTCGAAACGGAGCGGCCCAGCCTACCTGCCATTGCACTAAATACTGATAATGTTGTCTTAACGGCGATTGCCAACGATCGCTTACATGATGAAGTGTATGCAAAACAGGTACGAGCGCTGGGTCATGCGGGAGATGTATTGTTAGCCATTTCTACTCGCGGTAACAGTCGCGATATCGTTAAAGCTGTTGAAGCCGCCGTTACGCGTGATATGACCATTGTGGCATTGACCGGCTATGACGGCGGTGAACTTGCAGGTTTGTTAGGGCCACAGGATGTGGAGATCCGCATTCCTTCGCATCGTAGTGCTCGCATTCAGGAAATGCATATGCTGACGGTAAATTGCCTGTGCGATCTGATCGATAACACGCTTTTCCCTCACCAGGATGATTAAGGAGAATACATGAAGGCATTATCGCCAATCGCAGTCCTTATTTCCGCGCTGCTGTTACAAGGTTGTGTTGCCGCTGCCGTAGTGGGTACCGCTGCTGTGGGTACCAAAGCCGCAACTGACCCACGCAGTGTCGGTACCCAGGTGGACGATGGTACTCTGGAAGTGCGCGTGAACAGCGCATTGTCGAAAGACGAGCAGATTAAGAAAGAAGCGCGCATTAATGTAACGGCCTATCAGGGCAAAGTGCTGCTGGTTGGGCAGTCACCAAACTCTGAACTTTCGGCTCGCGCCAAACAGATTGCTATGGGCGTAGATGGCGCGAATGAAGTGTATAACGAGATTCGTCAGGGCCAGCCGATTGGTCTGGGCGAAGCATCTAACGATACGTGGATCACCACCAAAGTGCGTTCGCAGCTGTTAACCAGCGATCTGGTGAAATCGTCCAACGTGAAAGTGACTACCGAAAACGGTGAAGTGTTCCTGATGGGGCTGGTGACTGAACGTGAAGCGAAAGCAGCGGCAGATATTGCCAGCCGGGTTAGCGGCGTGAAGCGTGTAACCACAGCGTTTACGTTTATTAAATAGCCGCTCTTGTAATGCCTGATGCGACGCTTGCCGCGTCTTATCAGGCCTACAACGATACAAAACGTAGGCCGGATAAGGCGCTCGCGCCGCATCCGGCATATTTAGAACAACAGCGCCAGCCCGCCGACAATCACTCCAGACACTGCCACCATCGCCCCCGTCAGCCATAAGGCTTTTGCCGGGAACGCTTTACGCAACATTATCAGCGACGGCAAACTTACCGCCGGGAGCGTCATCAACAATGCCAGCGCCGGAGCAGTTCCCATACCTGCCAGCATCATCGTTTGCACAATTGGAATTTCTGCCGCCGTCGGAATGACAAACAAGCATCCTGCTACCGCCATCGCCACCACCCACATCAGGCTGTTATCGACCGCACCATCAGCATGGGGGAATAACCAGACACGAGCGGCCCCCAACGCCAGTACAGCAAGGATATAAACCGGGATCGTGCTCCAGAAAAGCGTCCATAGCGCTCTGCCCCAGCGGCTAAAAAACCCGCCCTGCGATTCCGGTATGTCAATTTCGACCGGTGCCTGCGTTTGCGGTGTTTCACGCACCCATTTTTGCACCAGCGTCGCAATCAGCAACACCATCACCAGCCCCGCCACCAGACGAATCGCGGCAAAGCCCCAGCCGAGGACAAATCCCATAAACACCAGCGTCGCCGGGTTTAACAACGGATTCCCCATCCAGAATGCCAGCGCACCGCCCATCGACACTTGTTGGCGACGCATCCCCGCCGCGACCGGAGCCGCACAGCAGGTACACATCATACCCGGCAGCGAAAACAGCGTTCCCAGCAGCGTGCCGCGAAAGCGCGATTGCCCAAGCGTGCGCAGCAGCCAGTCACGCGGGATCAGCACCTGAATCAACGAGCCGAGGATCACACCCAGCACCGCCGCTTTCCATACCGCGAGGAAATAGATCATCGCGTAATCCCACGCCGCTTGCCACGGATTAGCATCCGCCTGCGCAAGGATAGATTTACCGATACTGTGGGTTTCAGCGGCAGTAAACGCTTTGCCGTAATAAAGTTGCCATTTCACATACCAGAGACCGGCAATGACAACGAGAAAGAAAAGCGCGGGTTTCCACCACTGAATGGGCGTTGCCGCCTGAGATGAAGACTGACCAGTCATAGCATTCCCCAGGAATAAGTTATGATAATTGAGCGCGTGAATATTACGCTCACCATCAATTCTTGGGAATAATTATTCAGCTCTTTTGCGTAATTCTGAAGAGCTTAAAATGGTCACACCTTCATGCTCTGGCCGCATCGCCTCTGCCAGCATGACCCGCGCCACGTCTCTCGCATCAATGGATTTCCAGTTACCGGGTAACAAACGGAACAGCGGCGCAAAAAGCGTTTCGTTCATCCGCTGTTTGCTACGATCGCCCAGCAACATCGACGGGCGAGCGATGGTTAGTTTCGGCCAGTTCTGGGCGATTAATGCTTCTTCCATCTCCCCTTTGACGCGGTTATAGAAAAACGGCGAGTGGGCATTGGCACCCATAGCACTAACCACCAGCATATGCTGAGCGCCCAGTCGCCGCCCGGTTAATGCGGTGTCCACAACCAGCGTGTAATCGGCATGAATAAACGCCTCTTTGCTCCCCGCTTCTCGCCGCGTGGTGCCGAGACAACAAAACACAATGTCGATGGGATCGGTGACCTGCGCCAGCGCGTCGGTCAGTTGCGGATCATGGGGATTAAACACGCCAGGCATATCGCCCAACGGGCGTCGCGTCGGCGCGGCTATGGCGTTAACTTTCGGTTCATTAATCAACATCCGCAGCAGGTGACCGCCCACCAGCCCCGTTGCGCCTGTAATCAGTACCTGACTCATCTTCGCTCCTTTACAGAATTGTCCGCCTTGCGCTCCCTGGTACATGCACCAGGCTTAATAGTCTACGAGGTAATTATCCCCGATCGTGAGAAATTCGCCTCATCCAATGCAACAACGCGGAGGAAACATGAGTAAGAAGATTGCCGTTTTAATCACTGATGAATTTGAGGATTCAGAATTCACTTCACCCGCAGACGAGTTCCGTAAAGCCGGACACGAAGTGATTACCATTGAAAAACAAGCGGGTAAAACGGTGAAAGGCAAAAAAGGAGAAGCCAGCGTGACCATCGATAAATCCATCGATGAAGTGACGCCAGCAGAGTTTGATGCCCTGCTGCTACCAGGCGGTCATTCACCGGATTATCTGCGTGGCGACAACCGTTTTGTCACCTTTACCCGAGATTTTGTGAATAGCGGCAAACCTGTTTTCGCCATCTGTCACGGCCCGCAGCTGCTGATCAGCGCCGATGTGATTCGGGGGCGCAAACTGACCGCCGTTAAACCGATCATTATTGATGTTAAAAACGCGGGCGCGGAATTTTACGATCAGGAAGTGGTGGTCGATAAAGATCAGCTGGTTACCAGCCGAACACCGGACGATTTGCCAGCGTTTAACCGCGAGGCGTTACGCCTGCTCGGTGCCTGAATTACGTAGCCAAATCATTTTTTTACCAAAGCCCAGCGTATTGTCGGTGAATTTGATTTCATCGAGCCGGATTTCCCACACCGGCGCCGACAGCATTCGGGCAACCGGAAAGCGACGATTGTACGCCTTGCGCGCGTGGTCGCTTTCCTCACCTTCCAGCCTGCGGATCTCGCCTTTAAACTGCACGCCACGGATTAACGCTACCGTTTTCGGCTGCCCGTTTACCGTTCCGGCAACCGCCGCCTGCGGCCCGCTCATCTGCGCGTGGCGCGTTTTTTCTTCCGTCAAAATGTAGAAGGCAACTTTCTGCGCATCAAAAAGATAAAAGGCATTAGCGCACCAGAGTTCCCCTTCCTGCTGCACACACCAGGTGACAACATGTTGTTTTGCCAGCCAACGGCTGATGGCGGTGAGTGTTTCCATTGCTGTTCTCTTTTATACTGTGGGCCAGACCTTAACATGTGACGCAGACGATGACACCCTGGTTTCTTTACTTGATCCGTACCACCGACAATAAGCTTTATACCGGGATCACCACGGATGTCGAACGCCGCTATCAGCAACATCAGAGCGGCAAAGGGGCAAAAGCACTGCGTGGGAAAGGTGAACTAACGCTGGCGTTTTCCGCGCCAGTGGGTGACCGTTCGCTGGCACTACGGGCGGAATATCGCGTTAAGCAACTGACCAAACGGCAAAAAGAGCGTCTGGTAGCGGAAGGCGCAGGGTTTGCAGAGCTATTAAGGAGTCTGCAAACCCCGGAGATTAAAAGCGATTGAAGTGATCGTGATACTCAACCAGCCCGGTTACGCCGTTCAGCGCGTCATCCGCTAAACGATGTACCTGGAAGGCGCTTTCAGTGCCCGGCCAGCGGCAACGCAGATCGTGATGCGCCGCCAGTTCAAAGCCGAAACGACTGTACAGCGCCGGATCGCCCAGCGTCACCACTGCGGCATAGCCGAACTCATTAAGCGAATCGAGTCCTTCATAGACCAGTTGGCGTGCCAGCCCCTGTCCACGGTATTTTTCATCAACCGCCAACGGAGCCATGCCGACCCATTGCAGGTCTTCGCCCTGCACATCTACCGGACTGAATGCCACATAGCCAATGACCTGACCTTCGTCATCTGTCGCCACCAGGCCCAGCGTCAGAAAGCCATCTTCACGCAGATCGTGAACCAGCTTCGCTTCCGCATCGCTTTCGAATGAACGACGCAGCAGGGCATCAATACCCGGCGCATCAATGGGAATTTCTACTCGAATTAGCATGGTTCACCTACCGATGTCTGTTTGGTTTCAGGCGCGGTTTTCATTCCCGCCTCAACAAAATCCGCCAGTTGCAGCAGCATCATACGTAAGGCTTTCGGCATCTGCTCCAGTTCAATGGCGTCCATCAGGTTTTTCACATACAGCCCCAGCTCCGTATCGCCTTCAATCATCAGCCGACGCTGGAAGAAGAGCGTGTCTGGATCTTGTTTACGCGCCGCAATCATCAGCAGATCGCTGGCGTCGGCACTAAAACTCACATCAGCTTGCGCGTTCTGGCTGACAACCAGTTTGCCATTCACCACCGAGGTAAACCATTGCAGGTCAATATCACGCACATGAATACTTAACCAGCGGCCTTCAAGAAACTCCAGCTCGCCGTCGTCCAGCGCCTGACGGAATTGCCAGCTTAAGACCTGCTCAAGAACCTGGCGTTTAAGCGCAAATGGCGTCAGTTTTACCGGTACACTCAACAGAGATGGCCCCAAATGCACAATGCGGGAACGCAGTTTATCCAACACGAGTTTTACTCCCTGCTTCAACAATCATCCTATTTTGCCATATTGGAAAAATAACATGGCGGTATAAATCAACAATTCCATATGAAATTGCTGCTACCACCAATACAACTTTAACTGCCTTAAATCAAAAATTGTCGCAGCAGGGTTAACTAAAATCCCAGTTCGTTAACATTTTTGCGCTTTGACTGCGCAACCTTCAGGAAAAATTATGGAGCTGCTCTGCCCTGCCGGAAATCTCCCGGCGCTTAAGGCGGCCATCGAAAACGGCGCAGATGCTGTTTATATCGGGCTAAAAGATGATACTAATGCCCGTCACTTCGCCGGCCTTAACTTTACCGAGAAAAAATTGCAGGAAGCGGTGAGTTTTGTTCATCAACATCACCGCAAACTTCACATCGCAATTAACACTTTTGCGCATCCGGACGGTTACGCCCGTTGGCAGCGCGCCGTGGATATGGCGGCGCAGCTGGGTGCCGACGCGCTGATCCTCGCCGACCTCGCCATGCTGGAGTACGCCGCCGAGCGATACCCGCATATTGAGCGTCATGTGTCAGTGCAGGCTTCGGCAACCAATGAAGAGGCGATTAACTTCTATCATCGCCATTTTGACGTTGCCCGCGTGGTGCTGCCGCGCGTGTTGTCGATTCATCAGGTGAAACAACTGGCGCGGGTTACCCCTGTACCGCTGGAAGTGTTCGCTTTCGGCAGCCTGTGCATTATGTCGGAAGGCCGTTGCTATCTGTCGTCGTATCTGACGGGGGAATCGCCCAACACCGTGGGCGCGTGTTCTCCGGCCCGCTTCGTGCGCTGGCAACAAACGCCGCAGGGGCTGGAATCCCGCCTGAACGAAGTGCTGATCGACCGTTATCAGGACGGCGAAAACGCAGGTTATCCGACGCTGTGTAAAGGGCGTTATCTGGTGGACGGCGAGCGTTATCACGCGCTTGAAGAACCAACCAGTCTCAATACCCTGGAACTGCTGCCGGAGTTAATGGCGGCAAATATTGCTTCGGTGAAAATTGAAGGCCGCCAGCGTAGCCCGGCGTATGTCAGCCAGGTGGCGAAAGTCTGGCGTCAGGCTATCGACCGTTGTAAGGCCGATCCGCAAAACTTCGTACCGCAAAGCGCGTGGATGGAGACGCTCGGGTCGATGTCCGAAGGCACGCAGACCACCCTTGGCGCGTATCACCGTAAATGGCAGTGAGAAAAGCAATGAAATATTCCTTAGGGCCGGTGCTGTGGTACTGGCCAAAAGAGACGCTGGAAGAATTTTATCAGCAGGCCGCAGCCAGCAGCGCCGACGTGATTTATCTTGGTGAAGCGGTATGCAGCAAGCGCCGGGCAACCAAAGTTGGCGACTGGCTGGAGATGGCAAAATCGCTCGCCGGAAGTGGCAAGCAGATTGTGCTCTCCACGCTGGCGCTTGTGCAGGCATCCTCCGAACTGGGCGAACTGAAACGCTATGTTGAGAACGGTGAGTTTCTGATTGAAGCCAGCGATCTCGGCGTGGTGAATATGTGCGCTGAGCGCAAACTGCCGTTCGTCGCCGGGCATGCGCTGAACTGCTACAACGCGGTGACGCTGAAAATATTGCTTAAACAGGGCATGATGCGCTGGTGTATGCCGGTGGAACTTTCCCGCGACTGGCTGGTGAATCTGCTTAATCAGTGCGATGAACTGGGCATTCGCAACCAGTTTGAAGTGGAAGTCTTGAGCTACGGTCATCTGCCACTGGCCTACTCCGCCCGCTGCTTTACCGCGCGTTCGGAAGACCGCCCGAAAGATGAGTGTGAAACCTGCTGCATTAAGTATCCGAACGGGCGCAACGTGCTGTCGCAGGAAAACCAACAAGTGTTTGTACTCAACGGCATTCAGACCATGAGCGGCTACGTTTACAACCTCGGTAACGAGCTGGCATCCATGCAGGGATTGGTTGATGTGGTCCGCCTGTCACCGCAGGGTACTGACACTTTCGCGATGCTCGACGCCTTCCGCGCCAATGAAAATGGCGCAGCGCCACTGCCGTTGACGGCAAACAGCGATTGTAACGGCTACTGGAAGCGGCTGGCGGGGCTGGAGCTGCAAGCCTAAGTATATAGCTCACTTTGTTAACAACGTTAACTACTCTTTAATGCAGTATTAAAGATTAATCGGTAACAAAGTGAGCTGTTATGACTGATAAAACCATTCCGTTTTCGCTACTCGATCTGGCCCCCATTCCCGAAGGTTCTTCAGCACGAGAAGCGTTCTCCCACTCTCTCGACCTCGCCCGTCTGGCTGAAAAGCGCGGCTATCATCGCTACTGGCTGGCTGAACACCACAATATGACCGGCATTGCCAGTGCTGCAACGTCGGTATTGATTGGCTATCTGGCGGCGAATACCACCACGCTGCATCTGGGTTCCGGCGGCGTGATGTTGCCTAACCACTCACCGTTGGTCATTGCCGAACAGTTCGGCACGCTTAATACACTCTATCCGGGGCGAATCGATTTAGGGCTGGGACGTGCTCCAGGTAGCGATCAGCGGACAATGATGGCGCTACGTCGTCATATGAGCGGCGATATTGATAATTTCCCCCGCGATGTCGCGGAGCTGGTGGACTGGTTTGACGCCCGCGATCCCAATCCGCATGTGCGCCCGGTACCGGGCTATGGTGAGAAAATCCCGGTGTGGTTGCTAGGCTCCAGCCTTTACAGTGCGCAACTGGCAGCGCAGCTTGGTCTGCCGTTCGCGTTTGCCTCACACTTCGCGCCGGATATGCTGTTCCAGGCGCTGCATCTTTATCGCAGCAACTTCAAACCGTCAGCACGGCTGGAAAAACCGTACGCGATGGTGTGCATCAATATTATCGCCGCCGACAGCAACCGCGATGCCGAATTCCTGTTTACCTCGATGCAGCAAGCCTTTGTGAAGCTGCGCCGCGGCGAAACCGGGCAACTGCCGCCGCCGATTCAAAATATGGATCAGTTCTGGTCGCCGTCCGAGCAGTATGGCGTGCAGCAGGCACTGAGTATGTCGCTGGTGGGCGATAAAGCGAAAGTGCGTCATGGTTTGCAGTCGATCCTGCGCGAAACCGACGCCGATGAGATTATGGTTAACGGGCAGATTTTCGACCACCAGGCGCGCCTGCATTCGTTTGAGCTGGCGATGGATGTTAAGGAAGAGTTGTTGGGATAGTGTGTTTTAACGCGGGAAGCCTTATCCGAGCTGGCAACGCTGTCCTACGTAGGCCTGATAAGCGAAGCACATCAGGCATTGTGTAGGCAGCAGACATGTCGGATAAGGCACCGCTGATTACTGATACACCGGCAGCAAATTAAAGCTCGATAAAATATGGATCAATGCGTTACCAACGCCAAACACCAGAATCAGCACAATCATCGGTTTGCCGCCCCAGACGCGGAATTTCGGGCTGCCAAAGCGTTTACGCGATGCGCGGGCCAACAGCGCCGGAACAATTGCCGCCCAGATGGTAGCCGCTAAACCGGCATAACCAATGGCGTACAGGAATCCGTTCGGGAACAGCAGACCACCAACGACAGGCGGGGCAAAGGTCAACAGTGCCGTTTTCAAGCGGCCCACAGCTGAGTCGTCGAAACCAAACAGATCCGCCAGATAGTCAAACAAACCCAGCGTTACGCCAAGGAACGAACTCGCTACCGCAAAGTTTGAGAACACGACCAGCAGAAGGTCCAGGCTACGGCTGTTCAGCACGCCGCTTAACGCCTGTACCAGCACATCAATATTACCGCCCTTCTCGGCGATGCCGATAAACTCCGGACGAGGGATGTTGCCCATCGTCGCCAGCAACCAGATAGTATACAGCGCCAGCGCCATCAGCGTACCGTATACCAGGCATTTCACGATGGTTTTCGGATCTTTGCCGTAATACTTCATCAGGCTTGGCACGTTACCGTGATAACCAAACGACGCCAGGCAGAACGGCAGGGTCATCAGCAAATACGGCGCATAAGATGCATTGCTTTCGGCGACGTTGAACAATGTCGCAGGCTGTACATGCCCCAGCAGGCTACCGAAGGTGAGGAAGAAGGTAATGACTTTCGCCCCCAGCACAATCGCCGTCATCCGGCTGACCGCTTTGGTGCTCAACCACACCACAAACGCCACCAACAGTGCAAAACCAAAACCCGCCGCGCGTGCCGGGACGTTCAGCGACATCTCCGCGAAGGTGTGATGCAGAATCGAACCACTGGCAGAAATATAGGCATAGGTCAGGATATAGAGCACAAAGGCAATGGAAATGCCGTTGACCACGTTCCAGCCTTTGCCCAGCAAATCTTTGGTGATGGTGTCAAAACTCGAACCGATCCGGTAATTCAGGTTAGCTTCCAGAATCATCAATCCGGAATGCAGCATGCAGAACCAAGTGAAGATCAGCGCCGCCATTGACCAGAAGAACCACGCACCGGACATGACCACTGGCAGAGAAAACATCCCTGCGCCAATAATGGTGCCGCCGATAATCACCACGCCGCCAAGCAGCGACGGTGACGTTTGGGTGGTGGTTAGTGTTGCCATGTGGGCTTCTCTCCAGTGAAAAATAGTGCGACTGCGTTGTTATGCATTGCACTGTACCAGTACACGAGTACAAAAGACAGAAAAAAAGCCCCGATTGTTAAAATCGGGGCTGTATATATTATTTTACAGATTGTGTTCGCTGTTCAGCGATGATTACGCATCACCACCGAAACGACGGCGACCGGTAGAGTCATCACGACGCGGTGCGCGGCCTTCACGACGTTCGCCGCTAAAACGACGACCATCACCACGACCACCTTCACGGCGTTCACCGCTGAAGTTACGACCGCCTTCACGACCACCTTCACGACGCTCGCCACTGAAACCACGACCACCGCCACGACGCTCACCGCCAGTATGCGGCTGTGCATCGCCCAGTAACTGCATGTTCATCGGCTTGTTGAGAATGCGAGTGCGCGTAAAGTGTTGCAGCACTTCACCCGGCATACCTTTCGGCAGTTCGATGGTGGAGTGAGAAGCAAACAGCTTGATGTTACCGATGTAACGGCTGCTGATGTCGCCTTCGTTAGCAATCGCGCCAACGATATGACGAACTTCAACACCATCATCACGGCCCACTTCAATGCGGTACAGCTGCATATCGCCAACGTCACGACGTTCACGACGCGGACGATCTTCACGGTCGCCGCGCGGGCCACGGTCGTTACGATCGCGCGGACCACGATCATCACGGTCACGGAATTCACGTTTCGGACGCATCGGCGCATCTGGCGGAACAATCAGAGTACGTTCACCCTGTGCCATTTTCAGCAGGGCGGCTGCCAGAGTTTCGAGATCCAGCTCTTCACCTTCTGCAGTCGGCTGAATTTTGCTCAGCAGTGCGCGGTATTGATCCAGATCGCTGCTTTCCAGCTGCTGCTGTACTTTAGCGGCGAATTTTTCCAGACGGCGTTTGCCCAGCAGTTCTGCGTTCGGCAGTTCTACTTCCGGAATAGTCAGCTTCATAGTACGTTCAATGTTGCGCAGCAGACGACGCTCGCGGTTCTCAACGAACAGCAGCGCGCGGCCAGCACGACCCGCACGACCGGTACGACCGATACGGTGAACGTAAGACTCAGAATCCATCGGGATATCGTAGTTAACCACCAGGCTGATACGCTCAACGTCCAGGCCACGGGCCGCAACGTCGGTCGCAATCAGGATGTCCAGACGACCATCTTTCAGGCGTTCCAGTGTCTGCTCACGCAGCGCCTGGTTCATGTCACCGTTCAGCGCGGCGCTGTTGTAGCCGTTACGCTCAAGAGCTTCAGCCACTTCCAGAGTCGCGTTTTTGGTACGAACGAAGATAATCGCCGCATCAAAATCTTCCGCTTCCAGGAAACGTACCAGTGCTTCGTTTTTACGCATGCCCCAGACAGTCCAGTAGCTCTGGCTGATGTCAGGACGGGTCGTTACGCTGGACTGAATGCGCACTTCCTGCGGCTCTTTCATAAAGCGGCGGGTAATGCGACGAATCGCTTCCGGCATGGTTGCAGAGAACAGAGCGGTCTGATGACCTTCCGGGATCTGCGCCATAATGGTTTCAACGTCTTCGATGAAGCCCATGCGCAGCATTTCGTCAGCTTCATCCAGAACCAGACCGCTCAGTTTAGAGAGGTCCAGAGTGCCACGTTTCAGGTGGTCCAGCAGACGGCCCGGAGTACCGACAACGATCTGCGGCCCCTGACGCAGGGCGCGTAATTGCACGTCATAACGCTGGCCGCCGTACAGGGCAACCACGTTTACGCCGCGCATGTGTTTAGAGAAATCCGTCATTGCTTCAGCAACCTGTACCGCCAGTTCGCGGGTCGGTGCCAGCACCAGAATCTGTGGTGCTTTCAGCTCAGGATCAAGATTCTGCAGCAGAGGTAAAGAGAATGCTGCAGTTTTTCCGCTCCCCGTCTGGGCCATACCCAGAACGTCGCGGCCATTCAGCAGATGTGGAATACACTCTGCCTGAATTGGAGATGGTTTTTCGTAACCCAGATCGTTAAGGGCTTCAAGGATAGGAGCCTTCAGGCCCAGATCTGCAAAAGTGGTTTCGAATTCAGCCATGTAGTACGTGTGCCTCAAAATTAATGGCGGCCAGTCTACATAACTCATCATGAAATTGATCAGCAATTTTCATTGAAAAGTGTGAACCGGCTCAAAGTAGGTGTATTAACGAACAACAACGCCCTCACCCGTTAAGGTGATGGCAATCAAATAAGATTACGGGCTGATGTGTACGTCAGCTATTGCTGGTCCGATTCTGCCAGGTCATCTTGGTCCTGGCCCAGGAGCGATAATTCCAACAATGCGTATCGGTGCTCAACAAAGTTATGAACGTTGTTGGCAACCGCCAGTTTGAACAGTGCCGTGGCGCTGTCCAAATCCCCCAGACTTAGGTAGTACTTACCTAAATAGAAGTTGGTTTCACTGAGATGCTCAGCGAGCGAGGTGTTATCCGTTGCGTCCGCCTTGAGCCTTTCCATTAACGTTTGTTCGCTAATGTTGCCCAGGTAGAACTCGACAATGTTCCATCCCCACTGTTCCTTGTCCGATTTTTCGAAGTGCTGTTTCAACACTTCTTTAGCCTGCTTCTCATCGAGCTTCTGCTCGGCGAGATAAAGCCACAGACTACGGAAAGGATCATTGGGATCGTCTTGATAAAACGCCAGCAGATCATCTTGCGCTAACTTGTCACGACCGCCGTAATATAATGCGATCCCGCGATTCAAGTGCGCGTAGTTGTAAGTTGGATCAAGCTCAAGTACAGAATCAAACGCTTCATAGGCAGCATCAAAATTGCCTGCCTGCGTTAAATATATGCCTAAGTAATTGAATACTTCAGGCATATCTGGTCGGATTGCCAGCGCTTGCGAAAAATCGTTACGCGCTAATGCCCTCAGACCGAGACTATCATACAACACTCCGCGCTCATATAAAAGCTGTGCGCGTTCGTCATCGGTTAAAGCCCGACTGGCAAGGATTTGTTCCATACGTGCCAGAATCACTTCCTGCTGTAAAGTCGGTTGCAATGGTACCGCGAGGACTTCACTTTTACGCCAGGAAGTATTACTGCATCCTGCAAGCGTAAGTGCTGTCGCAACGAAACACCAGCGCAAAAAAGGCTTCATTTCCCACTCCCGAAGACCACGGTTGAATGAACGTCCTGTTCCCGGTTGCTAACAAGGCGTCCTGCCCGGTTAAAAGCCCCCCGCCGCAGCGGAGGGCAAATGGCAACCTTACTCGCCCTGTTCAGCAGCCGGAGATTCCGGTGCTGCAGCAGGTTGAGACTGCTCAGTCGCTTCTTTAATGCTCAGACGGATACGGCCCTGGCGATCAACTTCCAGAACTTTCACCGGTACTTCCTGACCCATCTGCAGGTAATCGGTCACTTTCTCAACGCGTTTGTCAGCGATTTGAGAGATGTGGACCAGACCTTCTTTACCGCCACCAATGGCAACAAATGCGCCAAAGTCAACGATACGGGTCACTTTACCATTGTAGACGCGGCCCACTTCGATTTCTGCAGTGATCTCTTCGATACGACGAATTGCGTGTTTCGCTTTCTCGCCATCGGTCGCTGCGATCTTCACAGTACCGTCATCTTCAATTTCGATGGTGGTGCCTGTTTCTTCGGTCAGAGCACGGATTACAGAACCGCCTTTACCGATAACATCTTTGATCTTGTCCGGGTTGATCTTGATGGTATGGATACGCGGTGCGAACTCAGAGATATCGCCACGCGGCGCGTTGATCGCCTGTTCCATTACACCCAAGATGTGCAGACGCGCACCTTTAGCCTGGTTCAGTGCAACCTGCATGATCTCTTTGGTGATACCTTCAATTTTGATATCCATCTGCAGTGCAGAGATACCGTCGCGGGAACCCGCAACTTTGAAGTCCATATCGCCCAGGTGATCTTCGTCACCCAAAATGTCAGACAGTACAACGTAGTTGTCGCCTTCTTTCACCAGACCCATCGCGATACCCGCAACAGCGGCTTTGATCGGCACACCTGCGTCCATCAGCGCCAGAGACGCGCCGCACACGGAAGCCATAGAAGAGGAACCGTTGGATTCGGTGATTTCAGACACAACACGTACGGTGTACGGGAATTTGTCCATATCCGGCATTACTGCCAGCACGCCGCGCTTCGCCAGACGACCGTGGCCAATTTCACGACGCTTCGGAGAACCGACCATGCCGGTTTCACCTACGGAGTACGGAGGGAAGTTGTAGTGGAACAGGAAGGTGTCAGTACGTTCGCCCATCAGTTCATCAAGAACTTGCGCGTCACGTGCAGTACCCAGCGTTGCGGTAACCAGCGCCTGCGTTTCACCACGGGTGAACAGCGCAGAACCGTGAGTACGCGGCAGCACGCCAGTACGCACATCCAGACCACGGATCATATCTTTTTCACGACCGTCGATACGCGGTTCGCCTGCCAGTACGCGGCTACGAACAACATTTTTCTCGATAGCGTGCAGAATTTCACCCAGTTCGTTTTCGTCCAGGGTTTCATCTTCAGCAAGCAGCGTAGCGATGGTTTCAGATTTGATGACATCAACCTGCGCATAACGCTCTTGTTTGTCGGTGATGCGGTAAGCATCGCTCAGACGAGCTTCAGCCAGTGCAGCAACGCGCGCGTTCAGCGCTTCGTTTACCGGCTCCGGCTGCCAGTCCCAACGCGGTTTACCGGCTTCTTTCACCAGTTCATTGATGTTCTGAATAACAACCTGCTGTTGTTCATGACCGAACACTACTGCGCCCAGCATCTGGTCTTCGCTCAGCAGTTCAGCTTCAGATTCAACCATCAGTACAGCGGCTTCAGTACCCGCAACAACCAGATCCAGTTTGCTCTCTTTCAGCTCGTCCTGAGTCGGGTTCAGTACATACTGGTCATTGATGTAACCTACGCGGGCAGCACCAATCGGGCCATTGAACGGAATACCAGACAGAGACAGTGCTGCGGAAGCACCAATCATCGCGACGATATCTGGGTTAACCTGCGGGTTAACAGAAACCACGGTGGCGATAACCTGAACTTCGTTGACGAAGCCTTCCGGGAACAGCGGGCGAATCGGGCGGTCAATCAGACGCGCGATCAGGGTTTCGCCTTCGCTTGGGCGGCCTTCACGACGGAAGAAGCTACCCGGGATACGACCAGCAGCGTAGGTACGCTCCTGATAGTTAACGGTCAGTGGGAAGAAGTCCTGACCTGGTTTGGCTTTTTTCTGGCCGACAACGGTAACAAATACCGCGGTGTCATCCATGCTAACCATAACAGCGGCAGTGGCTTGACGCGCCATCATGCCGGTTTCCAGAGTCACGGTGTGTTGGCCGTACTGGAATTTACGAACGATCGGATTAAGCAATGTAATACCCTTTTCTTTCTTAGACAGCACCTTACGGTACTGGTGTTAATACCCGATCTTCTGCGCATCCTCGCGACTAATGACAACCCTAACCCAGCCAAATGTGGGTAAAGCCTCTCATTAGCCGCGCGAACCTCTGCAACGGAAGATCATTCATAGCAACAATACATTAGTTTCCAGTGAATTGCTGCCGTCAGTTTGAAAAAAGGGGCCACTCAGGCCCCTTTTCTGAAACTCGCAAGAATTAGCGACGCAGACCCAGGCGCTCGATGAGCTGGGTGTAACGTGCTACGTCTTTACGTTTCAGGTAGTCGAGCAGTTTACGACGCTGAGAAACCATGCGCAGCAGACCACGACGGCTGTGGTGATCTTTTTTGTGCTCTGCAAAGTGACCCTGCAGGTGGTTGATCTGTGCAGTCAGCAGCGCTACCTGAACTTCGGTAGAACCGGTGTCGTTTTCACCACGACCAAACTCAGAAACGATTTTAGCTGTTGCTTCAGTACTTAGAGACATTTTAAAACTCCAAAGTATATAGAATGAAAGGACGCCGATCTCTAATTCAGCGATCCCAGTGTACGTTACGCAAAGTGTTAAACAATTTACGCGACGTTAAGCGGCAGTATTCTACTCGTAGCGACCTGTTATCGCAAGATGGTTAACATTACGCCGGATATTCAACCACCAGGCGACGAGGCGCAACGCGGCCTTCATCGTCAATTTCACCCATACCGATAAACTTGCCATTCTCACCTTCTGTAACACGAACCAGTCCTTCCAGCGGCGCACCAGATGTACGAACTGGATTACCATTTTTGAAGTAAACAGAAGACGTTAACGGAAGATTCACCACCGGATAGTCCGAAGCTGGACTGTCCATTGGCATCAGTAATGGATCAAGTAACTCCGCAGCCGGAATATCCTGCTGTTCAGCTTGCTCAACAAGTTCACGCAGGTGCTCCAGGGTCACCATCCGTTCAACCGGATATTTACTTACCGCCAGACGGCGCAGGTAAATAACATGCGCGCCACAGCCGAGTTTTTCACCCAGGTCGTCAACGATAGTGCGGATATAAGTGCCTTTTGAGCAGTGAATTTCCAGCTCCAGCTCATTGCCTTCATGGCGAATAAACAGCAATTCATAAACGGTAATCGGGCGCGCTTCACGTGGAACTTCAATGCCCTGACGCGCGTATTCGTACAGTTTTTTGCCCTGATATTTCAGTGCTGAATACATCGAAGGGATCTGTTCGATATCGCCACGGAAAGTATCCAGCGCCGCCGCCAGTTGCTCTGCACTAAAGGTTACCGGACGCTCCTCAACGATTTGTCCATCTGCGTCAGAAGTATCGGTACGCTGTCCAAGACGCGCAATCACCCGATAGCGTTTGTCGGAGTCCAGCAGATACTGGGAAAACTTCGTCGCTTCCCCGAGGCAAATCGGCAACATGCCAGTTGCCAGCGGGTCCAGCGCACCGGTGTGTCCGGCACGGTTGGCGTTATATATACGTTTCACTTTTTGCAGCGCATCGTTGCTGGACATACCCTGCGGTTTATCCAGCAACAAAACGCCGTTAATGTCGCGACCGCGACGACGAGGACGACTCATTAGTCCTCCTTGCTGTCGTCCGGGTTAACACGACGTTCTTCGTCATGTTTGACCACGCTGGTCACCAGATTTGACATACGCATCCCTTCAACCAGTGAGTTGTCGTAGAAGAAGGTCAGTTCCGGCACGATACGCAGACGCATCGCTTTACCCAGCAGACTGCGGATGAAACCAGAAGCTTCCTGCAACGCTTTGATGCCCGCTTTAACCGCGTCTTCATCTTTGTCGTTGAGGAACGTCACATATACTTTGGCATACGCCAGGTCACGAGACATTTCGACACCGGAAACGGTGGTCATCATGCCCAGACGAGGATCTTTAATTTCACGCTGCAGGATGAGAGCGATCTCTTTTTGCATTTCCTGCGCTACGCGCTGCGGGCGACCAAATTCTTTCGCCATAATAAATTCTCCTGACAAAAAAGGGGCTGTTAGCCCCTTTTTAAAATTAATTTCAGGTGGAAGGGCTGTTCACATAGGCCTGATAAGACGCGCCAGCGTCGCATCAGGCAATCCATGCCGGATGCGGCGTAAACGCCTTATCCCGCATGGAACCCTAAAAACCTTAAGCGATGGTACGTTGGATCTCGATAATTTCGAATACTTCGATCACATCGCCAGTGCGGACGTCGTTGTAGTTCTTAACGCCGATACCACATTCCATACCGTTACGGACTTCGTTAACATCATCTTTGAAGCGGCGCAGGGACTCCAGCTCGCCTTCGTAGATAACCACGTTGTCGCGCAGAACGCGGATCGGGTTGTGACGTTTAACCACACCTTCGGTAACCATACAGCCTGCGATGGCACCAAATTTCGGCGATTTGAACACGTCACGAACTTCCGCCAGACCGATAATCTGCTGTTTCAGTTCAGGAGACAGCATACCGCTCATCGCCGCTTTCACTTCGTCGATCAGGTTATAGATGACGGAGTAGTAACGCAGATCCAGGCTTTCCGCTTCAATCACTTTACGTGCAGAGGCATCAGCACGAACGTTAAAGCCAACCAGGATGGCGTTGGACGCCGCAGCCAGGGTGGCGTCGGTTTCGGTGATACCACCTACACCAGAACCGATGATCTTCACTTTAACTTCGTCAGTAGACAGTTTCAGCAAGGAGTCGGAGATCGCTTCCACAGAACCCTGCACGTCTGCCTTCAGGACGATATTCACTTCGTGAACTTCGCCTTCGGTCATGTTGGCGAACATGTTCTCGAGTTTAGATTTCTGCTGACGAGCCAGTTTAACTTCGCGGAATTTGCCCTGACGGTACAGTGCAACTTCACGTGCTTTCTTCTCGTCACGTACAACGGTAACTTCATCACCCGCAGCCGGAACACCGGACAAGCCGAGGATTTCCACCGGAATGGACGGACCCGCTTCCAGCACTTCCTGACCCAGTTCGTTACGCATCGCACGAACACGACCGTATTCGAAGCCACACAGAACGATATCGCCCTTGTGCAGAGTACCTTCGCGTACCAGCACAGTAGCAACCGGACCACGGCCTTTATCGAGGAAGGATTCGATAACCGCACCGCTCGCCATCCCGTTACGTACGGCTTTCAGTTCCAGGACTTCAGCCTGCAGCAGGATAGCATCCAGCAGTTCATCAATACCGGTACCCGCTTTTGCAGATACGTGTACGAACTGGCTTTCGCCGCCCCACTCTTCTGGCAGGATGCCGTACTGAGAGAGTTCGTTCTTAACGCGATCCGGATCGGCTTCTGGCTTATCGATTTTGTTCACAGCAACCACCACCGGAACACCCGCCGCTTTCGCGTGCTGGATAGCTTCGATGGTCTGCGGCATTACGCCGTCGTCTGCAGCAACAACCAAGACTACGATGTCCGTTGCCTGCGCACCACGTGCACGCATTGAAGTAAACGCGGCGTGCCCCGGGGTGTCCAGGAAGGTGATCATGCCGTTTTCAGTTTCAACGTGGTATGCACCAATGTGCTGGGTAATGCCGCCCGCTTCGCCAGAGGCCACTTTCGTTGAACGAATGTAGTCCAGCAGAGAGGTTTTACCGTGGTCAACGTGACCCATGATGGTCACCACCGGCGCGCGCGGTTCAGCCGCAGCACCTGTGTCACGGTCGCTCATTACCGCCTCTTCCAGCTCGTTTTCACGACGCAGGATAACTTTGTGGCCCATCTCTTCGGCTACCAGCTGTGCGGTTTCCTGGTCGATAACCTGGTTGATGGTTGCCATTGCGCCCAGTTTCATCATCGCTTTGATGACCTGAGAGCCTTTAACCGCCATCTTGTTAGCCAGTTCGCCAACGGTGATGGTTTCGCCGATCACAACGTCACGGTTAACGGCCTGAGCTGGCTTCTGGAAGCCCTGCTGCAGCGAAGAACCTTTACGTTTTCCGCCTTTACCGCCACGTACCGCTGCACGCGCTTCTTCGCGATCAGCTTTTGATTCAGCGTGTTTGTTGCCTTTCTTCGGACGCGCTGCTTTCGCGTTACGACCACGGCCACGGCCGCCTTCGACTTCACGATCGCTTTCGTCTTCTGCCTGACGGGCATGTTGAGAGGTAGTAACGTGATAATCGCTGGAATCTTCAGTTGGTTCCGCGTTATCAGTCCATTTATTTTCTTCCGCCATACGACGTGCTTCTTCAGCAACGCGACGTGCTTCTTCTTCGAGTTTACGACGCGCTTCTTCTTCAGCTTTACGCTTGAGCTCTGCAGCTTCCTGCTCACGGCGGGCTTTTTCAGCCTGGGCGGTTTTAGTCATATCGTCTTGTTGATTGCTCACTTTGTCTTTTTCCGCAGCTTCACGTTTCGCTTGTTCAGCGGCTTCACGTTTAGCTTGTTCTGCGGCCTCACGTTCAGCTTTTTGTTGCGCCTCGCGTTTGGCCGATTCTTCTGCCTCACGACGGGCTTGCTCTTCCGCTTCACGCTGCGCTTGCTCTTCCGCCGCAAGGCGCTCGGCCTCTTGCGGGTCACGTTTCACAAAGGTGCGTTTCTTGCGGACTTCGATTTGTACCGATTTGCTTTTTCCACCGGTACCAGGAATGTTAAGGGTGCTGCGTGTTTTACGCTGCAGCGTTAATTTGTCCGGCCCTGAATTTTTCTGGTTCAGGTGGTCAATTAAAGCCTGTTTCTCTTGTGCGGACACAGAGTCGTCAGCAGACTTCCGGATACCTGCATCAGCAAATTGCTGTACCAGGCGTTCCACGGAGGTCTGTCGCTCTGCGGCCAGCGTTTTAATCGTTACATCTGTCATGCTGTTCCTTCCTGCTACAGTTTATTACGCTTCGTCACCGAACCAGCAAATATTACGGGCAGCCATAATCAGTGCTCCGGCTTTTTCGTCGGTCAACCCTTCGATATCAGCCAGATCATCAATGCCCTGTTCGGCGAGATCTTCCAGCGTACAAACGCCACGGGCGGCCAGTTTGAATGCCAAATCACGATCTATCCCTTCAAGGTTCAGCAGATCGTCAGCCGGTTTGTTATCACCGAGGCTTTCTTCCTGGGCCTGTGCAATGGTGGCCAGTGCATTTTTAGCACGCTCACGCAGTGCTTCAACGGTCGGCTCATCAAGGCCTTCGATTTCCAACAGCTCTTTCATCGGCACATAGGCCAGTTCTTCCAACGTTGAGAAACCTTCTTCTACCAGGACAGTCGCGAAGTCTTCGTCAATGTCGAGATAACGGGTGAAGGTGTCAATCGCTGCATGCGCTTCCGCCTGATGCTTAGCCTGCAGGTCGTCAACGGTCATCACGTTGAGTTCCCAACCGCTGAGCTGCGAAGCCAGACGCACGTTCTGACCGTTACGGCCAATCGCCTGCGCCAAGTTACCGGCTTCAACGGCGATATCCATGGTGTGTTTATCTTCATCCACCACGATAGAAGCAACGTCTGCCGGTGCCATCGCATTAATCACGAACTGCGCCGGATTATCATCCCACAGAACGATATCGATACGCTCGCCGCCCAGTTCAGTAGAAACCGCCTGAACACGCGCGCCACGCATACCTACGCAAGCACCTACCGGATCGATACGTTTATCGTTGGTTTTCACCGCGATTTTCGCACGAGAACCCGGGTCGCGAGCCGCTGCTTTAATTTCAATCACTTCTTCGCCGATTTCTGGCACTTCAATGCGGAACAGTTCGATCAGCATTTCCGGCTTGGAACGGGTAACGAACAGTTGCGCGCCACGCGCTTCCGGGCGAACGGAATAAAGCACGCCACGAACGCGGTCGCCAGGGCGGAAGTTTTCACGCGGCAGCATATCTTCGCGCAGGATCACGGCTTCAGCGTTGTTGCCCAGATCCAGAGAGATGTTGTCGCGGTTTACTTTTTTCACCACGCCGGTGATGATTTCACCTTCGTGTTCACGGAACTGATCAACCACCATCGCACGTTCGGCTTCACGCACTTTCTGCACGATAACCTGTTTTGCCGTCTGGGTGGTGATACGGTCAAAGGTAACAGACTCAATCTGATCTTCAACGTAATCGCCCAGGTTCAGGCTTTCATCTTCATAACGTGCGGCTTCAAGGGTGATTTCCTTGGTCGGCTGGGTGACTTCATCAACAACTAACCAGCGACGGAAGGTGTCAAAATCACCGCTTTTGCGATCGATCTGTACGCGGACGTCGATCTCTTGTTCATATTTTTTCTTTGTTGCTGTCGCCAGCGCGCTTTCCAATGCTTCGAAAATCTTCTCGCGAGGTAGCGCCTTTTCATTGGATACGGCTTCAACTACAGCCAAAATTTCTTTGTTCATCGCGGGCTTTTCACCTCATCCAGACTATTAAAAGTGGGGAACCAGGTTCGCCTTCTGGATATTACTCAGCGCGAACACTTCATCTTTACCTTCGACGGTAACTGTGATCATTTCACCGTCTACCGCTTTGATAACGCCCTGCCATTTACGACGGTTTTGTACCGCCATACGGAGAACCAGAGTCACCTCTTCTCCGACAAAACGGGCGTAGTGTTCAGCCGTGAACAGTGGGCGATCGAGACCCGGTGAGGAGACTTCCAGGTTATAAGCAACGGTGATGGGATCTTCAACATCCAGCACAGCACTTACCTGGTGGCTCACATCAGCACAATCATCAACATTGATGCCATCTTCACTATCAATATAGATGCGCAGTGTGGATGTGCGACCGCGAATAAACTCGATGCCAACCAGCTCAAAACCCAGGGCCTCAACTGGCGCAGTAATCATCTCTGTTAATTTTTGCTCTAATGTGGACAAGCCCACCCCCAAGACATAAAAAAAGGGCCTAAAGCCCAGTTATTCTGTAGTCAGATAACAAAAAACCCCGATAAATCGGGGCTTTATATAACTGAACCCTATAACCGCAACTGCGGTCTGGAGCACTTTCCAGAAGGATTTTTTCAAATCCCACTACGAAGGCCAAAGTCTTCACAGTATATTTGAAAAAGAACTCTAAGGGAAAGTGGTTGCGGGGGCCGGATTTGAACCGACGACCTTCGGGTTATGAGCCCGACGAGCTACCAGGCTGCTCCACCCCGCGCCTGAAACGTGGCAAATTCTACTCGTTTTGGGTAAAAAATGCAAATACTGCTGGGATTTGGTGTACCGAGACGGGACGTAAAATCTGCAGGCATTATAGTGATCCACGCCACATTTTGTCAACATTTATTGCTAATCACATGAATGAATATCCAGTTCACTTTCATTTGTTGAATACTTTTGTCTTCTCCTGTTCTCCCTTAAGCGCATTATTTTACAAAAAACACACTAAACTCTTCCTGTCTCCGATAAAAGATGATTAAATGAAAACTCATTTATTTTGCATAAAAATTCAGTTAGAGCGGAAATCCAGGCTCATCATCAGTTAATTAAGCAGGGTGTTATTTTATGACGACGATTCTCAAGCATCTCCCGGTAGGTCAACGTATTGGTATCGCTTTTTCTGGCGGTCTGGACACCAGTGCCGCACTGCTGTGGATGCGAAAAAAGGGAGCGGTTCCTTATGCATATACTGCAAACCTGGGCCAGCCAGACGAAGAGGATTACGATGCGATCCCTCGTCGTGCCATGGAATACGGCGCGGAGAACGCACGTCTGATCGACTGCCGCAAGCAGTTGGTCGCCGAAGGTATTGCCGCTATTCAGTGTGGCGCTTTCCATAACACTACTGGCGGCCTGACCTATTTCAACACGACGCCGCTGGGCCGCGCCGTGACCGGCACCATGCTGGTTGCTGCCATGAAAGAAGATGGCGTGAATATCTGGGGTGACGGCAGCACCTATAAAGGAAACGATATCGAACGTTTCTATCGTTACGGTCTGCTGACCAATGCTGAACTGCAGATTTACAAACCGTGGCTTGATACTGACTTTATTGATGAACTGGGCGGCCGTCATGAAATGTCTGAATTTATGATTGCCTGCGGTTTCGACTACAAAATGTCTGTCGAAAAAGCCTACTCCACGGACTCCAACATGCTTGGTGCAACGCATGAAGCGAAGGATCTGGAATACCTCAACTCCAGCGTCAAAATCGTCAACCCGATTATGGGCGTGAAGTTCTGGGATGAGAGCGTGAAGATCCCGGCAGAAGAAGTCACAGTACGCTTTGAGCAAGGTCATCCAGTGGCGCTGAACGGTAAAACCTTTAGCGACGACGTAGAAATGATGCTGGAAGCTAACCGTATCGGCGGTCGTCACGGCCTGGGCATGAGCGACCAGATTGAAAACCGTATCATCGAAGCGAAAAGCCGTGGTATTTACGAGGCTCCGGGGATGGCACTGCTACATATCGCTTATGAACGTCTGTTGACCGGTATTCACAACGAAGACACCATTGAGCAGTATCATACACATGGTCGTCAATTGGGCCGTCTGCTGTACCAGGGGCGTTGGTTTGACTCCCAGGCGCTGATGCTGCGTGACTCTCTGCAACGCTGGGTTGCCAGCCAGATAACAGGTGAAGTGACGCTGGAACTGCGTCGCGGGAACGACTACTCGATCCTCAATACCGTCTCTGACAACCTGACCTATAAAGCAGAGCGTTTGACCATGGAGAAAGGCGACTCTATGTTTACGGCTGAAGATCGTATTGGTCAACTGACCATGCGTAACCTGGATATTACCGATACCCGCGAGAAGCTGTTCGGTTATGCCAAAACTGGACTGCTCTCCTCCTCCGCCTCTTCGGGCGTGCCGCAGGTGGAGAATCTGGAAAATAAAGTTAAGTAATCTCAGAGCTTTCATGCTAAAGGCCGCCGATGCGGCCTTTTTTACGACCAATATAATGTGATCGCGCATAACGATTTAGATGTCTGTTCCAGCAAAGCTGGCCAATGTCATGAGTTGATTAATATCGCTTGTCGCATGCAAAACTGAAGCTGAACGAACTATTGCGCCGATTCGTTTGACGTTCGAAAGACTACGGAAATTGATCAAGTTGATGACATTCAGGACGGGTCATTAAAACGAAAAAATGACGCTTTTCAGCGTCTCTTTTCTGGAATTTGGTACCGAGGACGGGACTTGAACCCGTAAGCCCTATTGGGCACTACCACCTCAAGGTAGCGTGTCTACCAATTCCACCACCTCGGCACGGATACTACTTTTTAGTTCGGGATATCGCTGGTCGGCTTAGCCGGAGCAGCTGGCTGAGTTTGTTCGGTTTTTGCCGGCGCACTCAGGTTTTCCCATTCGCTACCTTTATTGGTTTTGTTGCTGTTGATGTTACCCAGCACCAGACTGATGATGAAGAATAACGTTGCCAGCAGCGCCGTCATGCGGGTCATGAAGTTACCAGAACCACTTGAACCAAACAGCGTAGCGGAAGCGCCTGCTCCGAAGGAGGCTCCCATATCAGCGCCTTTACCTTGCTGCAGCATGATCAGACCTACAAGGCCAATTGCTACAATAAGGAAAACTACTAAAAGAGCTTCGTACATAATCAACCTGTTCCTTGCGGAGTTGCCGCGTACCAATGCTTCAACCAATAAAGCGGGAGTTTTTAATCTTTCCCACTGAAGCGGGTGTGAATACTAACCAAAGCGAATGACCTTCGCAAGGGCAATTTTATTGCATTGTATCAACTGCGGAAAAAAACAGCAAAACCGATGTACTTAAGAAGAACAAAGGCGACAATCGCCGCCTTTTTAGCCAGTTAGCTATCGAATTAAACGGCTTTTACCGCGTCAGCGATGCGATGCGCAAATTCGGTTACCTGCGCTTCGTCTTCACCTTCTACCATCACGCGAATTAACGGTTCGGTGCCGGATTTACGCAACAGCACACGTCCACGGCTACCCAGCGCCGCTTCAACTTCTGCGGTCACAGCTTTGACTGATTCATGCTCAAGCGGATCGCCGCTACCTGCGGTGTAACGCACGTTTACCAGAATCTGCGGGAACATTTTCATACCACTGCAAAGGTCGTGCAGGCTCATATGGTTACGCGCCATCGCCGCCAGGACCTGCAAACCTGCAACAATGCCATCACCGGTGGTGGTTTTATCCAGCAGGATCACATGACCGGAGTTCTCGGCACCGATGCGCCAGCCTTTCTCCTGCATTTTTTCCAGTACGTAGCGATCGCCCACTTTCGCACGAGCAAATGGAATACCTAACTGTTTCAGCGCCAGTTCCAGCCCCATGTTGCTCATCAATGTACCCACCGCGCCACCACGCAGCTGGCCCTGACGAAGACCTTCGCGCGCGATGATATACATGATCTGATCGCCATCGACTTTATTGCCTTCATGGTCAACCATAATCACGCGGTCGCCGTCACCGTCAAAGGCGATACCGAGATCTGCTTTTTCAGCCAGTACGCGCGCCTGTAACGCACGAACATCAGTTGCGCCCACTTCGGCATTGATGTTTACGCCGTTCGGCTCACAACCGATAGCGATAACATTCGCTCCCAGCTCGCGCAGCACGTTCGGCGCAATGTGATAAGTCGCGCCGTTGGCGCAATCCACCACAATTTTCAGTTCGCTCAAACTAAGTTCATTCGGGAACGTGGCTTTACAAAATTCGATATAGCGCCCCGCAGCATCAACGATACGGCTGGCTTTACCCAGTTCTGCCGAATCAACGCAGCTGATCTCTTTTTCCATTTCAGCTTCAATGGCTTCTTCAACTGCATCCGGCAGCTTGGTGCCGTCAATAGAAAAGAATTTGATCCCGTTATCATAGAATGGGTTATGTGATGCAGAAATTACAATCCCAGCTTCGGCGCGGAAGGTACGCGTCAGATAAGCCACGGCCGGTGTTGGCATTGGACCGGTAAAGAGCGCGGAAAGACCGGCAGCCGCCAGACCCGCTTCCAGCGCCGACTCCAGCATATAGCCAGAAATACGGGTGTCTTTACCGATAATAATCTTGCGGGAACCATGACGTGCCAGCACTTTACCCGCAGCCCACCCCAGCTTAAGCACAAAATCAGGCGTGATCGGCGCATCCCCAACACGACCACGAATCCCATCGGTACCGAAATATTTACGATTACTCATAGCGTTTGTTTTCCTTTGCAGACAGAGTGGCTTCCACCACTCGCATCGCTTCTACGGTTTCTTTGACGTCATGAACACGAATAATGTGCGCGCCTTGCATTGCGGCAATGACCGCACAGGCCAGACTACCGCTCAGGCGCTCGGACGGCCCCACGTTCAACAGCTGTCCAATCATCGATTTTCGTGACATACCCACCAACAGCGGCAGGTTGAAATGATGAAATTCAGCCAGACGCGCCAGTAATGCATAGTTGTGATGGAGATTTTTACCGAAACCGAATCCGGGGTCGAGCAACAATTTCTCTTTTGCGATACCAGCCTGTTCGCAGCGTGCTATTTGCTCAACAAAGTAGCGATTTACCTCGGCAAAGACATCGTCATACTTTGGTGCTTCCTGCATGGTCTTTGGGTTTCCCTGCATATGCATCAGGCAAACTGGCAAACCAGTTTCAGCGGCAGCTTCCAGGGCGCCGGGTTCGGAAAGGGAGCGGATATCATTAATGATGTGAACGCCTGCTTTCGCTGACTCACGGATCACTTCCGGTTTGGATGTATCAACCGAGATCCAAACTTCAAATCGTTGCGCAATTGCCTCAACGACTGGAATAACACGCTGCAACTCTTCTTCAACGCTCACTTCCGCAGCCCCTGGACGTGTGGACTCGCCGCCAACGTCAATGATCGTTGCGCCAGCATTGATCATCAGATTCGCATGTTTCACCGCATCAATCAGCGAATTATGCGTGCCGCCATCGGAGAAAGAATCAGGCGTGACGTTGAGGATCCCCATTACGTGAGGATGGCTAAGGTCCAGTGAAGTGCCCTGGGCAAAGAGTTTCATGGTGTTATCCCTGGTATGAATTGATAAGAAAAAACCCCGGAGCACGCCCCGGGGTTTTCGGTACAAATACAGTCATCTGATGCGGGAACTTACTTGTCGCCTAACTGCTCTGACATGGTGTTACCCGGGTTCGGCGTACGCGGTTCATCAACCGGACGCGGAGCCTTTGGACTACCATTGTCGCCAGAATTGTTAGAAGCGCCTGGTTCTTCCCAGCCCGCTGGCGGGCGTACATCGCGACGTGCCATCAGGTCGTCAATCTGCGGTGCATCGATGGTTTCATATTTCATGAGCGCATCTTTCATCGCATGCAGAATATCCAGGTTGTCGTTCAACAACTGACGCGCACGATTGTAGTTACGCTCAATCAGTAACTTCACTTCCTGGTCGATGATACGCGCAGTTTCATCGGACATATGTTTCGCTTTCGCCACGCTACGACCGAGGAACACTTCACCTTCTTCTTCCGCGTACAGCAGCGGACCAAGTTTTTCGGAGAAGCCCCACTGAGTCACCATGTTACGTGCCAGGTTGGTCGCAACTTTAATATCGTTGGACGCACCGGTAGAAACATGTTCCGGCCCGTAGATGATCTCTTCTGCCAGACGACCACCGTACAGCGTAGAAATCTGGCTTTCCAGTTTCTGACGGCTGGCGCTGATTGCGTCGCCCTCAGGCAAGAAGAAAGTCACACCCAACGCACGTCCGCGCGGGATAATCGTCACTTTGTGCACCGGATCGTGTTCCGGCACCAGACGACCGATAATCGCATGGCCTGCTTCGTGGTATGCAGTCGATTCTTTCTGCGCTTCCGTCATCACCATGGAGCGACGTTCCGCACCCATCATGATTTTGTCTTTCGCTTTTTCGAACTCAACCATCGACACAACGCGTTTGTTGCCACGAGCAGCGAACAGTGCCGCTTCGTTCACCAGGTTCGCCAGGTCAGCACCGGAGAAACCAGGAGTACCACGGGCAATGATTGCCGCGTCAATATCTGGTGCCAATGGTACGCGACGCATGTGAACTTTCAGGATCTGCTCACGACCGCGAACATCTGGTAAGCCAACCACAACCTGACGGTCGAAACGGCCAGGACGCAGCAGCGCCGGGTCCAGAACGTCCGGACGGTTAGTCGCGGCGATAACGATGATACCTTCGTTACCTTCGAAGCCATCCATCTCAACCAGCATCTGGTTCAGAGTCTGTTCACGTTCATCGTGACCACCGCCCAGACCTGCGCCACGTTGGCGGCCTACGGCGTCGATTTCATCGATAAAGATGATACACGGTGCCGCTTTCTTCGCCTGTTCGAACATGTCACGAACACGGGATGCACCCACACCGACGAACATTTCTACGAAGTCAGAACCGGAGATAGTAAAGAACGGAACTTTCGCTTCGCCTGCAATCGCTTTCGCCAGCAGCGTTTTACCGGTACCCGGAGGACCGACCATCAGGACGCCTTTCGGGATCTTACCGCCGAGTTTCTGGAAGCGGCTCGGCTCGCGCAGATACTCAACCAGTTCAGCAACTTCTTCTTTTGCTTCGTCGCAGCCCGCAACGTCAGCAAAGGTCGTTTTGATCTGATCTTCCGTCAGCATGCGCGCTTTGCTCTTACCGAACGACATGGCACCTTTACCACCGCCGCCCTGCATTTGACGCATGAAGAAGATCCAGACACCAATCAGCAACAGCATCGGGAACCAGGAGATGAAGATAGAAGCCAGCAGGCTTGGCTCTTCAGGCGGTTCACCGACAACCTTGACGTTCTTGGTCAGCAGGTTATCCAGTAACTTCGGATCCTGAACCGGAATGTAAGTGGTATAACGGTTACTATCTTTCTTGGTAACGTTGATTTCACGTCCGTTGATACGCGCTTCACGAACCTGGTCGTTATTGACCTCTTGTAGGAAGGTAGAGTAATCCACCTTACGTCCATTAGACTCGCTGGGCCCAAAGCTCTGGAATACTGACATCAGCACAACGGCAATGACCAGCCAGAGTATTAGGTTTTTCGCCATGTCACTCAAGGGATTAACCTCTTATTACAACTGTGTTAAAAACAGCGTCAGGATACTCTATATCCAGCATCTTTCAAACTTTCGTCTGAAATCTCCCGGTTAGGGTTTACGCCCGGTCGCTACAATATACACTTCCCGCGAACGTGCACGAGAAGAGTCCGGCTTACGAACTTTGACCTTCGTAAACAGGGAGCGAATTTCCCTTAGATACTCATCGAAACCTTCGCCCTGGAACACCTTCACTACAAAACTGCCACCTGGCGCTAATACATCACGACACATTTCTAGCGCCAGTTCCACCAGATACATGGCACGGGGGATATCCACCGCCGGTGTTCCGCTCATGTTTGGTGCCATATCGGACATGACAACCTGGACTTTGCTGTCGCCTACGCGCTCCAGCAGTGCTTTCATCACCAGTTCATCACGAAAATCGCCCTGAAGAAAGTCCACACCAACGATAGGATCCATAGGTAAAAGATCGCAAGCGATGATACGGCCTTTGCCGCCAATTTGGGTGACCACATATTGTGACCAACCACCTGGCGCAGCACCAAGGTCGACAACCGTCATTCCCGGTTTAAAGAGTTTGTCACTTTGCTGTATTTCATCAAGTTTAAACCAGGCACGGGAACGTAACCCCTTTTTCTGTGCCTGTTGAACATATTTATCGCTAAAGTGTTCCTGAAGCCAGCGACTGGAGCTGGCAGAACGCTTCTTACCTGTCATTTAACTTTCCCATTGGGATAACTCATCGTAACCAATTGCGTAAATTTTTACGCGCCTATTTGGCGATATATGGGAGATGGCGGTAGAATGACCCGTTTTCAATCCCAACGTAAGCAAAAAAATACGATGAATCTGAGTACTAAACAAAAACAGCACCTGAAAGGTCTGGCACATCCGCTCAAGCCAGTTGTTCTGCTTGGCAGTAATGGTTTGACCGAAGGGGTGCTGGCCGAGATTGAACAAGCGTTAGAGCACCATGAACTCATCAAGGTGAAAATCGCCACTGAAGATCGCGAAACTAAAACCTTGATCGTGGAAGCTATCGTGCGCGAAACCGGCGCCTGTAATGTACAGGTCATCGGTAAAACGCTGGTGCTTTATCGTCCAACTAAAGAACGTAAAATCTCGCTGCCACGCTAAGATTATCCTAAAGTTACACACATTTGCTGTGTAAAACGAGGGATTTTCCGCAAGCAGGAGAGCAAAATGCCACGCTCTGTTCGTTGATAAAAGGCCGCAGAGCGGCCTTTTTCCTTTCTTTACAATACATCAACATTTTGAGTATTGGGTAATTCTTACAGGTATTCCACCTTAATTACTTCAAATTCTACATCGCCGCCCGGCGTTTTGATGACCACTACATCATCTTCTTCTTTGCCAATCAGTCCACGAGCGATAGGCGAGTTTACAGAAATCAGGTTCTGTTTAAAGTCAGCTTCGTCATCGCCTACGATGCGATAGGTCTGTTCTTCATCAGAATCCAGATTCAAAACCGTCACGGTAGCGCCAAAAATCACGCGACCATTGTTTGGCATTTTGGTGACATCAATTACCTGCGCGTTCGACAGCTTGGCTTCGATATCTTTGATACGGCCTTCGCAAAAACCCTGCTGCTCACGCGCAGCGTGGTATTCGGCGTTCTCTTTCAGGTCGCCATGCTCACGCGCTTCCGCGATAGCAGCAATGATTTCAGGACGGCGCACAGATTTCAGAAAATCCAGCTCTTCGCGTAATTTTTCAGCGCCGCGTAAGGTCATCGGAATAGCTTGCATTTGTTATACCTCTTGAATATTCCTGATGGGGAGAGTCTCCACTCGCCCCGGCTGTTCGGCATGCCCGGCACAACTCCTCGTCGGGGCCAGAAGCAAAAAAATACCGACCCGGGAACAGGTCCCAGGCCAGCAATAATTCACATTTTGATAGTCATTTTACCCTGAAGTTCCCGAAGGGTCATCGTTTACTTTATAGGGCGTTGCGCCGTAGTATGACGGCTCGATTCCAGGTTGTTAGCGCGAGATTATGCGATTTTCCAGATTTATCATCGGATTGACCAGCTGTATAGCGTTCAGTGTTCAGGCCGCGAATGTTGATGAGTACATTACTCAACTCCCCGCTGGCGCCAACCTTGCCCTGATGGTGCAAAAAGTCGGCGCGTCTGCCCCCGCTATTGATTACCATAGCCAGCAAATGGCGCTGCCCGCCAGTACGCAGAAGGTGATCACTGCGCTGGCGGCGTTGATTCAACTTGGCCCCGATTTTCGTTTCACCACTACACTTGAAACCAAAGGCAATGTGGAGAACGGCGTACTCAAGGGTGACTTAGTGGCGCGATTTGGTGCCGATCCGACGCTAAAACGTCAGGATATTCGTAATATGGTGGCGACCCTGAAAAAATCAGGCGTCTCCCAAATCGATGGCAATGTGTTCATAGACACGTCCATTTTTGCCAGTCACGATAAAGCCCCCGGCTGGCCCTGGAACGATATGACACAATGCTTTAGCGCCCCGCCTGCCGCCGCCATTGTTGACCGCAATTGCTTTTCCGTCTCGCTCTACAGTGCCCAAAAACCCGGTGATATGGCCTTTGTTCGCGTGGCCTCTTATTACCCTGTGACTATGTTCAGCCAGGTACGCACTCTCCCCCGAGGTTCAGCCGAAGCGCAATATTGCGAGCTGGATGTGGTGCCAGGCGACCTTAACCGCTTTACGTTAACCGGATGCCTACCACAACGTTCAGAGCCGCTACCGTTGGCTTTTGCCGTACAGGATGGCGCCAGCTACGCCGGAGCGATTCTGAAAGATGAGTTAAAACAGGCAGGCATTACCTATTCCGGCACGCTACTGCGACAAACGCAGGTTAACGCCCCAGGAACGGTGGTTGCCAGTAAACAGTCGGCCCCTTTGCACGATCTGCTTAAGATTATGCTGAAAAAGTCCGACAACATGATCGCCGATACCGTCTTTCGCATGATTGGTCATGCGCGCTTTAATGTCCCGGGGACATGGCGTGCCGGGTCAGATGCCGTGCGTCAGATCCTGCGTAAGCAGGCGGGTGTGGATATTGGCAACACGATTATTGCAGATGGTTCGGGGCTTTCACGGCATAACCTGATTGCACCAGCCACCATGATGCAGGTGCTGCAATACATTGCCCAACACGACAATGAGCTTAACTTTATCTCAATGCTACCTTTAGCAGGCTACGATGGTTCGTTGCAGTACCGTGCAGGTCTGCATCAAGCGGGCGTAGATGGTAAAGTTTCAGCGAAAACAGGTTCGTTGCAGGGCGTGTATAACCTGGCAGGATTCATCACCACAGCAAGCGGGCAACGAATGGCGTTCGTACAATATCTTTCTGGTTATGCAGTAGAACCCGCGGATCAGCGTAATCGCCGTATTCCGTTGGTACGTTTTGAAAGCCGTTTGTATAAAGATATTTACCAGAACAATTAGTCAAAAAGAAACCCCGGCACATGGCCCGGGTTTCAGATTATTGACAAAGTGGGCTTTGTTTATGCCGGATGCGGCGTGAACGCCTTATCCGCCCTACAAAATCGTGCAAATTCAATATATTGCAATCCCCTTGTAGGCCTGATAAGCGTAGCGCATCAGGCTTATTTGGCATTGGTCATCAGTGATTAACGCTTGTAAATGAACTCAACGCCTTCTTCGTCGTCTTCGTCCCAGTCGTCATCCCAGTCTTCATCATCCTCTTCAGCAATCTCTTCAAGCTGCTGACGGTGATAATCATCCCACATGAATTCGACTTTCTCAGGCTGTTTCGCTTCTTCTGCCTGCACGACCGGGTTTTCAATGATAAAGGTCATCACATCCCAGCAGAGATCTTTCACGCCCAGTCCGCTCGCCGCAGAGATCAGATAATATTTATCTTCCCAGCCCAGCGCCTCAGCGATCGCTTTCGCTTTCTCTTCAGCTTCTGCTTTATCCAGCAGGTCGATCTTGTTGAAGACTAACCAGCGTGGTTTCGCCGCCAGATCCTGGCTGTATTTTTCCAGCTCGCTGATAATAATACGCGCGTTTTCAACTGGATCGGTGCCGTCAATCGGATCGATATCGATGAGGTGCAACAGGACGCGGCAACGTTCCAGGTGCTTCAGGAAGCGAATGCCCAGACCTGCGCCTTCCGCAGCGCCTTCAATCAACCCCGGGATATCAGCAACAACGAAGCTCTTCTCGTTGTCCATACGTACCACGCCCAGGCTTGGTACCAGAGTGGTAAACGGATAGTCCGCTACTTTCGGTTTAGCCGCCGAGACAGCGCGAATAAAGGTCGATTTACCCGCGTTTGGCATCCCCAGCATACCGACATCAGCCAGCAGCATCAGCTCCAGCAGCAGCTCGCGCTTATCGCCCGGCGTACCGTTGGTTTTCTGCCGTGGTGTACGGTTAACGGACGATTTGAAACGGGTATTGCCCAGACCGTGCCAGCCGCCCTTGGCAACCAGCAGACGCTGACCGTGTTTGGTCATATCGCCCATGGTTTCACCGGTACCCTGGTCGATTACACGCGTACCTACCGGCACTTTAATCGTCACGTCTTTACCGCGCTTACCGGTACAATCGCGGCTTGCGCCGTTCTGACCGCGCTCTGCACGGAAAGATTTTTCAAAACGATAATCGATAAGCGTGTTCAGGTTCTCGTCGGCTTCCATCCATACGTCACCACCGTCACCGCCGTCGCCGCCATCCGGGCCGCCTTTCGGAATATATTTTTCGCGGCGGAAGCTCACGCAACCATTACCGCCATCACCTGCAACGACCAGAATCGATGCTTCATCAACAAACTTCATTTTATTCTCCGTAAATCATTCGCCTACGCGGGGTTGCGATACCACCGTTGTATGCTTACGTAATCCGCCCCAAATACGATGACCAATGGCGGAATACATCGCGCCCGCAACCACGACAAACGCACCGAGATAACCTAAAAGGTTTAACATCGGTCTGGCGAAGAAATCGGGCCAGGCCAGTGATAAAAGATCTGAAAAAAACAGCGTAAACAGTGGGGTGAGCGTGATGATCGCGCTCACCTGCGCTGCCTGCCAGCGAGCCATCGCTTCCGCCAGGGCGCCATATCCTACCAAGGTATTCAGTCCGCAAAAAATTAAACATGCGAGCTGCCAGTGGCTAAGCTGCGCTATCACCCCTGGCTTTGCCAGAGGGAAGAGCGCAATTGTACATAAAGTGTACAGTAAAAACAGAATCTGCGGTGAGGCCAGCCGACGCAATAAAACCTTTTGCGCCACGCCATAACTCACCCAGACCGTCGCAGCACCGACCCCAAAGATAACTCCCCAGGTATAATCGGTGAGCTTTGTAAATATCTCGACCAGACTGGTATTAAAAAACATCACCAGGCCGCTCAGGAGCATCAATGCCCCTACAACCTGAGTGCTGCGCATTTTCTCTTTCAGGATAAATACGCTGGCAACCATCATGCCAACCGGCGAGAGTTGCCCAATCACCTGCGAAGCGGTCGGGCTCAGGTATTGCAAGGATGAGCTGAACAGGATGAAGTTCCCAAACAGCCCGGCGGTCGCCACTGCCAACAAAATCAACCAGCGTGGCTTACGAAACACGCGTAATGGCGGCAACCTCTTCTTCACCGCAAGAATGGCACCAAGGCCAATACTCGCCATCAAGAAACGGTAAAACACGATTGTCGGAGGTTCCATCACCTCCAGCACCTGCTTCATTGCGATTGGCAACGCCCCCCAGCAAATTGCTGTGGTGAGCGCCAAAAGAATGCCAATGCCTGCCTGCTGCTTCATACCGTATTCCCTGCAAAGCGCATTTGCGGATTAACGTCGCACCATGCGCATTTTTACCGGTTATCGAATGTAAAAAGCCCCGCAACGTGTTGCGGGGCTTTCATCCGTTACCGGGACGCGAAAAACTTATTCAGCTTCGATGCTGATAAATTTACGGTTTTTCGGGCCTTTAACTTCGAATTTCACTTTACCGTCTGCTTTAGCAAACAGAGTGTGGTCACGACCGCAACCTACGTTAGCGCCAGCGTGGAATTTGGTACCACGTTGACGAACGATGATGCTACCCGCCAGAACGGATTCGCCACCGAAACGCTTAACGCCCAGGCGTTTAGCTTCTGAATCGCGACCGTTACGTGTGGAGCCGCCAGCCTTTTTATGTGCCATTTGAAATCTCTCCTCAGGTCTTAGGCGCTGATGCCAGTAATTTTCACATCAGTGAACCACTGACGATGGCCCTGCTGCTTACGATAGTGTTTACGACGGCGAAACTTAACGATTTTAACTTTCTCGCCACGACCGTGAGCAACAACTTCAGCTTTGATTACGCCGCCATCAACGAAAGGAACGCCGATTTTGACTTCTTCACCGTTTGCGATCATCAGCACTTCAGCGAACTCAACAGTTTCGCCAGTTGCGATGTCCAGCTTTTCCAGGCGAACGGTCTGACCTTCGCTTACTCGGTGTTGTTTACCACCACTTTGGAAAACCGCGTACATATAAAACTCCGCTTCCGCGCACACCTTTTCAATGATTCAGAGTGCGCTATAAATATTCACAATAGGGCGCGAATATTACGCAAAACGCACGCCTTTGACAAGTGCTACAGTCAATACACGAAGAAAAAAAACACAACTTGTACGGTAACGTTTATCTGTGCCATTTTTTCAGTACAATCACTCTATATTCCTAACCATAAACCCTAAGTTGCCTCTGTTCACAGTAAGGTAATCGGGGCGAAAAGCCCGGCTTTTGCGATGAATTTAGAAAAAATCAATGAGTTAACCGCGCAAGATATGGCGGGTGTTAATGCAGCAATTCTCGAGCAGCTTAATTCCGACGTCCAACTGATCAATCAGTTAGGCTATTACATCGTCAGCGGCGGCGGTAAACGTATTCGTCCGATGATTGCTGTACTGGCTGCACGAGCTGTTGGCTATGAGGGGAATGCACATGTCACCATTGCTGCCCTAATTGAGTTTATCCACACGGCGACCCTGCTACACGACGACGTTGTGGATGAATCAGATATGCGCCGAGGTAAAGCTACCGCCAACGCCGCTTTTGGTAACGCTGCCAGCGTGCTGGTAGGCGATTTTATTTATACCCGTGCGTTCCAGATGATGACCAGCCTCGGCTCGCTCAAAGTGCTGGAAGTGATGTCAGAGGCTGTAAACGTCATCGCGGAAGGTGAAGTTCTGCAACTGATGAACGTTAACGACCCGGACATCACCGAAGAGAACTACATGCGTGTTATTTACAGCAAAACCGCACGTCTGTTCGAGGCTGCAGCCCAGTGTTCCGGTATTCTGGCAGGCTGTACGCCGGAAGAGGAAAAAGGCCTGCAAGATTATGGTCGTTACCTCGGCACGGCTTTCCAGCTGATCGACGATTTGCTCGATTACAATGCCGATGGCGAACAGTTGGGCAAAAATGTCGGTGATGATCTGAACGAAGGTAAACCGACGCTGCCGCTGCTGCATGCGATGCATCATGGCACACCAGAACAGGCACAGATGATCCGTTCCGCCATCGAACAAGGGAACGGTCGACATCTTCTGGAACCGGTTCTGGAAGCAATGAACGCTTGCGGCTCTCTGGAATGGACACGTCAGCGTGCGGAAGAAGAAGCAGACAAAGCCATTGCTGCATTGCAAGTGTTGCCGGATACCCCATGGCGAGAGGCGTTAATCGGCCTCGCACACATCGCTGTTCAACGCGATCGTTAATCCCTTCCTGTTATCCCGCGTACTGCGCGGGATAATTCTAATAAACTCCAAAAAACCCTCAATCAATCGCAAAATTGTCTGAAATATAGATAACTTATCTTAATATATTCTGAATATTCGCACTCCTTACAGGAACTTTTTAGAACAATGCGCCATCAGGAGTATAGTGGCGTTACCCGGAGTGCATGTTCTGAAAGTAAGCGACTAACTTAAGGAGTGAGGAAAGATGGAGAATAATTTTATTGACTGGCATCCCGCCGATATCATTGCGGGTTTGCGGAAAAGAGGAACGTCAATGGCGGCGGAATCTCGCAGAAATGGTTTGAGTTCCTCGACACTGGCGAATGCATTATCGCGTCCCTGGCCGAAAGGAGAGATGATTATTGCAAAAGCATTAGGAACTGATCCCTGGGTTATCTGGCCATCACGCTATCATGACCCGCTGACCCATGAGTTTATCGACAGATCGCAGTTGATGCGCAGCTACACCAAACCGCAAAAATGAGTAGCCTGGCGGTAGCCCCGCGAACGGGGCTGCCAGCTATCGGACGATTACTCGCCTTTCACACGCTCAATGTTAGCACCAAGCGCGCGAAGTTTGTCTTCAATGCGCTCATAGCCACGATCGATATGATAAATACGATCAACAACCGTAGTACCTTCTGCAATGCAGCCAGCCAGCACCAGACTTGCTGAAGCACGCAGATCGGTTGCCATTACCTGTGCGCCGGAAAGTTTTTCAACACCGTGACAAATAACGGTATTGCTTTCAATTTCAGCATGCGCCCCCATACGACTCAGCTCAGGTACGTGCATAAAGCGGTTTTCAAAGACCGTTTCGGTGATGAATCCGGTTCCTTCTGCCACCAGGTTCAGCAGCGTGAACTGGGCCTGCATATCGGTCGGGAACGCCGGATGTGGCGCGGTACGCACGTTAACAGCCTTCGGACGTTTGCCATGCATATCCAGGCTAATCCAGTCTTCGCCGACTTCGATGTCCGCTCCAGCGTCACGCAGTTTCGCCAGCACGGCGTCCAGAGTATCTGGCTGAGCGTTACGGCAGATAATTTTGCCGCGAGAGATCGCCGCCGCCACCAGGAAGGTGCCGGTTTCGATGCGGTCAGGAAGCACACGATAGACACCGCCCCCCAAGCGCTCCACACCTTCGATGACAATACGATCGGTACCCTGGCCGCTAATTTTCGCGCCCAGCGTAACCAGGAAGTTCGCGGTATCGACGATTTCCGGTTCACGTGCCGCGTTTTCAATAATCGTGGTGCCTTCCGCCAAGGTTGCAGCACACATAATGGTCACGGTTGCACCAACACTGACTTTATCCATCACGATGTGCGCGCCTTTCAGACGGCCATCGACGGAAGCTTTAACGTAACCTTCTTCCAGTTTGATGGTCGCGCCTAATTGCTCAAGGCCGGAAATATGTAAATCAACCGGACGAGCGCCAATCGTACAACCACCAGGCAAAGAAACCTGCCCCTGACCAAAACGAGCCACCAGCGGCCCAAGCGCCCAGATAGAGGCACGCATGGTTTTAACCAGATCGTAAGGCGCGCAGAAGACATTAACGTCACGGGCATCGATACGCACAGAACCATTACGTTCTACTTTGGCGCCAAGCTGGCTAAGCAGCTTCATTGATGTATCGACGTCTTTCAGTTTCGGGACGTTCTGGATCTCCACCGGTTCTTCCGCCAGCAGTGCAGCGAAAAGGATAGGCAGAGCAGCATTTTTAGCGCCGGAAATTGTGACTTCGCCCTGGAGCTTCGTTGGCCCCTGAACACGAAATTTATCCATTTAGTATGTTCTCAGTTAACAATTCATATCCGCTACCGGCGTATCGCCCATAGCTCAAAAGCCGTTCAGTTTGCGATCACGCGCCCACTCCGCAGGGGTATACGCTTTGATCGACACAGCATGAATGCGGTTATCCGCAATATATTCCATCAGCGGACCGTAAACCGTCTGCTGTTTTTTAACCCGGCTCATGCCATCAAACATCTCACCCACGGCAATAACCTGAAAGTGGCTGCCATCGCCGGAAACGTGGACTTCCTGGAGGGAAAGAGCGTTCATCAGCACGCTCTGAATTTCATTATTTTCCATGGGATCTTCATTCATCAGTTAATAAACCAGCGAAACATCTTAGAGCAAAGTTGCGCTGTCATAAATAAGCAAAAAGCCTTGCTGATTAATCAGACAAGGCTCGACTTACTGGTAGGTTTGCCGGACTGGCGGGTAACGCCTTATCCAGCCTGAAAAAAATTAACGAGGCAGAACATCAGACGGCAAATTATACAATTTTGCCAGGGTATACACCTTGTCGTTTACCCCCTGAAGCGTCACGCTGTTGCCTTGCTTTTTCGCCAGATCGATCAGATGGAGCAGCAACGCCAGTCCACCCGTATCAACGCGGGACACTCGACTAAGATCGATGCGGGTAATCCCCCTCACCGCTTCGTCACGCATTTCCCACAGCGGCAGCAGAACGTCCTGATCCAGCTCTCCGGTCAATACCAGGGTGTCACCCGTCTGCATCCAGCTCAGTGACTCGCTCATTATTTTTTCTCTTCCAGGGTGATTTTCTGTTGAGAAATAGACTTCAGTTGTGCGGTCAGACCATCGATGCCTTTCGTGCGCAGTAAAGTCCCCCACTCATTTTGTTTCGTGGTGATCATGCTGACGCCTTCGGCAATCATGTCATAAGCCTGCCACTTGCCAGTCTGAGAGTTTTTACGCCACTGGAAATCGAGACGTACCGGTGGACGGCCATTCGGGTCAATAATGGTGACGCGGATAGGCACAATGGTTTTATCACCCAACGGCTGTTCTGGCGCAATCTGATAGGTCTGACCGTGATACATCGCCAGCGCCTGACCGTAAGCCTGCTTCAGATACTCATGGAAAGCGGCAAAGTAGGCTTCACGCTGGGCTGGGGTCGCGCTTTTGTAGTACTGACCCAGTACCAGCGCACCGGCGTATTTTATCTGTACGTATGGAAGCAGTTCCTGATCGACGATGGTACGCAGGTAATCAGGATTAGCCCGAATTTGCGATTGTTCATTCTTCAGGCGATCGAACGTTTTCTGTGCCGCCTCGTCCATCAGCTTATACGGATTGGTCTGATCTGCCGCGGTTGCCGCACTCAGAGGTGCAATCATTAGCAAAGCGACCATCATTAAACGTTTAAACATGCGTCGGTTCTCCTGAAATTATTTCGTTGTACCCACAGGTTCAGTGGTTTCATTATTACCTGGCGCAGCGGCTGGCGCATCGCCACTATTCTTATTGTCATCGCCTTTACTGCCGTAAAGGAACTGACCAATGAGATCTTCCAGAACCATCGCAGATTTGGTGTCCTGAATCGTATCCCCCTCTTTCAGAATAGCAGTCCCCAGTTCCGGGTCTTCAAAACCGACGTTTAATGCCAGATATTGTTCCCCAAGCAAACCGGAAGTACGAATGCTCAACGAACTGGTATCAGGAATGTGGTTATAACGTTGTTCAATTTCCAGCGTCACGCGCGGTAGATAGGTTTTCGGGTCCAGCGTAATATCTGCAACCCGGCCGACGACAACACCACCAATACTGACCGGAGAGCGCGCTTTCAGGCCGCCGATATTATCGAACGTCGCATAAAGCGTATAGGTCGGTTCAGTTCGCATTGACGTCACGTTTGCCGCTTTCAGGCAAACAAACAGCGCCGCCAGCAGTGCTGCTAATAAAAAGATACCCACCCAAATTTCATTTTTTTTCGTTTGCATGAACTCAATTCCCAAACATCAATGCGGTCAGCACAAAATCCAGCCCCAGAACGGCCAGAGACGAGTGGACAACGGTACGAGTGGTTGCCCGGCTAATCCCGGCAGAGGTCGGGATGGCGTCATAACCGTTAAACAGCGAAATCCACGTCACCGTAATAGCGAACACCACGCTCTTAATCAGACAGTTGACCAGATCCATACGCCAGTCGACGGCGTTTTGCATTGCCGACCAGAAGAACCCACTATCAATGCCTTTCCAACTGACGCCAACCAGCGATCCGCCCCAGATCCCCACGGCGACGAAAATTATCGTCAGCAGCGGTAGTGAAATTACCCCAGCCCAGAAACGTGGGGAAATGACGCGGCGCAGTGGATCCACGGCCATCATCTCCATGCTGGAGAGCTGCTCTGTGGCGCGCATCAAACCGATTTCCGCAGTTAACGCCGAACCGGCACGTCCGGCAAACAGCAGTGCTGCGACCACCGGCCCCAGTTCGCGCAGCAGCGACAAGGCCACCAGCATCCCCAGACTGGTTTCCGCACTATAAGTGGTCAGTACCAGATAACCTTGCAGACCCAGCACCATTCCGATGAACACGCCAGAAACCACAATAATCAGCATCGACAGGACGCCGACATTATAGAGCTGACGCACCAACAGCGGCGCATGTTTGCGAAATTCCGGTTTGCCGACCAGCGCATTGAATAACATTAACCCGGCTCGCCCGAACGTTCTCAGGGTTTTAATCCCTTTATGTCCGAGCGACGCCAGCGCATTTAACAGCATGAGTGGCTTAACTCCCTGGTAAAAGATCAGCGTGATAATCGCCGGCAGGATAGCGGAACGGAACTGGTCCGTCAGCAATCCCGTCCAGAAACTGACGTACGCGAGGATCAGGATTCGCCTGCAACGCCTGGGCGCTACCGTGAGCGACAATCTTTTTGTCTGCCAGGATCCAGGCGTGATCAGCGATACTTAAAACTTCCGGCACATCGTGAGAAACCACCACACAGGTTACGCCCAGCGCGCTGTTCAGCTCGGAAATCAGCTTCACCAGGACGCCCATAGTGATGGGATCTTGCCCAACAAACGGCTCATCAAACATGATGAGATCCGGCTCCAGCGCAATTGCACGCGCCAGCGCCGCACGACGCGCCATCCCGCCAGAAAGCTCCGATGGCATAAGTTTGGCCGCTCCGCGCAGCCCAACGGCTTCCAGCTTCATCATCACCGTGCTATGCAGCAACGGCACGGGAAGGTGGGTATGCTCGCGCAGTGGATAGGCGACGTTGTCAAAAACGTTCATATCGGTGAACAGCGCTCCAGACTGAAACAACATGCTCATCCGTTTACGCACGGTATACAGGCGCGAACGAGACATCGCCGGAATATTCTCACCATCAAAAAGGATCTCACCGTGATCTGGCGCGATTTGCCCACCAATCAGACGGAGTAGCGTCGTTTTACCGATGCCTGATGGCCCCATAATCGCCGTGATCTTCCCTCGCGGCACGGTCAGGGAAATATTATCGAAGATGCAGCGATTGCCACGCGTAAAACTGACATCGCGCATATCGACTAAATTCGCCACAGACTGCTCCATAATTCACCCTTTGTCTTGCGTTGATTTTCTAAGCATGGCGCTCAATTTAACCTTGAACCCAACATATTTACAGAATATTACCCGCCGCGGTTAGCGAAAGCTGGCATTTGTTTTACTTTTTAGCCGCATAAAGTCAAAATTAAGAATTCATTACGGCTTTCTGAAAATCTTCAGCGGACCGGCGAGTATACCTGAAGAAAGGACGTTAGATGCTTTTAGCTACGGCACTGTTAATTGTTGGTTTACTTTTGGTCGTTTACAGTGCCGACCGTCTGGTATTTGCCGCCTCTATTCTTTGCCGCACTTTTGGCATCCCACCGCTGATCATCGGCATGACGGTGGTCAGTATTGGTACGTCACTTCCAGAAATAATCGTTTCGCTTGCCGCGTCGCTGCATGAACAACGAGATTTAGCCGTCGGCACAGCACTCGGCTCAAACATAATCAATATTTTACTGATCCTCGGTCTGGCTGCGCTGGTGCGCCCTTTTACCGTACATTCCGATGTTCTGCGCCGTGAATTACCATTAATGTTATTAGTCAGTGTGGTGGCCGGTTCCGTACTCTATGACGGACAACTTGGTCGCAGCGATGGTATCTTTCTCCTCTTTCTGGCTGTGCTATGGCTGCTGTTCATTGTTAAACTTGCACGTCAGGCAGAACGTCAGGGGACTGACAGCCTGACCAGAGAACAGCTTGCAGAGCTACCGCGCGAAGGCGGTTTACCTGTCGCGTTTTTATGGCTCGGCATTGCATTGATTATCATGCCGGTAGCAACGCGGATGGTGATTGACAACGCCACCGTACTGGCGAATTACTTTGCCATCAGCGAGTTGACTATTGGTCTGACGGCAATCGCTATCGGCACTAGTCTGCCGGAACTGGCAACCGCGATAGCAGGTTTTCGCAAAGGTGAAAACGACATTGCTGTCGGTAATATCATTGGCGCAAACATTTTTAATATTGTCATCGTGCTGGGTTTACCCGCGCTGATAACGCCCGGGGAGGTTAACCCACTGGCGTACAGCCGTGACTGCAGCGTGATGCTGTTGGTCAGTATTATTTTTGCGTTGCTATGTTGGCGACGCTCCCGGCAATCTGGCCGTGGTGTTGGGGTATTATTAACAGGCGGATTTGTCGTATGGCTGGCGATGTTGTACTGGTTATCGCCAATACTCGTTGAATAACTGGAAACGCATTATGTCGCACGTAGAGTTGCAACCGGGTTTTGACTTTCAGCAAGCAGGTAAAGAAGTCCTGGCGATTGAACGTGAATGCCTGGCAGAGCTTGATCAATACATCAATCAGAATTTCACGCTCGCCTGTGAAAAGATGTTCTGGTGTAAAGGTAAAGTCGTGGTCATGGGAATGGGTAAATCGGGACACATTGGGCGCAAAATGGCAGCAACCTTTGCCAGCACCGGTACTCCGTCATTTTTCGTCCATCCCGGTGAGGCCGCACATGGCGATTTAGGCATGGTCACCCCGCAGGACGTGGTCATTGCGATTTCTAACTCAGGTGAATCCAGCGAAATCACGGCCTTAATCCCGGTACTCAAACGCCTGCATGTACCGTTAATTTGCATCACCGGTCGTCCGGAGAGCAGCATGGCACGCGCAGCAGACGTGCATCTGTGTGTTAAAGTAGCAAAAGAAGCTTGTCCGTTAGGGCTGGCACCAACCAGCAGTACTACCGCGACGCTGGTCATGGGAGATGCGCTCGCCGTCGCCTTGTTGAAAGCGCGCGGCTTTACCGCCGAAGATTTTGCACTTTCGCATCCAGGCGGCGCACTTGGTCGTAAACTTCTGCTTCGCGTCAGCGATATTATGCATACGGGCGACGAGATCCCGCATGTCAAGAAAACGGCCAGCCTGCGCGATGCGCTGCTGGAAGTCACCCGCAAAAATCTTGGTATGACCGTCATTTGCGATGACAATATGATGATTGAAGGCATCTTTACCGACGGTGATTTACGCCGTGTCTTCGATATGGGCGTGGATGTCCGTCAGTTAGGTATTGCCGATGTGATGACGCCAGGGGGAATTCGTGTACGTCCTGGCATTCTGGCCGTTGAGGCGCTGAACTTAATGCAGTCCCGCCATATCACTTCCGTAATGGTTGCCGATGGCGACCACTTACTCGGTGTGTTACATATGCACGATTTATTGCGTGCTGGCGTAGTGTAAAGATTCAAGGATAAACAACAATGAGTAAAGCAGGTGCGTCGCTTGCGACCTGTTACGGCCCTGTTAGCGCCAATGTGATGGCAAAAGCAGAGAACATTCGTCTGCTGATCCTCGACGTTGATGGCGTATTGTCAGATGGTCTGATTTATATGGGTAACAATGGCGAAGAGCTGAAAGCGTTCAATGTTCGTGACGGTTACGGTATCCGCTGTGCGCTCACCTCTGATATTGAAGTCGCCATCATTACTGGACGAAAGGCTAAACTGGTAGAAGATCGGTGTGCAACGTTAGGGATCACCCATCTGTATCAGGGGCAATCAAACAAGCTTATCGCCTTTGGCGATCTGCTGGAAAAACTGGCGATTGCGCCAGAAAACGTGGCTTACGTTGGTGATGATCTTATCGACTGGCCAGTGATGGAAAAAGTGGGCTTAAGCGTGGCCGTAGCCGATGCGCATCCGCTATTGATTCCGCGCGCTGATTACGTGACGCGCATTGCTGGCGGTCGTGGCGCGGTTCGTGAAGTTTGCGACTTATTACTTCTGGCGCAGGGCAAACTGGATGAAGCCAAAGGGCAATCGATATGAGTAAAGCCAGACGTTGGGTTATCATTGTGCTATCACTGGCGGTTCTGGTGATGATCGGCGTTAACATGACCGAGAAAGACGATACCGCCCAGGTGGTCGTCAACAACAATGATCCCACCTATAAAAGCGAGCATACGGACACGCTCGTCTATAACCCAGAAGGAGCCCTAAGCTATCGATTGATTGCTCAACACGTTGAATATTATTCCGATCAGGCCGTTTCGTGGTTTACGCAACCCGTACTTACCACGTTTGATAAGGATAAAATCCCGACATGGTCGGTTAAAGCAGATAAAGCCAAGCTAACCAATGACCGGATGCTCTATTTATATGGACACGTTGAAGTCAACGCACTCGTGCCGGACTCTCAACTTCGCAGAATCACGACGGATAACGCGCAGATCAATCTGGTGACGCAGGATGTTACCTCTGAAGACCTCGTCACGTTATACGGAACAACATTTAACTCCAGCGGTCTGAAAATGCGCGGCAACTTACGCAGCAAGAATGCCGAGCTGATTGAAAAGGTTAGAACATCCTATGAAATTCAAAACAAACAAACTCAGCCTTAATCTTGTGCTTGCCAGCTCACTTCTGGCCGCCAGCATTCCGGCATTTGCCGTTACCGGAGATACTGACCAACCGATCCACATTGAGTCGGACCAGCAATCTCTTGATATGCAAGGCAACGTGGTTACCTTTACCGGTAATGTCGTTGTGACTCAAGGCACCATTAAAATTAATGCCGATAAAGTAGTCGTCACCCGTCCGGGTGGTGAACAAGGCAAGGAAGTGATCGACGGTTACGGTAACCCGGCCACCTTCTATCAAATGCAGGATAACGGTAAGCCAGTCGAAGGCCATGCTTCCCAGATGCATTACGAACTGGCAAAAGATTTTGTCGTTCTGACGGGTAATGCTTATCTGCAGCAGGTCGATAGCAATATTAAGGGCGATAAGATCACTTACCTGGTGAAAGAGCAGAAAATGCAGGCTTTCAGTGACAAAGGTAAGCGTGTGACCACCGTTCTGGTGCCGTCACAGTTGCAGGACAAAAACAACAAAGGCCAGACCCCGGCGCAGAAGAAGGGTAATTAATTCGTTATGGCAACTTTAACTGCAAAGAACCTTGCAAAAGCCTATAAAGGCCGCCGCGTGGTGGAAGACGTCAGCCTGACCGTCAACTCCGGGGAGATTGTCGGTCTGCTGGGGCCAAACGGTGCCGGTAAGACGACCACTTTCTACATGGTCGTTGGCATTGTGCCGCGCGATGCGGGCAACATTATTATTGATGACGACGATATCAGCCTTCTGCCGCTGCATGCGCGTGCGCGTCGCGGTATCGGCTATTTGCCGCAGGAAGCCTCTATTTTCCGTCGCCTCAGCGTTTACGATAACCTGATGGCGGTACTGCAAATTCGTGACGACTTATCCGCTGAACAGCGTGAAGATCGCGCGAACGAGCTGATGGAAGAGTTCCACATTGAGCATTTACGCGACAGCATGGGGCAATCGCTCTCCGGTGGTGAACGCCGTCGTGTAGAAATTGCGCGCGCACTGGCTGCGAATCCGAAATTTATCCTCCTCGATGAACCATTTGCCGGGGTTGACCCGATCTCGGTTATCGACATCAAACGTATCATTGAACACCTGCGCGACAGCGGCCTGGGCGTGCTTATCACCGACCATAACGTGCGTGAAACGCTGGCTGTTTGTGAACGCGCTTATATCGTCAGCCAGGGGCATTTAATCGCTCATGGCACGCCGACAGAAATCTTACAAGATGAACATGTTAAGCGTGTATACCTTGGGGAAGACTTCAGACTCTGATAGGGTAGAAGTTTGCGACGTTTTAGCAGGAGAGTACGATTCTGAACATGAAGCAAGGTTTGCAACTCAGGCTTAGCCAACAACTGGCGATGACGCCTCAGCTACAACAGGCGATTCGTCTGTTGCAGTTGTCCACGCTGGAGCTTCAGCAGGAGCTACAGCAGGCGCTGGAAAGTAATCCATTGCTTGAGCAAATCGACACTCATGATGAAATCGACACTCACGAAACGCCAGACAGCGAAACGCTGGATACCGCTGACGCACTCGAACAAAAAGAGATGCCGGAAGAGCTGCCGCTCGATGCCAGTTGGGATACCATCTACACCGCCGGTACGCCATCAGGCACCAGCGGTGACTACATCGACGATGAGCTGCCGGTCTATCAGGGCGAAACGACGCAGACCTTGCAGGATTATCTGATGTGGCAGGTCGAGCTGACACCGTTTTCCGACACTGACCGCGCTATCGCCACCTCCATAGTCGATGCCGTTGATGACACCGGTTATCTAACCGTCCCGCTGGAAGATATTCTCGAAAGTATGGGCGATGAAGAGATCGACATCGATGAAGTTGAAGCAGTCCTGAAACGGATCCAGCGTTTTGATCCGGTCGGTGTGGCGGCGAAAGATCTGCGTGACTGTCTGCTGATCCAACTTTCCCAATTCGATAAAACCACGCCGTGGCTGGAAGAAGCTCGACTGATCATTAGCGATCATCTCGATCTGCTGGCCAATCACGACTTTCGCTCATTAATGCGCGTCACGCGTCTGAAAGAAGATGTGCTGAAAGAAGCCGTCAATCTGATCCAGTCACTCGATCCACGCCCCGGCCAGTCGATCCAGACCGGTGAACCGGAATATGTCATCCCTGATGTGCTGGTGCGTAAGCATAACGGCCAGTGGACGGTTGAACTGAACAGCGACAGTATTCCACGTCTGCAAATCAACCAGCATTACGCCTCAATGTGCAATAACGCACGTAACGATGGCGACAGTCAGTTTATCCGCAGTAATCTGCAGGATGCTAAATGGTTGATTAAGAGCCTGGAAAGCCGTAACGATACGCTGCTGCGCGTCAGTCGCTGTATTGTTGAACAACAGCAAGCCTTCTTTGAGCAAGGCGAAGAATATATGAAACCGATGGTGCTGGCTGATATCGCCCAAGCCGTCGAGATGCATGAATCGACGATATCTCGCGTGACCACGCAAAAGTACCTGCATAGTCCACGAGGCATTTTTGAACTGAAGTATTTCTTTTCCAGTCACGTCAATACCGAAGGGGGTGGCGAAGCCTCTTCCACGGCGATTCGTGCACTGGTGAAGAAATTAATCGCGGCGGAAAACCCAGCGAAACCGTTGAGCGACAGCAAGTTAACCTCTTTGTTGTCAGAACAAGGTATCATGGTGGCACGCCGTACTGTTGCGAAGTACCGAGAGTCTTTATCCATTCCGCCGTCAAACCAGCGTAAACAGCTCGTTTGACCCAACCGATAAGGAAGACACTATGCAGCTCAACATTACCGGAAATAACGTCGAGATCACCGAGGCCCTGCGCGAATTTGTCACCTCAAAGTTTGCCAAACTTGAGCAATATTTTGACCGAATCAACCAGGTTTATGTTGTTCTGAAAGTGGAGAAAGTCACCCACACCTCAGATGCAACACTGCATGTTAACGGTGGCGAAATTCATGCCAGCGCGGAAGGTCAGGACATGTACGCCGCCATTGATGGCTTAATTGATAAGTTGGCACGTCAGCTAACCAAGCATAAAGATAAATTGAAACAACACTAATTGTCCGGGCAATTAGCAAGTGCATGGCGGCCTGTTGTATGGCACAACAGGCCATTTGTACGGTTAATGCTCCGAATCTGCCCCACTGTTTGAGTGGGCAGATTCTTAGGTGAAATTATGACAAATAATGATACAACTCTACAGCTTAGCAGTGTTCTTAACAGGGAATGTACGCGAAGCCGCGTCCACTGTCAGAGCAAAAAACGCGCCCTGGAAATCATCAGCGAACTGGCGGCAAAACAACTTAGCCTGCCACCGCAGGTGGTTTTTGAAGCTATTCTGACGCGGGAAAAAATGGGCAGTACCGGTATTGGTAATGGCATTGCCATTCCGCACGGCAAACTGGAAGAAGATACCCTACGCGCGGTTGGCGTTTTCGTTCAGCTAGAAACACCCATTGCTTTTGATGCCATCGATAACCAGCCGGTAGACTTACTTTTTGCCCTGTTGGTACCCGCAGACCAAACCAAAACGCACCTGCACACTCTTTCGCTGGTCGCGAAACGTCTGGCGGACAAAACTATCTGCCGCCGTTTACGTGCAGCCCAGAGCGATGAAGAGCTGTATCAAATCATTACGGATACCGAAGGTACTCCGAATGAAACGTAGTTATTCTGTAATGTCTCTTTTAGACGTTGTGAGGAGAAACAGTACATGGTACTGATGATCGTCAGCGGACGTTCAGGGTCAGGCAAATCTGTCGCTCTGCGGGCGCTGGAAGATATGGGTTTTTACTGCGTGGATAACCTTCCCGTAGTGCTGTTACCCGATCTGGCTCGGACTCTGGCCGATCGCGAGATTTCTGCCGCCGTCAGCATTGATGTCCGCAATATGCCAGAGTCGCCAGAAATATTCGAACAGGCGATGAGCAATCTGCCTGATGCTTTCTCACCGCAACTCCTGTTTCTCGATGCCGATCGTAACACGCTGATTCGTCGTTACAGCGATACGCGCCGCCTGCATCCGCTTTCCAGCAAAAATCTGTCGCTGGAAAGTGCTATCGACAAAGAAAGCGATCTGCTGGAACCGCTGCGTTCACGGGCGGATCTGATTGTCGATACGTCTGAAATGTCCGTTCATGAACTGGCAGAAATGCTGCGTACCCGCCTGCTGGGTAAACGCGAGCGTGAACTGACAATGGTCTTTGAATCCTTCGGCTTCAAGCACGGTATTCCTATCGACGCGGATTACGTCTTTGACGTACGTTTCCTGCCGAACCCACACTGGGATCCGAAACTGCGTCCGATGACGGGCCTTGATAAACCTGTCGCCGCATTCCTCGATAGGCACACAGAAGTACACAATTTTATCTACCAGACGCGTAGCTATCTTGAGCTATGGTTACCTATGCTGGAAACCAACAACCGTAGCTACCTGACGGTCGCCATTGGTTGTACTGGCGGGAAACACCGTTCGGTGTATATTGCAGAACAGTTGGCTGACTACTTCCGCTCACGCGGTAAAAACGTCCAGTCACGCCATCGCACGCTGGAAAAACGTAAACCATGACCGTCAAACAAACTGTCGAAATCACTAACAAGCTGGGCATGCATGCCCGGCCTGCTATGAAACTGTTTGAATTAATGCAGGGTTTTGACGCCGAAGTGCTTTTACGTAATGACGAAGGCACCGAGGCTGAAGCCAACAGCGTTATTGCGCTGTTGATGCTGGATTCTGCCAAAGGACGACAGATTGAAGTCGAAGCGACCGGTCCGCAGGAAGTTGAGGCGCTGGCCGCCGTCATCGCCCTCTTTAACTCAGGTTTTGACGAAGATTAATCTTCGTCATTCCGACACTTAATTCTCCCAGACACGCCCCTTCCGCCCTAACGTACGAAAAAAGTACAACCCCCAAATATCCCAATTTCTCGCAAATTGTACATTTCGTGCGCTTTTCTGTAAGTATAAAACCTTAAGAAAACCTTAAAAAAGCTTGTTTAGGTTTTGTTTAAGTTAAGCCCTCATACTGGAGACGGTCAGAAAATACCTCCAGGAGATGGCATGATTCGCTTATCTGAACAAAGTCCCCTGGGCACCGGAAGACATCGAAAATGTTATGCGCATCCGGAAGATGCCCAACGCTGTATTAAAATTGTCTACCACCGTGGCGACGGTGGTGATAAAGAGATCCGCCGTGAGTTAAAGTACTATGCACATCTTGGTCGTCGTTTGAAAGACTGGAGCAGTATTCCGCGCTATCACGGTACGGTTGAGACTGATTGCGGAACCGGTTATGTCTACGATGTGATTGCCGATTTTGATGGCAAACCGTCTATTACACTGAGCGAATTTGCTAAACAATGCCATTACGAAGAAGATATCGCGCAACTGCGTCAGTTATTGAAACAGTTAAAGCGTTATTTGCAGAATAACCACATCGTGACGATGTCGCTGAAGCCGCAGAATATTCTCTGCCACCGCATCAGTGAGTCAGAAATTATCCCCGTCGTCTGTGACAACATTGGTGAAAGCACGTTGATTCCATTGGCGACCTGGTCGAAGTGGTGTTGTCTGCGTAAGCAAGAGCGGTTGTGGCGACGTTTTATCACTCAACCGGCGTTAGCTGTTGCTCTGCAAAAAGAGGCGCAACCGCGTGAAAGCAAAAAGCTCTCCCTCACCTCGCGCGAAGCCTAATACAGCTGGTGTTGTTGCATAAACGACTCACCGCCTAACTGATGCATTTGCTGCAAAATCCACGCCTGACGGCTACGCACGTAGCCCGAAGGTGCAGTAACTTTGAAACGAAGTGGATTGGGTAATACAGCCGCCAATAACGCTGCTTCCGAACGGGTAAGTTTGCTGGCGGATTTATGGAAATAACGCTGTGCCGCTGCCTCGACGCCAAACACACCGTCGCCAAATTCGACGACATTCAGGTAAACCGTCAGGATGCGTTTTTTGCTCCAGACCGTTTCTATCCCCAGTGTTAATCCGGCTTCCAGCCCTTTTCGTACCCAGCTTCGCCCATCCCACAAAAAGAGATTTTTGGTTGTCTGCTGCGAAATTGTTGATGCGCCGCGAATGCGGTTTTCATTGCGCTCGTTGTGCGCCAGGGCTTTCTCAATGGAAGCGACATCAAAACCCCAGTGCTCGGGAAATTTCTGATCTTCTGCGGCAATCACCGCCAGCCCCATCCACGGCGAGATTTGATCCATACTGACCCAGTCAGAATGCGCCACGTAACGAAAGTTACCGTGCAGCCAGGCACTTAGCTGACGCTCGGCCATCACCGCAGAGAACGGGACTGGCGCTATACTAAACAGCGCTATACCCCCGCCCCAGAGCACAAAGAGGACAATCGATAACCGCAGAATGAAACGGCGAACGAAACCGAACGCCGTTACGCGGCGTTTGCTCATTCCGCCAGAACCAGTACGCGGGAAACCAGCTTATCAATGCCACTTGCTGCTTCCGCAATGTTCTGTGCCAACATATACGCAGGCGTGGTAACAATCTTATTGTCTTCATCAACGACAATATCATCTACCGGACATGGCACATGCTCCGCGCCCATATCTTCCAGCACTTCTGCGGTATCGATATCAGTACCGATAGTCAAACGCAGCGGGAAATTGAAGATTTTCGGCAACATTGCCGGGGCAATGCACATAAAGCCAAGCGGTTTTCCGGCCTGATGCATTGCCTGCGCCAGCGCCTTTAACTCACGGTCCACGCTGCATTCACTGCCAAGACTGGCAAAATCACTCAAATTCTTTGCCGCGCCAAATCCACCCGGCACAATTAACGCATCCAGTTCGGCGGCATCAGCCTGTGCCAGAGGGCGGATCTCACCACGCGTAATACGCGCCGCTTCAATCAACACATTGCGCGTTTCCGCCATTGCTTCACCGGTTAAATGGTTAATGACATCAACCTGCTGCTTATCTGGAGCAAAACAAACTGCCTGCGCGCCGCTGCGAGATATCGCTAATAACGTCAATACCGCTTCATGAATTTCAGAACCGTCATAGACGCCGCATCCGCTCAGAACTACGCCAATTTTCTTCATTGTGATCATCCTTTCCCAATTGACTGAAAAACATTAATTTTTTTAATAAAAACGCTACGCATCACACATTTAACTGATTCATGTAACAAATCATTTAAGATTTGCTATCTTAACTGCATGCGGCCTGAAAAACAGTGCTGTGCCTTTGTTACTTATCATAAAAAATTACGGCGCAGCCAAGATTTCCCTGGTGTTGGCGCAGTATTCGCGCACCCCGGTTTAGCCGGGGTCATTTTTTAGCGGCTTTTGCCACCCACGCTTTCAGCACTTCTACGTCGTGACGCCACTCTTCTTTCATCTCTTCAATCCATTCACCAACATTATCTTCCCACGCAGGAAGATCGGGAGACTGAATTTGCTGACCCAGCTGTTGTAGATGGCGTAACCCCACAGAACCCGCTGCGCCTTTGATTTTATGTCCTTCCTCAACGATGCCTTTTTTGTCCTGTGCCGTCAGGTTCGACTCCAGTACGCTGACATAGCCCGGCATCATCTTCTCAAACACGGCCAACCCGTCGGTAATCAACTTCGGTCCTACAAGTTCGAGATACTGTTCCAGCATGGGAATATCGAGCAATGCTTCTGATTTACCACTCTCTTCTGTCGTCACCGTGCTCTCCTCATCATCCTGGGTATCCCAGAATTTCTTGATCATCGCGGTTAGCGCCGGAACAGAAAGCGGCTTACTCAGCACATCATCCATTCCAGCATTGAGGTACTCTTGTTTATCTTTCAGCACGTTGGCGGTTAAGGCCACCAGCGGTGGTAAATCTTCACGCGGATAACGCTTCGTCAGTTCGCGTGATATATCCAGCCCGGTCATATCTGGTAACTGAATATCCAGCAATACAAGGTCGTATTCGCCCGGCTTAAACATCTCCAGTGCTGCCTTACCAGACATCGCCACATCAACGCTGTTGCCCAGTTTTTCCAGCACCGAACGGGCAACGATGACGTTCAGCTCAATGTCCTCTACCAACAGCACATTCAGCGCCGGTAAAGGCATATCATCTTCGTCAAACGCATCATCCACTTCTTCCGCCACCGACGGCGCGTGGATCGTCAGGGTAAAGGTAGAGCCTTTACCTTGTTCGCTGGTGACAGTGATATCACCGCCCATATTTTTCGCCAGTCGACGAGAAACCGCCAGGCCAATACCCGTACCGGTTGCAGGTTTGCCACCGTGGCTGTCTTTCACCTGATAATACATGGCGAAAATTTTATCCAGTTCATTCTGTGGAATACCGATGCCGGAGTCTTCCACTTCAAAATGCAGCATGTCGCCTTCGTCATAACGTACGCGAACAGTCACCTGGCCCTTCTGGGTAAATTTCACAGCGTTACTGATTAAGTTCCACAGGATCTGGCGTAAGCGAGTCCCGTCGGTAATCACCTGATGCGGCAGCGGCAGTGTTGGTTCAAGAACAAAGCGCAAGCCTTTTTGTTGCGCCTGCAGTGCGGAGAGGTTTTCCAGATCGGCCAGGAAGCTGGTGAAATCAACCGGCTGGTTATCGAGCTGAACTTTACGTCGCTCCATCTTATCCATATCAATAATATCGTTGAAGATATTCCCCAAAGTGATGGCGGAAACATGGATAGTTTTGAGATATTTTTCCTGCTCGGCGGTGAGCTCTGTATCCAGCAGAATTCGGCTTAAGCCGACGATACCGTTCAGCGGCGTACGCAACTCATGACTGATGGTGGAGATAAAGGTTGTTTTGTCGCGGCTGGCGCGTTCTAGCGCATCCTGATAACGCTTACGCTCGGTAATGTCGCGGCCGAACCCCATCAAGCCGTGGCGTTTACCCACGCGGTCGTAGTACGGCACTTTACGGATTTCAAAGCAGGCTTTGCGTCCATCCGGATAATCCAGCCACTGCTCATAGGTCAGTGACACATTATGACGGAACACCTTCTCGTCGGTTTCAATGACTTTCGCTGCGGCTTCCGGCGAGTAAACGTCCGCAGGTTTCAAATGCACCAACTGTTTTTCGCTTTTCCCGGTCAGCAGTTCCATCGCACGGTTACAGCCGGAAAACTCTTTATCTTCGTTACGGTAAAAAACCAGATCGGGTGAAGCATCAAGGAAAGAACGTAAGAACGAAGATTGTTGTTCGAGTTGAATTTGCGTCTCTTCGCGCTCTTTGATTTCAATTTTCAGCTGACCGAAGGTTTCCTGCAGTTCTGCTTCTGCTTTTTCACGAACGGCGATTTCCTGATTTAGCTGGGCAATATTATCTTTTAACTGAACGTTGAGGCTTAGATCGCGCTCGCGCATCTCCTCCAGCTTTTGTACCAGACGTGACAGGCGTTGCCGTGACTCCTCGAGTTGCTCAACGACTACCGAAAGAAAGTAGACCGCCCATGGCGTAATCAACAAACCAAAGAAAATAGAGCGGATAACATCAATGCTTTCGACCTGACCATGCAGCACCATGGTTACCGCCATTTGTACCACAATGGCAAGAACGACGAGGGCCAGCGCCAGCAACATTGAGAAGCGCACCAGACCTAACTTCATCATCAGGTCAACATAGTACTGCGCCAGCAGACGAATTTGCTTCATTAGGGGATTCCTTCACGACAACCTGCCCCAATAATACCCAATTCTGACAGTTACGTTATAAATTGTGTGAGAAATGCGGAATTCCCCTCAATAGCCTACGCCGTTGGAGGTAGCCACGGACGTCCCAGCGCCGATCCCTGTACGCCATGTTCAGTAAGATAGCGATCCAACTCAACCATACCCGTCCAGCGATTTTCACACCATAGCGGTGCAAGTAGCGTCGGGCGACGGGCGCTGGCGGAAATGCGGTGGTAGATAACTTCCGGCGGCGTATGGCGAATCATTTCTCCGGCAGTGAGCGTGTAATCTTCCAGTTCGATACCGTTCAAACGCCCCGCTTCCCAGGCTTTCGCCATAATGCTGCCTTTCACAATATGCAGCGGATGCAGTTTTATGCCGTCCACGCCGGTTTCAACCACTCGCTCCAGCGTTTGCAAACATTCAGCCTGCCCTTCGCCAGGCAGGCCGACAATTAAGTGAGAACACACCTTCAGCCCGCGCTCACGCGCCAGCTGCGTCGTGCGCTGATAGCAGGCAAAATCATGACCGCGATTGATGCGATGCAGCGTTTTGTCGTGTGCGGTTTGCAGCCCCAGTTCCAGCCACACTTCATAGCCCTGGTCTTTATATTCGCAAAGCAGATCCAGCACCGCATCTGGCACGCAGTCCGGGCGCGTACCAACACACAAACCAACGATATTGGCCTGGCTTACCGCCTGTTGATACATAGAACGCAGCACCTGAACTTCCGCAAAGGTGCTGGTATACGCCTGAAAGTAAGCCAGATAGCGTTTCGCGCGGTTAACTAAATTCGCCTGGTGCGCCAGTTGCTCGGCAATGGAACGATGTTGCTGCGCTTCATCGGCAAACGAGGCAACATTACAGAATGTGCAGCCGCCACGCCCGATGGTACCGTCACGGTTAGGGCAGCTAAAACCGCCGTGCAGCGTCAGCTTATGCACCTTTTGCCCATAGCGCCGGGTGAGATCACCACCAAACATATTGACTAATTTCTGTAACTGCATAATCTGATAGACCGCGCCTTGAAAAGAGGCCAAAGCCTGCCATTTTTAGCTCAATTCGGCGATGACTTGGATCAATCGTCCCGGCTTGCTTTTATCAACTGCATAATCAATCAAAATTACCGAAATTTCATGCATAATCACATAAATCACTTTTGCTTATCTTGTGTCAGATTTTTTTTATCTCCTTATGGATTTTAGGCAAAAACAGTAGCATGAAACGTCATTACCAATTAAGGCAGTATAAAATGCTGGTTTTCTCGTCAGTTCAAGGCAGGATAAGGGTTAACACGCCTTAATGACAGTCAGGAATTGGCTGTTTCTCTAACGACGTCCCTTTTAGCCTTAAATAGAAAATATATTTTAATTTCAGATAATTAATAAAGAATTTTGCGCTAAAGCACATTTTTGTACCAATAAGCTTGCCATTTGACCTGTATCAGCTTTCCCGATAAGTTGGAAATCCGCTGGAAGCTTTCTGGATGAGCAGCCTGCTCATCATATTTATGCAGTAATTGAGATCCCCTCTTCACCGTATTAACCGATGCGAAAAGGACAACAAGGGGGCGAATGCGAGGCGCGCGTATGACACGCAAACCCCGTCGCCACGCTCTTTCTGTGCCCGTGCGTAGCGGTTCGGAAGTGGGGTTCCCGCAGAGCCTGGGGAGGTTCACTGATATGTTGTACGATAAATCCCTTGAGAAGGATAACTGTGGTTTCGGCCTGATCGCCCACATAGAAGGCGAACCTAGCCACAAGGTAGTGCGTACTGCAATACACGCACTGGCCCGAATGCAGCACCGTGGTGCGATTCTCGCCGATGGTAAAACCGGTGACGGTTGCGGCCTGCTATTACAAAAACCGGATCGCTTTTTTCGCATCGTTGCGCAGGAGCGCGGCTGGCGTTTAGCAAAAAACTACGCCGTCGGGATGCTCTTCCTGAATAAAGATCCTGAACTCGCCGCTGCCGCACGCCGCATCGTTGAAGAAGAGCTGCAACGCGAAACCTTGTCGATTGTGGGCTGGCGTGATGTCCCCACTAACGAAGGCGTGCTGGGTGAAATCGCCCTCTCTTCTCTGCCACGCATTGAGCAAATTTTCGTTAACGCTCCGGCTGGCTGGCGTCCGCGTGATATGGAGCGCCGTCTGTTTATCGCCCGCCGCCGCATTGAAAAGCGTCTCGAAGCCGACAAAGACTTCTACGTCTGTAGCCTGTCGAATCTGGTGAACATCTATAAAGGTCTGTGTATGCCGGCAGATCTGCCGCGCTTTTATCTGGATCTTGCGGACCTGCGTCTGGAATCTGCCATTTGCCTGTTCCACCAGCGCTTCTCCACTAACACCGTACCGCGCTGGCCGCTGGCGCAGCCGTTCCGCTATCTGGCGCATAACGGCGAGATCAACACCATTACCGGTAACCGCCAATGGGCGCGCGCCCGTACCTATAAATTCCAGACGCCACTGATCCCTGACCTGCACGACGCCGCGCCGTTCGTCAACGAAACCGGCTCCGACTCCAGCTCAATGGATAACATGCTGGAACTGTTGCTGGCTGGCGGGATGGATATCATCCGCGCCATGCGCCTGTTAGTACCACCCGCCTGGCAGAACAACCCGGATATGGACCCGGAACTGCGTGCCTTCTTTGACTTTAACTCCATGCATATGGAGCCGTGGGATGGCCCGGCGGGCATCGTGATGTCTGACGGTCGTTTTGCCGCCTGTAACCTTGACCGTAACGGTCTGCGTCCGGCGCGCTATGTCATCACCAAAGATAAGCTCATCACCTGCGCCTCTGAAGTCGGTATCTGGGATTATCAGCCTGACGAAGTGGTCGAAAAAGGCCGCGTCGGGCCAGGCGAACTGATGGTAATCGACACTCGCAGTGGGCGCATTCTGCACTCGGCAGAAACCGATGACGATCTGAAAAGCCGCCATCCCTATAAAGAGTGGATGGAGAAAAACGTCCGCCGTCTGGTACCGTTTGAAGATCTGCCCGATGAAGAAGTAGGTAGCCGCGAACTGGACGACGACACGCTTGCCAGCTACCAGAAACAGTTTAACTACAGCGCGGAAGAGCTGGACTCTGTAATCCGTGTGCTGGGCGAAAACGGCCAGGAGGCGGTCGGTTCGATGGGCGACGACACTCCATTCGCCGTGCTCTCCAGTCAGCCGCGCATTATTTACGACTATTTCCGTCAGCAGTTTGCGCAGGTAACTAACCCACCAATCGACCCGCTGCGTGAAGCGCACGTTATGTCGCTCGCCACCAGTATCGGTCGTGAAATGAACGTCTTCTGCGAAGCAGAAGGCCAGGCGCACCGTTTAAGCTTTAAATCGCCGATTCTGCTCTACTCCGATTTCAAACAGCTCACGACGATGAAAGAGGAGCACTACCGCGCAGATACGCTGGATATCACCTTTGACGTCACCAAAACCACGCTCGAAGCGACGGTCAAAGAGCTGTGCGACAAAGCCGAAAAAATGGTACGTAGCGGCACCGTATTGCTGGTGCTTTCCGACCGGAATATCGGCAAAGATCGCCTGCCGGTTCCGGCCCCGATGGCGGTTGGCGCGATCCAGACCCGTCTGGTCGATCAAAGTCTGCGTTGCGATGCCAACATCATCGTCGAAACCGCCAGCGCCCGCGATCCGCACCATTTCGCCGTGTTGCTGGGCTTCGGCGCGACGGCTATTTATCCATACCTTGCCTATGAAACGCTGGGCCGCCTGGTAGACACTCAGGCGATTGCTAAAAATTATCGTACCGTGATGCTGAACTACCGTAACGGCATCAACAAAGGCTTGTACAAAATCATGTCCAAAATGGGCATCTCCACCATCGCCTCTTATCGCTGCTCGAAACTGTTTGAAGCGGTCGGCCTGCACGATGATGTAGTGGGCCTGTGCTTCCAGGGCGCGGTCAGCCGCATTGGTGGGGCAAGCTTTGAAGACTTCCAGCAGGATCTGCTGAATCTGTCGAAACGTGCCTGGCTGGCGCGTAAGCCCATCAGCCAGGGCGGCCTACTGAAATATGTGCACGGCGGCGAATACCACGCCTACAACCCGGACGTGGTGCGCACGCTGCAACAGGCGGTCCAGAGTGGCGAGTACAGCGACTATCAGGAATACGCGAAGCTGGTTAATGAGCGTCCGGCAACAACGCTGCGCGATCTGCTGGCAATTACGCCGGGTGATGAAGCGATCAACATTGCTGATGTTGAACCGGCAAGCGAACTGTTTAAACGCTTCGATACCGCTGCAATGTCTATTGGCGCATTAAGCCCGGAAGCCCACGAAGCGCTGGCAGAAGCGATGAACAGCATCGGCGGTAACTCGAACTCCGGTGAAGGTGGTGAAGACCCTGCCCGCTATGGCACCAACAAAGTGTCGCGCATCAAGCAGGTGGCTTCCGGTCGATTCGGTGTTACTCCGGCGTACCTGGTCAATGCCGACGTCATTCAGATTAAAGTCGCCCAGGGCGCGAAGCCGGGTGAAGGCGGTCAGTTGCCGGGCGATAAAGTCACGCCTTACATCGCCAAACTGCGCTATTCGGTGCCGGGCGTGACACTGATCTCCCCGCCGCCGCACCACGATATCTACTCTATCGAGGACCTGGCGCAGCTGATTTTCGACCTCAAGCAGGTCAACCCGAAAGCGATGATCTCCGTAAAACTGGTGTCCGAACCGGGCGTCGGTACCATCGCGACTGGCGTGGCGAAAGCTTATGCCGATTTAATCACCATCGCAGGCTATGACGGCGGTACGGGGGCAAGCCCGCTGTCGTCGGTGAAATATGCAGGCTGCCCCTGGGAGCTGGGGCTTGTTGAAACACAACAGGCGCTGGTTGCCAATGGTCTGCGTCATAAGATCCGTTTGCAGGTTGATGGCGGCCTGAAAACCGGCGTTGATATCATCAAAGCGGCGATTCTCGGCGCAGAAAGCTTCGGCTTTGGCACTGGCCCGATGGTGGCGCTCGGCTGTAAATATCTGCGTATTTGCCACCTGAACAACTGCGCCACGGGTGTAGCAACTCAGGATGACAAACTGCGTAAGAATCACTATCACGGCCTGCCGTTCAAGGTGACGAATTACTTTGAGTTTATCGCCCGTGAAACCCGCGAGCTGATGGCACAGCTGGGGGTAACGCGTCTGGTGGATCTGATTGGCCGTACCGACCTGCTGAAAGAGCTGGACGGTTTCACCGCCAAACAGCAGAAGCTGGCGCTGTCGAAGCTGCTGGAGACCGCCGAACCGCATCCAGGTAAGGCACTCTACTGCACCGAAAACAACCCGCCGTTTGATAACGGCCTGCTGAACGCGCAGTTGCTGCAACAGGCGAAACCGTTTGTCGATGAGCGCCAGAGCAAAACCTTCTGGTTCGATATTCGCAACACCGACCGTTCTGTTGGCGCGTCGCTTTCAGGCTATATCGCCCAGACGCACGGCGATCAGGGACTGGCAGCCGATCCTATCAAAGCGTACTTCAACGGCACCGCAGGCCAGAGCTTCGGCGTGTGGAATGCGGGCGGCGTAGAGCTGTATCTGACGGGCGATGCTAACGACTATGTCGGTAAAGGCATGGCGGGCGGCTTAATCGCCATTCGTCCTCCGGTTGGCTCGGCCTTCCGCAGCCATGAAGCAAGCATTATCGGCAACACCTGCCTGTATGGCGCGACCGGTGGTCGTCTGTATGCCGCAGGCCGCGCGGGTGAACGTTTCGGCGTGCGTAACTCCGGTGCTATCACTGTGGTAGAAGGTATTGGCGACAACGGCTGTGAATATATGACGGGCGGTATTGTCTGTATTCTGGGTAAAACCGGCGTTAACTTCGGTGCGGGTATGACCGGCGGCTTCGCTTACGTTCTCGATGAAAGTGGCGATTTCCGCAAACGCGTTAACCCGGAACTGGTCGAGGTCTTAAGCGTTGACGATTTGGCTATCCATGAAGAGCATCTGCGTGGTCTTATCACCGAGCATGTGCAGCATACCGGTTCTCAGCGTGGTGAAGAGATTCTGGCAAACTGGTCAACCTTCGCCACTAAATTTGCGCTGGTTAAACCGAAGTCCAGTGATGTAAAAGCACTGCTGGGTCACCGTAGTCGTAGCGCAGCAGAGTTGCGCGTGCAGGCGCAGTAAGGGGTAGCAACAATGAGTCAGAATGTTTATCAATTTATCGACCTGCAGCGTGTTGATCCGCCAAAGAAACCGCTGAAGATCCGCAAAATTGAGTTTGTTGAAATTTACGAGCCGTTTTCCGAAGGCCAGGCCAAAGCGCAGGCTGATCGCTGCCTGTCGTGCGGCAACCCATACTGCGAGTGGAAATGCCCGGTACACAACTACATCCCGAACTGGCTGAAGCTCGCCAACGAGGGGCGTATTTTTGAAGCGGCGGAACTGTCGCATCAGACCAACACGCTGCCGGAAGTATGCGGACGTGTCTGCCCGCAAGACCGTCTGTGCGAAGGTTCCTGCACCCTGAACGATGAGTTTGGCGCGGTGACCATCGGCAACATTGAGCGTTATATCAATGATAAAGCGTTCGAAATGGGCTGGCGCCCGGATCTGACAGGCGTGAAACAGACCGGTAAAAAAGTGGCGATTATCGGCGCAGGCCCGGCGGGTCTGGCGTGTGCGGATGTCCTGACGCGCAACGGCGTAAAAGCGGTCGTCTTCGACCGTCACCCGGAAATCGGCGGCCTGCTGACCTTCGGTATTCCGGCCTTCAAGCTGGAAAAAGAGGTAATGACGCGCCGCCGTGAAATCTTCACTGGCATGGGCATTGAGTTCAAACTCAATACCGAAGTGGGTCGTGACGTACAGCTGGACGATCTACTGAACGATTACGATGCTGTATTCCTTGGCGTCGGGACTTATCAGTCAATGCGCGGCGGGCTGGAAAACGAAGACGCCGATGGCGTGTACGCAGCGCTGCCGTTCCTCATCGCCAACACCAAACAGTTAATGGGTTTTGGTGAAACCCGCGACGAACCGTTTGTCAGCATGGAAGGTAAACGCGTGGTGGTACTTGGCGGTGGCGACACTGCGATGGACTGCGTGCGCACGTCTGTACGCCAGGGGGCGAAGCACGTTACCTGTGCCTATCGTCGTGATGAAGAGAACATGCCAGGTTCCCGCCGCGAAGTGAAAAACGCGCGGGAAGAAGGTGTTGAGTTCAAATTCAACGTCCAGCCACTGGGGATTGAAGTGAACGGCAACGGTAAAGTCAGTGGCGTGAAAATGGTGCGTACCGAAATGGGCGAACCGGATGCCAAAGGCCGTCGCCGCGCGGAGATTGTGGCAGGTTCCGAACATATCGTTCCGGCAGATGCGGTGATCATGGCGTTTGGCTTTCGCCCGCACAGCATGGAATGGCTGGCAAAACACAGCGTCGAGCTGGATTCCCAAGGCCGCATCATCGCCCCGGAAGGCAACGACAACGCTTTCCAGACCAGCAACCCGAAAATCTTTGCTGGCGGTGATATCGTCCGTGGTTCCGATCTGGTGGTGACCGCTATTGCCGAAGGTCGTAAGGCGGCAGATGGGATCATGAACTGGCTGGAAGTTTAAACTCTGCCCCAGCGCCGCCTCCTCAGAAAAGAGTCGGCGCTGAAATTCTCCTTTCTTTCTGGAAAACGCCTCGCATAATCTGAAGAAAACCAATGTAATACGCTCATCTCGATTGTTACTGGTAGATGCCAGGCGTATAGCTGATTCCATTATTTAACACAGCGCCATATAAAGGGAAAGATAATGGAATCGCTCTCATTTCAAACCACCGCAGGCTACCAGCAAATCCACGACGGCATTATTCACCTGGTCGATAGTGCCCGGACGGAAACGGTACGTAGTGTTAACGCGTTAATGACCGCGACGTATTGGGAAATTGGCCGACGGATTGTCGAATTTGAACAAGGTGGTGAGGCTCGGGCCGCGTATGGTACGCAGCTAATCAAGCGGCTATCAAAGGATTTAAGCCTAAGGTATAAGCGTGGATTTTCCACCAGGAATTTATGGCAGTTTAAGAATTTTTATATTTGTTTTCAAAGAATTGAAATTGTGCAGACACTGTCTGCACAATTCACCCCCACAATTCTCCAGACTGTGTCTGGAGAATCTTGCCATTTAGCGCAACTCGCCAAATCCTTCCCCCTGCCCTGGTCCACTTACGTCCGTTTGCTTTCTGTTAAAAAAGCTGATGCTCGCAGCTTTTATGAGAAAGAGACACTCCGCTGTGGCTGGTCTGCTCGTCAGCTCGAACGACAAATTGCGACCCAGTTTTATGAGCGGACACTACTGTCATATGACAAATCAGCCATGCTGCAACAACACGCTCCTGCCGAGACGCATATTCTTCCGCAGCAGGCGATACGCGATCCCTTTGTGCTCGAATTTCTGGAATTAAAAGATGAATACTCAGAATCTGATTTTGAGGAGGCGCTGATCAACCACCTGATGGATTTCATGCTGGAACTTGGGGATGATTTTGCCTTTGTTGGTCGACAACGAAGGTTACGCATTGATGACAACTGGTTTCGGGTCGATCTGTTGTTTTTCCACCGCCGTTTACGCTGCCTGCTAATCGTCGATCTAAAAGTGGGCAAATTTAGCTATAGCGATGCCGGACAAATGAATATGTATCTCAACTATGCCAAAGAGCACTGGACGCTACCGGATGAAAATCCGCCCATCGGTCTGGTTCTCTGTGCAGAGAAAGGAGCCGGAGAAGCACATTATGCTCTGGCAGGTTTGCCTAACACCGTTCTGGCAAGTGAATATAAGATGCAGCTACCTGATGAGAAACAACTCGCGGATGAACTCGTTCGAACACAGGCGGTGCTAGAGGAAGGCTATAGACGCCGTTAATTTCAGCGGTTTCGAATTCTGCAGACGGTGTCTGCAGAATCTTTAAAACGAACTAAGTTTTAAGCCATTAAATCAGCCTTAACCTTCACCACAACCTTTTTAATCTCACCAGGTTCGCCAACAACGCATCCCGGTTTATGCGGTTCTCCTGGCATAAACACGGCGAACATTCCCGGTTTCAGGATGATGGCTTGCTCGTTCTCAATGGTGCTGCAAAGCTGGTAATCATCATCATGGTGGAACTCTTCACACTGGTGCGCAGTGCCTGCCATGCCAAACAGAATCCGTTCCTCACCGTTTAATAACAGCTGGATATCAATGTATTGCTCGTGCAATTCCGCTTTTTTCTCGACGGGCGATTGAGTGTTAAACGTCATGACATTCATAAAGATATTGTCGCCCTGTAATTCGTAACGACCCGGTGTTTTTTCTTGCGGTCTGGCAGCTAATGCCAGCGTTAATGCGTCCTGTAACGCAGGATGTAACCCGGCAGACGGTAATGACTGTACTTCACCCATCATCATAATATTTCTCCCTGGGCCAACAGCGCGGCCCCAAGTAAACCTGCATCATGGCGGTAGTGCGCCGCCAGTAAATCAACATGAAATGCCGCTGGCTCCTGCGCCAGATACGTTTCCACCAGCGCCAGATACCCTTCTGCCAGACCAACGCTGCCACCGACCACTACGCACTGGCAATCAGTTGTGGCTTTAATATCAGCGATCAGCCTTGCAAGCGTACGTGAGGAGCGGTGAATCAGTTGCTGCGCCTGCTCGTCGCCCTGCCCGGCGCGCGTGAAAATGGTTTTCGCATCCGCGCCAGCCAACTCCCCCTGCGCTGCCGCTGCAATGCCGCGACCAGAAGCAATCGCTTCCACGCAACCTGTGCGTCCACAGCCGCAGACTGGACCGTGTGGATCGGCCAGCGTATGCCCGATATGCCCCGCCAGACCACCAGGGCCGGTCAGCAACTTGCCGCCGCTCACTACACCGCCGCCGACGCCAGTGGAAACGGTGATAAACACCATCTCGGTTACATCGCCTTCCAGCGCCTGATACTCCGCCCATGCTGCGGCCTGCGCATCATTAATGGCAATGGTCGGCAAATCAGTAAGTTGCTCCAGCGTTTTGACTAACGGAAAGTGTAGCAATCCACCGAGATTATGCGGATTCAGCGCCAATAAGCTGCCGTCGCGAATAATTCCGGTTGAAGCGATAGCAACCCGCTGCGCATGAGCGTGTAACGGGGAGACTAATGCGGATAAGGCATCACGCAGCGCCTGCGGCGTCTGGCTGGCAGGCGTAGGAAGTTCTCGGCGATCGCGGATCTGCCCATCAGCGCCAATCAGCGCAGCGGCAAGTTTAGTACCGCCGATATCAATCGCCAGAGTGGTCATAGCACCGCCTTTTTCATCGCTGTGTTGTACCACTGACAAATGTGTTCAAGACGTGTGATAGCAGAACCGACCGTCACCGCCCACGCGCCGTGGCGCATTGCGTCTGCCGCCTGGGATGGCGTGTTGTAACGCCCTTCGGCAATCACCCGACATCCGGCGTCGCTTAATGTCTTCACTAGTGCCAGGTCTGGCTCTTCCGGCGTTTCTGGCGTGGTGTAACCCGAAAGCGTGGTGCCAATAATTTCGGCGCCCAGCTTTTGGCTTGCCAGGGCGTCTTCCGGCGTTGAGCAGTCGGTCATCGCTAGTAAACCGTGATGGTGAATACGTGCCAGCAGCGTTTCAACAGGCACCGGACGCGGTCGGTCGGTGCCGTCAATCGCGATAATGTCTGCGCCCGCCTGCGCCAGCGCATCAACATCTTCAATATAGGCCGTGATGCGTACCGGAGAATCCTCCAGATCGCGTTTCACAATCCCGATAATCGGCACACTCACCACCGCACGCGTGGCTTGCAGATTTGCCACACCTTCGATGCGAATGGCAACCGCACCCGCCTGCTCTGCCGCTAATGCCATGGCAGCGACGATTTCCGGTTTATCGAGTGGGCTGTCAGGCACCGGCTGGCAGGAGACAATCAGGCCACCGTTGGCAGCGATTTTTTGATCCAGTTGTGCAAGTAACGACATACTTCTTCCCTTAGCAAAAGGCCCGGCACATGGCTGGGCAACAGGATTAACTTTTGGTTTTGACTAAATCGTTTTTGGCACCGCCAAACGGCACGGCACCGCTGAATGGTTTGCCGTCGATAGCGTCATGAGTACGCAACGCTTCCGGGCGCAACCAACGCTGAACGCGAGAAGGCATATCCAGCCCAATCAGCAGGATCACCACGAACGTCAGACTGAACGAAAGCGATCCCAGTGCCGTCCCCAGATCCAGACGTTGAGCAATCAGCGCACCAATGATCGGCGCCAGTGCGCCGCCAAGTGCGCCAACGTTATAGGTAAAGCCCAGGCCCGCTGCACGCTGGTCGGTATCGAAATAACCGCCAATCAGTTTCGGTAAGATCCCGGAGATCCCCTGACCGAGCATTTGCTGGAAGAACAGTAACAGACCAAGTACCCAGACGTTTGCGCCGCCAATCGCAAATACCGGAATAATCAGCAATTGCGAAGCTAACAGGCTACAAACATAGGCTTTGCGCGTTCCCAGCCAGTCACCGAGGAAGCCGCCGACACAGCACCCCACCGCCGCCCCAAAGCCGCTAAAGAACAGCACATTGGCGACAGTATGCGGGTCATAAGCAAGATCGGTTTTCAGATATGTTGGCAGCAGTGCCTGAATCGGCCACGAGTAGAGGAAAGCAAATAACACAACCACCATCAGCATTATGCCTGTTGGCCAGCGTTTGCCCGTACTCTGTACCATAAAGCTGATAAAGATTGCGGCGCATAACAGCCCGAGAACAGCGACGATTGCGGCATTTTGCAGGTTACCGGCGAAGCAGAACCACAGCGCAGTAGCCGCCGCCAGCGTCATCACGATATTGGCGATGCGATGTTCACCACGGTAGAGAATATCCACCATCGTGCGCACCGGTGCTTTGCCCCCGTGTTTCTCTTTCCAGTCTTCCGCTTCCGGGATGTTTTTCCGCAACCAGAGAGCAAAGATGATCGGTAAGATGCCGATAAAGAACAGTGCACGCCAGCCCCAGACCGGGACTACCAGACTATAGACCTGGGCGGCAACGACAGCCCCCACAGAGAAGCCGGAAATCAGAAAACCACTGGCTTTATTACGCAGGTGTTTTGGCCAGCTTTCAATCACATAGGTGGCGCTGGAACCGTACTCACCCGCCATTCCCATGCCTATCACCAGACGAGCGATAAACATAGTGATGTAGCCAGGCGCGAAGCCGCAGGCCAGCGTCCCGACCGAGAAGAGAACGATACTGGTGACCATTGCCAGACGACGCCCGTAGCGGTCGCCCATAGCGCCAAGCATCAGGCCGCCGAACCAACGAGAGATGAAGGCTGCGGAGATCAGACTTGCCGCCTGTACCGTTGTCAGCCCGAATTCACCTTGTACTTCAGTGAGTACCAGGGCAATTAAAACGAAATCAAAACCATCAAGCAGATATCCCAACCAGGCAGCGGAAAATGCCCGCCATTGCGCACGATTGAGATGGCGATACCACGGGATATTCTGGGTTGTAGTACTCATTGTGAGTCTCCCGCGGTGGGCGATGCCCACACGCTTTGGTATGAAAATTGTAGGGTACAGATGCGCTTATTTCCCCTCACCCGGTAGGGGCGAGCGAGGGGAAAGAACTCACCCGCGCTCTTGCATCAACTGCTGGGCAAGCGCCTTCAGTTCTGGCAGATATTTTTCATCAACCGGACCAAACGGTTTACGGCACAGCGGAACAGACACCACATCCATATAGTGCAGGACGGTTTTCAGGCCACGGAATACGCCAGTTTTAATCAGCAAATCAATGACTTTGTTGCACTCAGTTTGCAGTTTCTGCGCGGTCTGGATATCACCTTCTTTCAGCGCCTTCACGATACCCTGATAGCGCCAGCCCATAATGTTGTAAGTGCTGCCGATACCGCCGTCTGCGCCCGCCAGCAGGCCGGAAGCGAAGATTTCGTCGTAACCGTTATAGAGCACCAGATCCGGATGCTCGCGACGGATCTGCTCCATCTGATAGAGATCGCCAGAGGTCTGTTTCAGTGCACCTACGCCAGGTAACGTAACCAGTGTATTGATCTGATCCAAAGTCAGTTTTACCCCGCTCAATGCCGGAATGTTGTACACCACCATCGGCAAACCATCCGCCGAGTCAATGATTGCCCGATAGTGATCGCAGTGTTCTTCAAAGCTGAAAGGATAGTAGAACGGCGTAACGGCGGAGACGGCATCGAAGCCATAACGTTTGGCTGAAGCCGCAAGCTGTTGGCTTTCAGCAGTACTGACGCAACCTACGTGAGCGATTAATTTAATCTTGCCTTTCGCCTCTTCGGCGACGATTTCCAGTACCTGTTCACGCTCGGAAATGCTCTGCACAAAGGCTTCGCCTGTCGAACCCCCCACGTACAAACCGTCGATGCCCTGCTGAATATTGAACTGAACCAGGCGGCGCAGACTCGCTTTGTCCAGTGCTTGTTGTTGGTCAAAAGGAGTCAGGAGTGCGGCCATCACGCCGCGTAAATTCGTTGCCATAAATACCTCTGAAGTGATGCTTGTCTGTTGAAACGATATACCTTTATACCTGTTATACCAGATCAAATAAGCAACACATCATACAGAACGCTTATAATGCGATCTGCTTCACTAAAGTGGCATTATTTCTTTTTGTGGATGGTTTGGCCGAAGGCGTGCCAGGTGGCAGAAACGCTGTTGAGATGCGATTGCAACGCGCGATCGGCTTCGTCGGGATCGTGGCGGCGGATCGCGCCAACGATCGCAATATGTTGTTGATAGCTGACGTTATTATGCTCATGCAATGCCTGATCGGCGACCGTTGGGCGCGCGGCGATCAACCAGTCGAGCAAGGCAACGTGGATTGCCTTAAAGATCGGATTACCCGGTATCTCCGCCAGTACGCGGTGGAAATCAACGTCTGAACGAATGAACGCGGCATTGTTATCCAGCGACTGACTGTTGATTTCCAGGGCTTTTGCCAGCAAATCGATTTGTTCATCGGTGGCATGTTCAGCCGCATAGCGCACCAGGCTGGACTCAAAGAACAGACGTAACTGTTCGAAATGGGCTATCCCTCCTGGATGAGAAAGGAAATCTTTCGCCATACCGGACAGCTCGCCGATGATAGTGTCCGCAGAAGGACGCGAGACGCGAGCGCGCTCACCGTTATTTATTTGCACCAGACCTTTACGCTTTAACGCCGCCAGCGCTTCACGCACCGAAGGACGCCCGACGTTAAAGAACGCCATGAGTTCGCGCTCAGACGGCAACTGCTCCCCTTCGCCAAACTCGCGGCGGCGGATCATCTGCTCCAGCTCTTCTTCCACCATTTCGGAGAGTTTTTTACGCGCCAGCGGACGGCTACGCAAGTTGCGACCAATTGCAGGTGAAGAATCTTCGTTTTGCGAATCAAATGCGTTCATAAGGCCCATTCTTTAAGGTCAGTGTGATTAACATCATCAATGACATCCTATCACAGGAATGAAAGCAGGGTGAAACGAAGGGTTTTACTCTTCGTACACCATCATTATCGTAATTAATTTAATAATTAACTTTTGCGAAAAATAAATATAACGCAGATAAAAACATCCCCGCCAAATTATTTACAAGAATATTCATAGACATTATGAATATTATGAATGTATTCTTGCGAAATAATCATAAATGTATATTTTATAATGAAAAACCCTCTTTATTACGATTAAAAAATTCGACACCAACACCATAAATAGCCTTGTAAAAAATATAACATCATTGTTTTCAATCTGCCGTTACTGGGATTGACCATATTCTTTTGACACGGAGTTGAACAATGTTCGGCATAATTATTTCTGTCATCGTGTTAATAACGATGGGCTATTTGATCCTTAAAAATTACAAACCACAGGTGGTGCTGGCCACAGCGGGTATCTTCCTGATGATGTGTGGTGCCTGGTTAGGGTTTGGGGGTGTACTCGACCCCGCCAAAAGCAGCGGCTATTTGATCGTCGATATTTATAATGAAATCCTGCGCATGCTGTCCAACCGCATTGCCGGGTTGGGGCTGTCGATTATGGCGGTGGGCGGTTATGCCCGTTACATGGAGCGCATAGGAGCCAGTCGGGCGATGGTGAGCTTGTTAAGCCGCCCGTTAAAGCTCATTCGCTCACCGTATCTCATACTGTCGGCAACTTACGTCATCGGTCAAATCATGGCGCAGTTTATTACCAGCGCCTCCGGTCTGGGTATGTTGCTGATGGTCACGTTATTTCCGACGCTGGTGAGTCTGGGAGTAAGTCGCCTCTCTGCGGTGGCGGTTATCGCGACCACCATGTCTATTGAATGGGGAATTCTGGAAACGAACTCCATTTTTGCCGCCCAGGTAGCGGGAATGAAAATCGCCACTTACTTCTTCCACTATCAGCTACCGGTCGCCTCTTGTGTCATTCTCTCAGTGGCAATCTCCCACTTTTTCGTGCAACGCGCTTTTGACAAAAAAGATAAAAATATCAATCACGAACAGGCGGAGCAAAAGGATCTCAACAATGTTCCACCGCTCTATTACGCCATTTTACCGGTGATGCCGTTAATCCTGATGCTCGGCTCGCTGTTCCTCGCCCACGTTGGGCTGATGCAGTCAGAACTGCATCTGGTGGTGGTGATGTTACTGAGTTTGACGGTGACGATGTTTGTTGAGTTCTTCCGCAAGCATAACTTGCGCGAAACAATGGACGATGTGCAGGCGTTTTTTGACGGCATGGGTACGCAGTTTGCCAACGTGGTAACGCTGGTGGTCGCTGGTGAAATATTTGCGAAAGGCTTAACGACGATTGGCACCGTTGATGCGGTTATCAAAGGCGCAGAGCATTCTGGCCTTGGTGGCATTGGCGTGATGATTATTATGGCGCTGGTAATTGCCATTTGTGCCATTGTGATGGGCTCCGGCAATGCGCCATTTATGTCATTTGCCAGCCTTATTCCGAATATCGCTGCTGGACTGCACGTACCTGCGGTAGTGATGATTATGCCGATGCACTTTGCCACAACGCTGGCGCGTGCGGTTTCGCCGATTACTGCGGTAGTGGTAGTAACTTCAGGAATAGCAGGCGTTTCGCCCTTTGAAGTGGTGAAGCGGACTGCGATCCCCATGGCAGTCGGATTCGTGGTGAATATGATTGCCACAATTACGCTATTTTATTAAGCCCTTAAAACGACAAAACAGGCCACCTGGGCCTGTTTTTGTTTTACTTCACAACGCGTAATGCCGGGCGACCACCACGTGGCGGTTGCGGCGGTTCATCATCAGGATGATTATCATCATCGCGATCTGGCTTATCGCCATCAATGACCGACATAACGGTTTCATTATCTGCCGATACATCTTCATCATTCATGATGCTGGCATCTTCGTCGTAGGCAGCTTCAGGCTCGAACATCGTGCCTGCGCCATTTTCACGGGCGTAGATAGCCAGCACAGCAGCCAGCGGTACTGAAACTTGCCGCGGGATACCGCCAAAGCGCGCGTTAAAGCGCACTTCATCATTCGCCAGTTCCAGGTTGCCGACCGCACGCGGAGCAATGTTGAGTACGATTTGCCCGTCACGTGCATATTCCATAGGAACCTGCACGCCAGGGAGCGTCACATCCACCACCAGGTGCGGCGTGAGCTGGTTATCCAGCAACCACTCATAGAATGCACGCAGCAGATAGGGACGACGTGGTGTTAGCTGTGACAAATCCATACAGATTAACTCCGGCCCAGACGCATTTCACGTTCAGCTTCGGTTAAGGAAGCAAGGAAAGAGTCACGCTCAAAGACGCGGGTCATATAGCCTTTCAGCTCTTTCGCACCCGGGCCGCTGAACTCGATGCCCAGTTGCGGCAGACGCCACAGCAGCGGAGCAAGGTAGCAATCGACCAAGCTGAACTCATCGCTCAGGAAGTACGGCTTCTGACCGAAGACCGGCGCAATAGCCAGCAGTTCTTCGCGCAGTTGCTTACGAGCGGCATCCGCTTCAGAGGCTGAACCGTTGATGATGGTGTTCATCAGCGTGTACCAGTCTTTTTCGATGCGGTGCATGTACAGGCGGCTTTCACCGCGAGCTACCGGGTAAACAGGCATCAGTGGCGGATGCGGGAAACGCTCATCCAGGTATTCCATAATGATGCGAGATTCCCACAGGGTCAGCTCACGATCCACCAGGGTCGGAACGCTCTGATTCGGGTTGAGGTCAATCAGATCCTGAGGCGGATTGTCCTTTTCCACGTGTTCGATCTCGAAACTTACACCTTTTTCAGCCAGCACGATGCGGACCTGATGGCTATAGATGTCAGTAGGACCGGAAAACAGCGTCATTACCGAACGTTTGTTGGCAGCGACAGCCATGAAAACCTCCAGGTATAGTCAGAATTTTTACTGCTACCAGCCACCAGGTGGCCAGTCAGAAGTTGTGTTACCCAGTAAGGAACGACTCTCTTTGTTCGAAAAACAAACAAAAAATGAGCAATACCCGACATTTGGGCAGAAAATTGGATGATAGTTTACCAGATTTTGCGACCTTTGTGGTGAGTCGATGCCTGAAATGGGGAAAAAGAGATGTTCCTTAGTCTGAAATGCTTGACTTAATCCCCACCAGAAATGTTGTCTACCTCTTTTACGCCGTTGCTATCGGTGCGCCCCAGCCATCAAAACTACCGCCATGTTTTTCAGCCAAATCGGTAAGCTGGCATGTAATATCGGTCATCTGCCATTGTTCAGGAGCATCAGTGTTCGTAAATGACGCCATATACCCTGGTTGTTGGTCGTTCATCCGAATGCTCACCAGCGTAATGCCATATGGCAATTTCGTCACGTCCTCCGCAAAGGCACGGGTAGCAGCTTCTGTCGGCAATGTCGCGTAGTAATCAATGGTGCGTGGAAGAGTCAAATCGTCACCATGTTCCAGCAGCCCACGGCATACGCGGGCATCGTGTATCCAGTTCCAGTCATATTTCGACGGGTACAGGAACTGGCGATAGTAATTTCCGTTATCGTTTTTACTCATACTATAGCTGCAAGAGACTTCCGGGCCACCCGCGAGCAATTTATCCAGCGTTCTTTCCCAGTCCAGATCTTTTTCCGACTGGAAAACAAAATCGCGCCAGCCTTCTTGTGTTACCACCCCCACCAACCAAATCGGTAATGCCTTGCCCCTCTCCTCAAGCCAGTCCTCTATACGATTTAAACGTTGTGTTTCATCAGGCTGCGGTAAACCGTTTTCATAACAATGGGTATAACGCACACGAAAGAACCATGTGTGGTTAAGTCGATCAAATCTTTCATCCTGAACGGCGCCGATATCAACACGTATGCCCGTGACATGGTCATCCACTGTTGTAATAAAGAACTCCCATTTATTCGACAACGTTAAAGATTCTTTCTTGTTAAACAATGCATTAAATAATCCCATCGCGATATCCTTTTCTACAGTACGTGGAAAATACTATTAAAAAGAGAATAATGCTGAAGGGAGAGGGAAAAGAGGCTGGAATCGGACTTTAGCCATAAAAAAACCCGCCGAAGCGGGTTTTTTTCGCAAATTGTATTCTGCCGAAGCAGAAAGCAATTAACGTTTGGAGAACTGCGGACGACGACGTGCTTTACGCAGACCGACTTTCTTACGTTCAACCTGACGAGCGTCACGAGTAACGAAGCCAGCTTTACGCAGTTCAGAACGCAGGGATTCGTCGTACTCCATCAGAGCGCGGGTGATACCGTGACGGATCGCACCAGCCTGACCAGAGATACCACCACCTTTAACAGTGATGTACAGATCCAGTTTCTCAACCATGTCGACCAGTTCCAGCGGCTGACGAACTACCATGCGGGCAGTTTCACGACCGAAGTACTGTTCCAGAGAACGTTGGTTGATAACGATTTTACCGTTGCCCGGTTTGATGAAAACGCGAGCTGCGGAACTTTTGCGGCGACCAGTGCCGTAGTATTGATTTTCAGCCATTGCCTATAATCCCGATTAGATGTCAAGAACTTGCGGTTGCTGTGCCGCGTGGTTGTGCTCGTTACCCGCGTAAACTTTCAGTTTACGGAACATAGCACGACCCAGCGGGCCTTTTGGCAACATGCCTTTAACCGCGATTTCAATCACACGCTCAGGACGGCGAGCAATCATCTCTTCAAAGGTCGCTTGTTTGATACCACCGATGTGACCGGTGTGGTGATAGTACACTTTGTCAGTACGCTTGTTGCCGGTTACAGCAACTTTGTCAGCGTTCAGAACGATGATGTAATCACCGGTATCTACGTGCGGAGTGTATTCCGCTTTGTGCTTACCGCGCAGGCGACGAGCCAGTTCAGTAGCCAGACGGCCCAGAGTTTTACCGGTCGCGTCAACAACATACCAGTCGCGTTTTACGGTTTCTGGTTTAGCTGTAAAAGTTTTCATTAAAAGCTTACCCAATAAATAGTTACACGTTGGTGAACACCCAAACGTCTTCAATTGTTGAGGTTCACACGACAAAGTCCGGCAAACCTACCCCTTCGAATAGCCTATGCCAGCACACAAAAAGTTTCGGGAAAAAAAACTTTCTTGTAACGTGGGGTCGCAGGATTATAGAGAAGTCGGGGTCAAAGATCGACCCCTTTTTGTGATTTATGGCAGGTTTTACCCCGCCAAATGCTCGCGCTTCAAATACTCTTCGCTCTGCATCTCTTGTAGACGTGACAGGCAACGCTGGAACTCAAACTTCAGTCGCTCGCCCTGATAAATTTCATACAAAGGCACTTCTGCGCTCACCACTAATTTGACATGGCGCTCGTAAAACTCATCCACCAGCGCAATAAAACGTCGCGCTTCGCTCTCCATCAACCGCGTCATGACTGGCACATCAAACAACATCACTGTGTGAAAGAGGCGTGAGAGCGCTATATAGTCATGCTGGCTGCGGGCATCGACACACAAGGTGGTAAAAGAGACGGCAAGCGTCTGATTCTCAACGCCCATTGTCGCCAGCGGTCGATGGTTGATTTCTAACGTCGGTGAATTTTCGCGTTTCGCTCCCGCCAGCACCAACCAAAGTTTATCCATTTGCGCACGGGTTTCATCATTGAGCGGCGACAGCCATAAATGCGCCTGGGTAAGCGTTCGTAGTCGATAATCGACGCCTGCATCGACATTCATTACATCGCAATACTGTTTAATGGCGTCGATAGCCGGTAGAAAACGCGCTCGTTGCAGGCCATTACGATAAAGCTCATCAGGCGGAATATTTGACGTTGCGACCAGCGTTATTCCGCGAGCGAACAGGGCTTTCATTAAACCGCCAAGCAACATGGCATCGGTAATATCCGAAACAAAAAATTCATCAAAACAGAGGACATCGGTTTCTGCTTTGAAGCGATCGGCAATAATTTCCAGCGGGTCAGTCTGCCCCTGTAATGCAGTCAGTTCTTCATGCACGCGCAGCATAAAACGGTGAAAGTGCAGGCGCTGTTTCCGCTCACCCGGCAAACTTTGATAGAAAAGGTCCATCAGCCAGGTTTTCCCGCGTCCTACACCGCCCCACATATATAAGCCACGCACCGACGCACTGCTTGCCTCTTCGCGCTTACCCCACAGTTTACCGACTCGCGCCATTAACCCACTCGCCCTCGCAGTGGGCGGCGTGCTGTTGATTAATTCCTGGTAGATAATCTCCAGCCGACTGACGGCCTCTTTTTGTACGTCGTCAGGTTGATGGCTGCCCTCATTGAGCGCCTTCAGGTATTGCGATGTCGGGGTAACGCTTTGCATGATGTTCTTGTTATTCCTTGAATAATCGGTGTGCCGTTGTTCACGGTTGACGAAAAAAAGGCCGTTCTACACTACGCGATATGCAGTCGGGATTCCACTTCTGTGGAATTAACGGTTATAGTGGCATAATCAGCCGCAGGCATGGAGCCTGAAGCCAACACCCTACGGAAACAAAAGACAACGGGAGATGTTCATGACCTGGGAATATGCGCTAATTGGGTTAGTCGTCGGCATCATTATTGGTGCTGTGGCCATGCGTTTTGGTAATCGTAAACTACGCCAGCAACAGGCGTTGCAGTACGAACTGGAAAAAAATAAAGCTGAACTGGACGAGTATCGCGAAGAGTTGGTTAACCACTTTGCCCGCAGCGCGGAATTACTGGATACCATGGCGCATGACTATCGCCAGTTGTATCAACACATGGCGAAAAGCTCCAGCAGCCTGCTGCCGGAACTGTCCGCAGAAGCAAACCCGTTCCGTAATCGTCTGGCTGAGTCTGAAGCCAGCAACGATCAGGCACCGGTGCAGATGCCACGCGACTATTCTGAAGGCGCATCTGGCCTGCTGCGCACTGGCGCAAAGCGCGACTAATTTATTTTGCGGGCGCAGCCATTGCGCCCTCCTCTTCTCTCCCTCCCCGACTATCATTTAATCTGGTGTCTCATTGTTAGCCGTCTGAAAATTCAATAACATCAAACTGTTTTGAATCTCTTTTTCTTATCATTCAGGTACGAGAGCAGGAATAATGAAAAAACAAACCCAGCTGTTGAGTGCATTAGCGTTAAGTGTCGGGTTAACTCTCTCGGCGCCGTTTCAGGCTGTCGCGTCGATTCCCGGCCAGGTTGCCGGTCAGGCGCCATTGCCCAGCCTGGCCCCGATGCTGGAAAAAGTGCTTCCCGCGGTGGTAAGCGTGCGAGTTGAAGGGACTGCCAGCCAGGAACAGAAAATCCCGGAAGAATTCAAAAAATTTTTTGGCGATGATTTACCGGATCAACCTGCGCAACCCTTTGAAGGTTTAGGCTCCGGTGTCATCATCAATGCCAATAAAGGTTATGTGCTGACCAACAATCACGTCATCAATCAGGCACAGAAAATCAGTATTCAGCTCAATGACGGACGCGAGTTTGATGCGAAGTTGATTGGCAGCGACGACCAGAGCGATATCGCCCTGCTACAAATTCAGAATCCGAGCAAATTAACGCAAATCGCCATTGCCGACTCCGACAAACTACGCGTCGGTGATTTTGCCGTCGCGGTCGGTAACCCGTTTGGCCTTGGGCAAACCGCGACTTCAGGCATTGTTTCCGCATTAGGTCGCAGCGGGTTAAATCTCGAAGGTCTGGAAAACTTTATCCAGACCGATGCTTCCATTAACCGGGGTAACTCCGGCGGTGCGCTGTTAAACCTTAACGGCGAGTTGATTGGTATTAACACCGCAATTCTTGCCCCTGGCGGCGGTAGCGTCGGGATTGGCTTTGCTATCCCCAGCAATATGGCGCGTACCCTGGCGCAGCAACTTATCGACTTTGGTGAAATTAAACGCGGTCTGTTAGGCATTAAAGGTACCGAAATGAGTGCCGATATCGCCAAAGCGTTTAATTTAGATGTGCAACGTGGCGCGTTTGTCAGTGAAGTACTGCCTGGTTCTGGCTCGGCGAAAGCGGGCGTAAAAGCAGGCGATATTATTACCAGCCTCAACGGTAAACCGCTCAATAGCTTCGCCGAATTGCGTTCCCGCATCGCCACCACTGAACCTGGTACTAAAGTGAAGCTTGGCCTGTTACGTAACGGCAAGCCGCTGGAAGTGGAAGTGACGCTTGATACCAGCACATCGTCTTCAGCCAGTGCAGAGATGATTACACCGGCGCTGGAAGGCGCAACGTTGAGTGACAGTCAGCTAAAAGATGGCGGAAAAGGCATTAAGATCGACGAAGTTGTCAAAGACAGCCCCGCCGCTCAGGCAGGTTTACAGAAAGATGATGTAATTATTGGCGTGAACCGCAATCGGGTGAACTCGATTGCTGAGATGCGCAAAGTACTGGCAACCAAACCGGCAATTATTGCCCTGCAAATCATGCGCGGTAATGAGAGCATTTACCTGCTAATGCGTTAATGTCATAAACCGGGCATCAGGCTGACGTGTGATGTCCGGTTAACTCGTGATATGCTGCTGCCGTTCCCTTTTTTAATGACGCCTCCATCATGTTTGTGAAGCTCTTACGATCCGTTGCGATTGGATTAATTGTCGGCGCTATTTTGCTGGTTGCCATGCCTTCGCTGCGCAGCATTAACCCGCTTTCCACACCGCAATTCGACAGTGCCGACGAGACGCCTGCCAGTTATAATCTGGCGGTCCGCCGCGCCGCGCCAGCGGTGGTAAATGTCTATAACCGTGGTTTGAACACATCCTCACACAACCAGCTTGAGATCCGTACGCTAGGGTCAGGTGTGATCATGGATCAACGTGGTTATATCATTACCAATAAACATGTAATCAACGACGCCGATCAGATCATCGTCGCCTTACAGGATGGTCGTGTATTTGAAGCGCTGCTGGTTGGCTCTGATTCACTGACCGATCTGGCGGTGCTCAAAATTAATGCCACTGGCGGTTTACCCACCATTCCAATCAATTCTCGTCGCATACCGCACATTGGCGATGTAGTGCTGGCGATCGGTAACCCGTACAACCTCGGGCAAACTATTACCCAGGGGATTATCAGCGCCACGGGTCGCATCGGCCTGAACCCGACCGGGCGGCAAAACTTTCTGCAAACCGATGCATCCATTAACCACGGCAACTCCGGCGGCGCACTGGTGAACTCGCTGGGCGAACTGATGGGCATCAACACACTGTCGTTTGATAAGAGTAACGATGGCGAAACTCCAGAAGGCATCGGTTTTGCCATTCCCTTCCAGTTGGCAACCAAAATTATGGATAAGCTAATCCGCGATGGACGTGTTATTCGTGGCTATATCGGTATTGGCGGCCGCGAAATCGCACCATTACACGCGCAAGGTGGTGGTATCGATCAACTGCAAGGGATTGTGGTTAATGAAGTGTCACCTGATGGCCCGGCGGCTAATGCCGGTATCCAGGTCAACGATCTGATTATCTCGGTGGACAACAAACCTGCAATCTCCGCTCTGGAAACAATGGATCAAGTGGCAGAAATTCGACCAGGTTCGGTGATTCCGGTGGTGGTGATGCGTGACGATAAAAAACTGACATTGCAGGTCACTATTCAGGAATATCCAGCGACCAATTAAGTCGTGCGCTCAAAACAAAAAACCGGAGACGTTGCTCCGGTTTTTTATTATTCGTTAATCAATTACTTATTAACGAACTCTTCGCCCAGGGCGATATCTTTCTTCAGCGTATCCAGCATTCCTTCCAGCGCGTTCTGTTCAAATGCGCTCAGAGTACCGATGGATTTACGCTCTTCTACGCCATTTTTACCCAGCAGAAGCGGTTGAGAGAAGAAACGAGCATACTGGCCGTCACCTTCAACGTAGGCACATTCAACGACACCTTTTTCGCCTTGCAACGCACGAACCAGAGACAGGCCGAAGCGTGCAGCTGCCTGGCCCATGGACAGGGTTGCAGACCCGCCACCGGCTTTCGCTTCAACCACTTCCGTACCCGCGTTCTGGATACGTTTGGTCAGATCAGCAACTTCCTGCTCGGTAAAGCTTACGCCAGGAACTTGAGACAGCAGCGGCAGAATGGTAACGCCAGAGTGACCGCCAATAACCGGAACTTCAACTTCACCCGGCTGTTTGCCTTTCAGTTCAGCGACAAACGTATTAGAACGGATGATATCCAGCGTGGTGACGCCAAACAGTTTATTCTTGTCATACACACCCGCTTTCTTCAGCACTTCCGCAGCGATTGCTACCGTGGTGTTTACCGGGTTTGTAATGATACCGATGCACGCTTTCGGGCAGGTTGTCGCAATTTGCTGTACCAGATTCTTCACGATACCGGCGTTAACGTTAAACAGGTCGGAACGATCCATCCCTGGTTTACGCGCTACACCTGCGGAGATTAGAACCACATCAGCGCCTTCCAACGCAGGGGTCGCATCTTCACCAGAAAAACCTTTGATTTTCACAGCAGTAGGGATATGGCTCAGGTCGACGGCCACACCGGGAGTGACTGGAGCGATATCATACAGGGAGAGTTCTGAACCTGAAGGCAGTTGGGTTTTTAACAGTAATGCAAGCGCCTGGCCAATACCGCCAGCAGCGCCGAGGACTGCGACTTTCATCCTAAACTCCTTATTATATTGATAAACTAAGATATGTTGCTCCGCTGCCGCGACCTTAATCCACAAATTAACAGTTTACAATGACCACTTCTCAAGAATGTGTAGTCACGCAAATTTGGCGTTTATGCATTTAATTGACGTAATCAGGAACCTAACTTACGTAATTAACAGCCGCTTATGCATCAGAGCAACATTCCAACAGGTGGTGACAATATACCCTACCGTTCAGCCAAAACAACATCAATTTGATAACAATTAATTTACTTTTAAGCGGAATTTGCGCGCCGTGACGCAGGCATGTTTCTCAATCACGAAATTTGATAAAATCCCGCTCTTTCATAACATTATTTCAGCCTTCTCCAGGGCAGACTGTTTGCATAAAAATTCATCTGTATGCACAATAATGTTGTATCAACCACCATATCGGGTGACTTATGCGAAGCTCGTCTAAGCAAGAAGAATTAGTTAAAGCGTTTAAAGCGTTACTTAAAGAAGAGAAATTTAGCTCCCAGGGCGAAATCGTCGCCGCATTGCAGGAGCAAGGCTTTGACAATATTAATCAGTCTAAAGTCTCGCGGATGTTGACCAAATTTGGTGCTGTACGTACCCGCAATGCAAAAATGGAAATGGTTTACTGCCTGCCAGCTGAACTGGGCGTACCAACCACCTCCAGTCCGTTGAAGAATCTGGTGCTGGATATCGACTACAACGACGCTGTTGTTGTAATACATACCAGTCCTGGCGCGGCGCAGTTGATTGCGCGTCTGCTGGACTCTCTGGGCAAAGCAGAAGGTATTCTTGGCACCATCGCAGGTGATGACACCATCTTTACCACCCCTGCTAAAGGTTTCACCGTCAAAGACCTGTACGAAGCGATTTTAGAGCTGTTCGACCAGGAGCTTTAATCTCTGCCCCGTCGCTTCTGGCGGCGGGGAAAATATTGCATTCTCCATTCATCGCCCTGTTTCCCCCTGCCATTCATTTAACGAATGGTGCGTTTTATAGCGACAAAACATTCACACAACGAATACACAGAGCAAAAAACGCACATTTTGCAAAAACACATATCTTATTGAAATGAATGTTATTTCCACTAAACACCCGTATTTTTAATTCACTTTTGTTATAAAAATTAATCTTTTTAACAATTCTCCCTCAATAGAAACAGTTAGCGTGGTATTAATTAGCTCAATAATTAGTGTATACTTAATTTTGTGATATGGGTCACGAAACAAAGGCCCAGCTAAAAGATTATGTCGAGGTAAAAATCATGAAAATCAAAACCACTGTTGCTGCATTAAGTGTGCTCTCTGTCCTCTCTTTCGGTGCTTTCGCTGCCGATTCCATTGATGCTGCACAAGCTCAAAATCGTGAAGCCATCGGCACCGTGTCCGTCAGCGGTGTAGCATCTTCTCCAATGGATATGCGTGAAATGCTGAACAAAAAAGCGGAAGAGAAAGGCGCGACTGCTTACCAGATTACCGAAGCGCGTAGCGGCGATACCTGGCACGCCACAGCTGAACTGTACAAATAAACCCTCATCGTCTTGTCCGACGACATTGCCCCCGGTTTGGGGGCTTTTTTTTGCGCTAGTGACGAACATTAAAACGCAAATGCCCTTCCAGCTCTTCCTCCGCCTCATCAAACAGCAATATTAACGCGCCAAAACGCCGACGCGTTTTTTCTCCCAGATGAACAAATTCGATCTCCAGCGGTAGCGGCAGAACATCGTTCATTAATACATCCCACAGTGAGTCGAGATCGCGCACCTTATCTTTCGCCAGACCAAAGGTTTGGCGAAAGTCGCGATAAAAGTCCTCCTGACTCTCAATCTCATCAAAATCAAAGCTATAGATATTCATCTGTTGCCACCGTCACGTTTCGCGGCGAGTTCTGCCGTTCATCGCTAAGTATAGACATGAAAAAACCGACGCTTTTGGCATCGGTTTCTGATTACTGACAAAGTGCACTTTGTTCATGCCGGATGCGGCGTGAACGCCTTATTCGGCCTACCAGGGGGTGCAAATTCAATATAGGCCTGATAAGCGTAGCGCATCAGACAATTTGGAGTATGTCAGCAATCTCAACCGACACCTTTTGGCGTCGGCTTTGACTTAATTATCGGTTAGCGCGTGCTGGTATTTATGCAGCATACCGGTAAGCCGATGCACCGGTTCCGTGACCTGCGGCGGCGCTTGCCAGATGCGTAGTTTTTCCTGGTAGATATCCAGTTCTTCCAGCAACTGACCGAAGTAACGACGGCGTTTGTCATCGCTGCGGGCAGAAATCACGTGGTCCGCTGTGCGGCGCATTTGTCGGTGAAATGCCGATAAATCATCATTCACGGGTATCGGCGCATCACGCAATCGCTGGTGAGCGATAATCATCGTTAACGCCAGGCGAAACTTCGGCAAATCGCCGGGAAATTTATTCATCAGCAAAAACAACTGCTGATAAAGCGCTGGCAGATGGTTCTCTTTACGCCGGGCGACATTGGTGGTCATCGCGGAAACAGCGGCAGAAACAAACTGATTAAGCAGCACGCGTCCTGTCCTGTCGCGCGATTTATCCCGCACCAGTAGAATGACGATGAACGCCAGCACACAGCCCACGATTTGCCCCAGCGCGCTATCGAGAAACTGACTGAACTGAAAGGTCATCGGGTTATCCAACACGATAATATTAATCGTACTGGCCAGCGCGCCCATCGATCCCAACCGCCGTTTCTGCACTTCAATACCAAGGAAAAATCCCAGCACCGCCAGGCTAAGGCACAGCAGCAACATACTCTGTTGGGTATTGGGGATAATCACCAAAAAATAGAGCAGCCCTAACGGTAGCGCAGCTACCGTGCCGTAGATAAAGTCGATCGCCACCATGCGTGGATTAGGTAAACGCATTGCCAGCGACGTTACGACGGCAATCATCACCATTGCGCCACTGCCGGAGGTCCATCCGGTCCACAGCCAGAACAAAGTCCCCAGCATGCAGGACAGCGTGGTACGCCAGAAGTTGACCATTGCATGATGGCGCTCGGCGGATTCTACTTTTACTTCCGGCTCACCTTGCAGGATCTCTTCTTCAGTGGCGTTAATTTTGGTGTTACTGATAACGCCTCGCTTGAGCAACTGATAACGCGTTGCCGCCGCAACCCAGCTATAAATAGTGATGGGTGTTTCACGTTCCCCGGTCCAGGCAATCACTCGCCGCAGGCGTTTTAGCTGCTTATGGACGTCCTGCGCAGTTTCTACCGGCGTGTCAAAAAATTCGCGGAAGGTATCAGTGATCAACTCCGGGCGCGAGTTCTGAATGAGATAAGTTTCGCAGGACTGGGTGATCAGCGTCAGCGACAACGTGTTGATCGCTTTTAAACGCCGATTGGCACGCGCCCAGCGGGAAGATTCCATGTTCAGATTGCTACGCATCCCTTGCAGCGCCGTGGTGCGGCGAACCAGGTCGCCCCAGGCCTTATCAACAATCTCGCCATCACCATGTTTGATGCATAATTGCATTAGTTGATATTGCGCCACCAGCAAACTTTCCAGCTCTCGATCCACTTCTTGTTTGATCGATCGTGGAGAAAAGAGCAGATCCGCCACAATAGCACACACAATACCAATGACGATTTCACTACAACGTTCAACGGCAAACTGCGGCGTCAGCAGCGGTTCTGGCTGAACGGTGATCACAATGATCAGCGCTGTATAACCGGCAAGCCCCCACGCATAGGAGTTCTCTACTCGTACCAGCGAGGAGAGCCAGGTACAAAAACCGGCCCAGATACAGCACACCAGAATCATCAACAATGGTGCACGGATCATCGCAATAATGATCACCAGCCCGGCAATACAACCGATAAATGTACCGATGATGCGCAAAAAGCCGCGATAGCGGATGGCACCAGAGTACGGTTCGCCACCGGCGGCAAAGGCAGGACCGGCGGCAACAATCGCCGCAGTCAGAACAGCCCAGCGTGGTGTTTCAAGCTGAAAATGAAAGCCAACAAACAGCGCCAGCACAATGGCGGTCGCCAGTTTTACCGCGAAGCGAATATGTTGGTTAGCAATGGAGAAAATACCCATCGTGATTAACCAAACTCACGCAGGCGATGGGCCATTTTACGGAAGAACGAATCCTGACTTTCATCGCGATCTTGTTTACCCGTAACCACCACAGTAGCGGTAGTCCCCGCAGGCCAGATGTTATCTTGCTGGTTGTCGAGACGAATACGTACCGGGACACGTTGCGCCAGACGCACCCATTCAAGGTTGGAATCGATGGTCGCCATCCCTTTGTCATCACGCGTACTGCTGGCGTTAGTGACCCCAGCGGCAACACTATCGACAGTCCCTTTCAGCACTTTATTGCTACCAAGCGGCGTAATTTCTGCGCGATACCCAGAACGTACCCCTTCCAGCTTGGTTTCTTCCATATAGGCCAGCACATAGAAGGAGTTCTGTTTCACCAGCGCTACAGCCGTTGAACCACGCGTAATAAATTCACCGGTATAGACGTTGAGGTTGGTCACCCAGCCATCTGCTGGCGCGCGGATCACAGTACGTTCAAGATCCAGTTTTGCCAGATCGCGGGTTGCCTGAGCTTTCGCTAACTGATGCAGGACCGTTTGCAGCACGTTATTGGCCTGGTCTATCTCTTCGCGAGACATCGCCTGTATGCCGAGACGGTTGCGACGTCCAGCTTCCTGGCGTTTTTCCTGCGCCAGTACCTGATAATAGGCAACATCAGCTTCCGCTTCTTCGAGGGCCTTTTGGTAGCGTGGCTGGTCGATGGTGAACAGTACCTGTCCTTTTTTCACCAGCTGGTTATCATGAACATTCACTTGGGTGATGAGTCCGGAGACATCCGGCGCAATCGCGACCACATCGGCGCTAAAGCGCGCGTCACGCGTCCACGGAGATTCGGTGTAATAGACCCAGGCATTAAAAATTGCGATGAAGGCCAGAATGACTAATACGACCGTGATGGCCGTACGGGAGAATTTTCTTATTAGCGTTTTCACTTCAACCTCAAACGAACAGTCGCGATATCAAATAAAACAAACAGCAATAGAGCGCGGTGTTGAACAGCGCCGGATGCCAGACGAAGTCGTAGATACCTGTTGGCACAAGGACCCGGCGCACCAGCCAGAAAATCGCCAGTGATAAAAGCAATTCGAAAAATATCGGTGGGAAGGACAGCCCAAACACCACGATAACGGGAAACAGACTCATGTTGACCTTGGTTGTATAGAGAGAGCAGGTGTTATTATTTTCAGCATCTGTCGCCGCAGAGAAGGGCATAGAAAGCCGGGCGAGAGCAACATTGCTGTAGATTGATATTTAATATATTAGCGTAACTGTTATGCTGTTATCTATATTATGTGATCTAAATCACTTTTAAGTCAGAGTGAATAATGGAACGACTAAAACGCATGTCGGTTTTCGCCAAAGTGGTTGAATTTGGTTCGTTTACCGCCGCCGCCAGACAGCTTCAAATGAGCGTTTCATCTATCAGTCAGACGGTGTCTAAACTGGAAGATGAGTTGCAGGTAAAGTTGTTAAACCGCAGCACACGCAGCATTGGCCTGACCGAAGCAGGTAGAATTTACTACCAGGGCTGCCGTCGGATGCTCCATGAAGTGCAGGATGTCCATGAGCAACTGTATGCCTTCAATAACACGCCTATCGGGACGCTGCGCATTGGCTGTTCTTCAACTATGGCTCAAAATGTTCTCGCTGGGCTGACGGCAAAAATGTTGAAAGAGTACCCTGGTTTAAGCGTCAATCTGGTTACCGGAATTCCTGCACCCGACCTGATTGCCGACGGTCTGGATGTCGTGATCCGCGTCGGCGCGTTGCAGGATTCCAGCCTGTTTTCCCGCCGTCTGGGGGCGATGCCGATGGTGGTGTGCGCCGCTAAAAGCTATCTCACACAGTATGGCGTACCGGAAAAACCCGCCGATCTAAGTAGCCATTCATGGCTTGAGTACAGCGTGCGTCCGGACAATGAATTTGAACTGATCGCGCCAGAAGGGATCTCGACTCGCCTCATCCCACAAGGACGGTTTGTCACTAACGATCCAATGACGCTGGTGCGCTGGTTAACGGCAGGCGCTGGGATCGCGTATGTACCGCTGATGTGGGTGATCAATGAGATCAATCGTGGGGAGCTGGAGATCCTGCTGCCGCGTTATCAGTCGGATCCACGCCCGGTTTATGCACTGTATACCGAAAAAGATAAGCTGCCACTGAAGGTGCAGGTCGTGATCAACTCACTGACGGATTATTTTGTCGAGGTCGGTAAGTTGTTTCAGGAGATGCACGGGCGCGGGAAAGAGAAGTAATTCATGTGCGTGCCGGATAAGGCGTTTACGCCGCATCCGGCAACCAATGCCTGATGCGACGCTTACTGGCCTGGATAGATTACGCGGTACCGCCAACGGTCAGGTTGTCGACTTTGAGCGTCGGCTGGCCCACGCCAACTGGCAAACTCTGCCCTTCTTTACCACAGACACCCACGCCGTTATCCAGTTTCAGGTCGTTGCCCACCATCGAAATTTGCTGCATGGTTTCGATACCGGAACCAATCAGCGTTGCGCCTTTCACCGGTTTCGTCACTTTACCGTTTTCAATCAGATACGCTTCTGAGGTGGAGAAGACAAATTTGCCGGAGGTGATATCCACCTGACCGCCGCCGAAGTTCGGCGCATAGATGCCATACTCGACGGATTCAATGATTTCCTGCGGCGTCGATTTACCCGGCAGCATGTAGGTGTTGGTCATACGCGGCATGGGCAGGTGTGCATAGGATTCACGACGACCATTACCGGTCGGCGCCATACCCATTAAGCGAGCGTTGAGTTTATCCTGCATGTAACCTTTCAGGATCCCATTTTCAATCAGCACGTTGTACTGACCCGGCGTACCTTCGTCATCAATCGCCACCGAACCACGGCGATCAACCATCGTGCCATCATCCACTACCGTACACAGTTCAGATGCTACCAGTTCGCCGACCTGGCCACTAAAGACCGAAGTGCCACGGCGGTTGAAGTCGCCTTCCAGACCGTGACCTACCGCTTCATGTAACAACACGCCCGGCCAGCCTGCGCCAAGTACTACCGGCATGGTGCCCGCTAGCGCGGCAACGGCAGAAAGATTGACCAGCGCCATACGAACTGCTTCTTTCGCCCATGCATCCGCACGGACTTCACCGTCGAGATCGGCAAGGAAAAATTCATAACCAAAACGACCGCCGCCGCCGCTGGCACCGCGTTCGCGTTTACCATCTTCTTCGACCAGAACGCTTACTGAGAGGCGCACCAGTGGACGCACATCTGCCGCCAGGGTGCCGTCGGTGGCCGCAACCAGAATTAATTCATAGACGCCACTGAGGCTGGCAGTCACTTCCTGTACGCGTTTGTCGGCCTCACGGGCAACTTTATCGACGCGACGTAAAATATCCAGTTTCTCCTCGCGACTCATACTTTGCAGCGGATCAAGCGAGGTATACAGCGGGCTATGCTCTACCGCGCCCAACGTCTGTACTTTGCCATCGCCACTGTCACGGACAATGGTACGCGCCGCTTGTGCGCTCTGTTCCAGGGCCAGCAGGCTGATTTGGTCGGCGTAAGCAAAACCGGTTTTTTCACCGCTGACTGCACGCACGCCAACGCCCTGATCGATGTTGTAAGAACCATCTTTGATAATGCGGTCTTCTAAAACCCAGGATTCGTGATAGCTCGACTGAAAATAGAGATCGCCGTAATCGAGGCGACGTTCGGCCAGTTGACCGAGAATCGCGAACAAATCCTGATGTTTCAGGCCGTTCGCCGCTAGCAATTGTTCACTTACCAGGTTCAGACTCATCGTTTTTGTTACTCGTTAGTTACTTCGGTAGAGGATTTTTTTACGGCTGCCGGATGCGGCGTGAACGCCTTATCCGGCCTACGGTTATGTTCCGGCTCGTTGGCCTTTGGCAACGATTATCTAATGAGATTGGGGCAATTACGCGCCATCGTCAAATCATTGCGCTTTTTCTTTACGCGGTTGGCGCAATACTTCGTTGATTTGCGGAGCGTCCAACGGACCAGAAATGTGGTAGCGCAAAATGGAGACTTTGCTCCACAGCGGCCCCAGCACTTTACTGGCAGCAAACACCGCCGCACCGACAATGGGGTTAACCGCAAAGGCCGCAGCCACACCCACCGTCGCGGAAATTTCTGGTGCGACAACCGCCTCCATATTCAGATCGCGGCGTACCAGATTTACCGACCCTTTCATGGCGATATCCGCTTCCAGTCCATCCACCAGCGTGTCATCAGTGTGCATAACACCGTCTTTAATCCACGCCGTGCTGCGAATGGAGTCAAAATAGAAACCTTCGCCAAAGGTATCCCTGAAATCAAAGCGCAGCTTTCGCATCAGAGCATCGACGCTCAATAAGCGCAGCAATTGCCCGGCATGTCCGGTGCTGATGTCGGTAATTTCACCTTTGCCCAGTTGAGTATGGATGATGCCATTCAACGTTGCCTCATCCGGCTGCCACGGCGTTTTCCGCCAGTGTAAATCGTAGTCCACATTAAATGACGACTGGCGTATTGGCGTCGTGACACCAAAAAATTCAGCAGCGGCATCAATTTTCTGCCCGCGTAATTTTCCTTTCAGCGAGGTACGTTCATTCCCCGGATTGTTAACCCATTCCCCCTCGGCAGTAAGCCGCGAGAAACCGGTATCAATCAGTCCATTAGCCAGCGTTAACGTATCGCCAGAAATGGTGATATCGCTGTCGATGCGACCGAATTTTTGCCCCCAGAACCAGCACTCTGCGCAACGTATTTGCGCATCCGGCCAACCACGGAAGCTAATGCGCTCCGTAGTTGGGAAAGGTGACGACGGCGTGGTGTCACCACTGGTTTTCGCCACGCTGGGGTTGTAATAGAGATATTTAATCGTCGCCAGCCACGGCGCGTTATTGCGCATTGCCAGCGTAGCGTTGATTTCACGTCCTTGCGCCTCGACCTGAGTGCCATTTGCCATCGGTTGCGAAACAATACTCAGGTTATTCCATTGCTGATTTCCCAATGACAACGCTGGCGTACGCAACGTAATGTGCTGGGGAAAACTCACCGCACTACCGACTTTATCCGTCGCGCCTTTCTGGAAAAGCGCCAGCCACTCGGCACCATCCATCGATGGCATATTTAACTCAACACCGCTTTGTTCCGGTAACGGTGGAAGCGTTTTACTGTCTGCCGCCCAGATAGCGCGATCGAGCGTCAGTTTTTGACCGAGCAACCAGCGGCTGTTGAAATGGTTATCCGCGCCAGCCTGTCCGGTTAATTCAAAGCTATTGAGGCTGCCATCGACCTTAATATTAACCGGCAGCGGTTCGCCAGCAGGTTTGGCTAACGGCGATGGTAAGTGACTGCTCACATTCTTCAGATCACCGTTCAGTTCTACGTTATACGTTGCGCCAGCATGATAAGGCAGCTCAATGCCCACTTTGCCATCCCAGGCCACGCTGCCGCTTAACGCTTCATTCACCGCTTCAGGCAGAACGTCAGTTTTCGCTGGCTGCCAGTTACCGTTGAGATTCACCGCGACCTGGTAGGCTTTCGCCCCTTCTTTGGTGGAAAAACCCACGTTCAGTGGCTGATTAAACCAACTTGCTGTCAGTGGTTCGCTTTGCAGATCGCCATTGATAAAGCTGAATTTACCGCTCAAATTTTTCAGTGTGCTATCAAGTGGTTTGATAAACAGACTGTTATTACGCAGCGTCACTTCGCCTTTCGCTGTAACCAGTTCGCCGTTCAATGGGATATCGAGATGTAAGCGAGCATTCACATCGCCGTCGAGCTGGAGTTCTTGCAGGGTTGCTCCCAGAGAGTCTTTCAGCGGCGTCTCATCAAAGTAAGGACCAACCGCTTTGCCCGGACCTTTAATGTCAGCATCAATCAGCAATTTTTCTTTCGAGTAGTCAGGGATCACTGCGGTGAGATTACTCGCGCGCACGCCGCCCAGATTGACACCATCGGTTTTCATCCATAAACCGTCGTTTATGAAGTCCAGTTCAATATCGAGATTAGTTAACGCTGGCCAGTCCGGCTGGAAGGCAAACTTCGCGTTACGCAGCGGCACCAGCACCTCAAACTGACCTTCGTTGTGTTTATAGGGGAAGAGTTGCGGATTGCCGCCATAAACCAGCGTCGCGTTATCCGCTTCACCGCCCTGAATTGCGCCACTTAAGTAATCGACTAACTCTTTCCCCATCAGATTTTCTGGGAAATAGCGCCACGCTTGTGAACCATCATCGGTGCTGATACCCGCCAGAATGCCCAGCCAGGGTTCATCATTAGTCGGTTGCAGGTAGCGGAAACCGCCACGTGCATGGACGGCTTTGGCTTTAACATCAATGTTGCGGCCATCAAGCTGGAACCCTTTGTCGTTATTCAGCCAGCTTAGGGTCGCCTTACCGTCAGCAATTTCCAGCGGTGCGCGGAAAACTGTTTCGTAAGGCATTTTCGCCTGTTTCATGGACGCGGTCAGTAAACCATTTTCTACACTACCGGAAAGCGTCCCGGAGAAATGTTCCGCGCCCGGCAGTAATTTCCATTGCTTCCAGGCCAGATCGCTCCACGATGCCTGAAAGCGAGTCTTGTCTGCTGCCTGAAGCGGGATATCCAGCGCCAGGGTGTTGATCTTGCCGCTCGGTTGCGTAGACCGCCAGATGTCGCCCAGCGCAGGTGAAAGTTTTGCTGCCAGCGGACGAATACCTTCCAGCCCCGCCAGTTCCAGATTGCTGGCGCGAATCCGCAGTTCGTCACTGCGTTTATTATTCTTTCCACCAACATCCTGTTCCGGTATCCAGGCCAGCGTCAATGCCCCACTCGGCCAGCGTTTGCCATCCATCGTGATGCGGGTATCAGGAATAGAAAACTGCCAGCCGGGATGTTCACGCGTAATGTGTGCGGTGAGATTATCTACCGCCAGTGAATGCGTTTGCTTCTCGCCCAACCAGCTGGCACCGCCCTGTTTCAGCCAGACGTCACCGCCGGTTACATCGCCTTTGTCGATCGTCATCCAGCCTTCGAGGGAGAACTGCGCCGTTTCCAGCGCAATGTTGTCCTGCATCCATTTGCCCAGCCACGGCTTCAGGTCAATATCATCAGCCTGCAACCAGACGCGACCGTTGCTTAACAGCCCTTCGTCATCACGCAAATCCATGCGAACTTGCATCACGCCGTGCTGCCCGGTGAGGCTGGAGAGACTTACCTGGCCTTCCGCACGGTGTCGACGCGGATTGTTAAGCCAGGTGAGTTGCGGGATCGCCAGTTCGGCGCGCTGACCGGATGGCGTGAGGAAACTGACTTCGCTGTCGCGGAGATCGAAGTGATCAAACTGACGAAGAAACAGGTCGCTGATGTGGCTGGCTTCCAGACCATCATTACCACCACCGCTGGTGATGGGCGTATTGGTGCGGAAACGCAGTTGCCAGAAAGTCAGATCGCGAAACTGCCAGCGCATATGCAGCAGGCTCTGCCAGACATCCAGCGCCAGAGTGACGCGTTTGACAGAAAACTCACCGCCATCTTTCAGCTCCGCGCGAATGTCGCGCGCTTCAAGCGTGGGGCCAAAATTCTGCCAGCTGGCGTAAAGCTGGCTGGCTTCTACCGGCATGCCGGTAGCGGATTCAATTTTATTGAGGATTTCTGGACGCCAGGCATCAAGATGCGGCAAAGCAATACGCAGGCCGCTGACCAGCAGCGCAGCGATCACAACGAGCGCGGCTCCAGTAAGCAGTAAAATCCCCGGCAATCGCCTCACCCGTCACTCCTTGTCTGCTAAAAATGTGACTCAAAAAACTTTGCCGGATGGCGGCCCAGCATTTGTTTACATCATGACAACGTCAAACTGCTCCTGGTTGTAGAGCGGTTCGATTTGTACTTTAACCTGCTTACCCACAAAAATTTCCACTTCCGCCAGCGAGTGCGACTCTTCACCTTTCAAGGCCTCGGCAACTGCCGGAGAAGCATAGACCAGAAAACGGTCAGAGTCGTAAGCATGGTGCACGCGAACAATCTCGCGCATGATTTCATAGCATACCGTTTCCACGGTTTTCACCGTTCCGCGACCGTGGCAAGTTGGGCATTCGTTACACAGTACGTGCTCAATGCTTTCGCGGGTGCGTTTACGCGTCATTTCCACCAGCCCCAGCGCCGAGAAGCCGTTAACGCTGGTTTTCACCCGGTCTTTGCTCAGCGCCTGTTCCAGCGAATGCAGTACGCGGCGACGGTGATCCTCATTATTCATGTCGATGAAATCAATGATGATAATTCCGCCCAGGTTACGCAACCGTAACTGGCGAGCAATGGCCTGCGTCGCCTCAATATTGGTATTGAAGATGGTGTCGTCCAGATTGCGATGACCGACAAACGCCCCGGTATTGATGTCCACGGTGGTCATCGCTTCGGTCTGGTCGATAATCAGATAACCGCCAGACTTCAACTCAACTTTGCGTTCCAGCGCCCGCTGAATCTCGTTTTCGACGTCAAAGAGATCGAAAATCGGCTGGCGCCCCGTGTAATGCTCCAGCTTGCTGGTCATCTCGGGGATGTATTCCGAGGTGAACTCAAGTAATGCTTCGTAAGTCAACCGTGAATCAACGCGAATGCGGTCCAGCTCGGCATCGGCAAAATCACGCAGCACACGCTGCGCCAGCGCCAGTTCACCGTACAGTTGATAACGCGTCTGTGGGCGCTTTTTACGCTCCATGACTTTGGTCCAGACACGCTTCAGATAAGCGGCATCGGAGGCTAGTTCAGCTTCGCCTACACCTTCTGCCGCGGTACGGATGATAAATCCGCCCTGCTCGTCGCAATACTCGGCGACCACTTTTTTCAGGCGTTCACGTTCGGATTCACTTTCGATACGTTGGGAAACCCCAACATGAGACGCTCCTGGCATAAACACCAGATAGCGAGATGGCAGCGTGATATCCGTGGTCAGGCGCGCGCCTTTGGTACCAAGCGGATCTTTCACTACCTGTACCATCAGATCTTGCCCCTGACGGACCAGTTCCGAGATGTCACGCACCGTAAATTGTTTTTGTTCCTCACCTGCCACACATTCGGTGTGCGGCATGATGTCAGAAGCGTGTAGAAACGCAGCTTTATCCAGCCCAATATCTACAAAAGCCGCCTGCATACCCGGAAGTACGCGACTTACACGACCCTTGTAGATATTGCCTACTATTCCGCGTCGCGCCTCACGTTCAATATGAATTTCCTGCAGAATACCGCCATCAATATACGCCACTCGTGTTTCCGAAGGCGTTACGTTTACCAACAATTCAGCCGTCATGTTTATCCCTTTTCTCACGCAGTGCGTTAAAATTACTCAATAATTCACACGTTTCAACCAGCGGTAAGCCGACTACGGCGTGATAGCTGCCATTTATCTTCCTGACAAAACAACCACCAAGCCCCTGAATACCGTATGCACCTGCTTTATCTAACGGTTCACCGCTGGCGACATAGCCCGCGATATCTTCATCTGTTAACGTTCTGAAAGTCACATCGGTCACCACCAGGCAATCGAGAATGTACTGGCTGTCGGCCATCGCCACTGCCGTCATTACCTGATGGGTCTGCCCCGATAATTTGCGCAACATCTGCACCGCATGATCGGCATCGCGCGGTTTCTCCAGTACTTCGCCGTTCAGAATCACAATAGTATCCGCCCCCAACACCGGGAGATCCTGCGCCGTTTGCGCGACGCCCGCCTGAGCTTTCTCGCGCGCCAGACGCACAACGTATTGCTGCGCGCTCTCCTGCGGAAAGCGTTGCTCCTCAATGCCCGTAACGATACGTTCGAAGGAAACGCCAAGTTGCGCAAGTAACTCCTGCCGACGCGGAGAACCGGAAGCTAAATACAGAGAAGTCATAGAAACCTTTATTGCACTGCAAACTGCTGACGAATTTTGCGCATCAGCATGAAAATCCACGGCCAGAGCACGCCATTGACTACACTACTCCAGAACACTTCCGGTCTGAAAGAGACGTTGATCACTAAAAACTCTGCCCAGAAAACAATAATATCCACAACCAACGAAAGCAACATGACGACCAGCGCCTGCTGCCACAATGCCAGATTACGGAAAAGCTGGAATTTCAGCGCGACCAGATAAGCAATGATACTCATCGATAACGCCCGTACACCGAGCGTGGAGCCACTGATCAGATCCAGTATGGCACCCATCACAAAACCTGTGCCCACATTTACGCGATGGGGCAAGGCGAGGCTCCAATACAATAAGATGAGCAAAACCCAGTTAGGCCGGAAAACGATAAGATTATCCGGCCAGGGCATAATTTGCAGTAATAACGCAATGAGGAAAGAGAGCCAGATAACCCAGCGCCCCTGGCTACGATAGCTCGCCACTATTGCCCTCCTGGCGTACGCGCAGGTGGTTGAGTACCACTCTGCGGCGACGTAGCCCTTTGTGGAGAGCGGTCAGCGGCAGTACCTGTTGCAGGTTGCTGCGGGCTTGGCTGGGTAATTCCCGTTGCCGGTTCAGGCAGTTTTGGCCCCATTGCATCTGGCGAAGGCAATACCTGCGGCATCATTTGCATCAGGCGTTCATTAGCAACACGATGCACCTCTTCCGGCGTCATCGGGTTGGCCCCGTTACGATCCGCCCCCCACAACAGAAGCAGATAACGTAAACGTTGCAGTCCCGCAGTCGGACGCGCCTGAATCACGGTATATGCGCGCTGGGTATCGAGTTTCACGGAAGAGACAACCGCCACCGGATAACCTTCCGGGAAACGACCGCCCAGACCTGAAGTCACCAATACATCACCAACACGAATATCAGTATTCGCTGGCAGGTGCTCAAGCTGTAAATCATCAGTACAGCCATTACCTGCCGCGATAACGCGGATATCATTACGCAGCACCTGAATCGGCAGCGCATGGGTCGCGTCGCAGATCAGCAGTACGCGGCTGGTCAGTTTTGCGACCGCCACCACCTGGCCGACCACACCTTTATCGCTAATGACTGGCTGGCCTTCGTAAACACCGTTGACACTGCCTTTGTCAATAACAACCTGATCGCTGTACGGATCGTTAACAGTAGAGATAACCTGGGTCACCATTTTCTGTTCGTCCTGACGCAGCGGAGAACCCAGAAGCTCACGCAAGCGCGCGTTCTCCTGTTTATATTGTCCCAGCATCAGCAGATCGCTGTTTTTCAGCAGCAACTCCTGACGTAACGCCCGGTTTTCAAGTTCTAGTTGGTCACGCGAGGCCAGCGTCTGCGATACGCCATCCAGCAATTCACGAGGAGCATTGGAAATAAAGTAGAAAGGACTGACAGCGGTATCCATATAGGTACGGATTTGACTGAAAGTCCCCAGGCGGCTGTCGGCAATAATAATGCCGAGCGCCACCAGCACCGCCAGAATAAGGCGAATCTGTAGCGACGGGCCACGGCTAAAAATTGGCTTCATAAGTTATGCGTATTCTCGTATCAGACCAGGCAGGATAAACAAACGCTTCCCCTGCCTGCATCCGATTACTCTTCGCTGAACAGGTCGCCGCCGTGCATGTCGATCATTTCCAGCGCCTTGCCGCCACCGCGCGCCACACAGGTCAGCGGATCTTCAGCAACAACGACTGGAATGCCGGTTTCTTCCATTAATAAACGGTCAAGGTTACGCAGCAATGCGCCACCGCCAGTGAGCACCATTCCGCGCTCAGAGATGTCGGAAGCCAGTTCCGGCGGACACTGTTCCAGCGCAACCATCACTGCGCTAACGATGCCGGTCAGCGGCTCTTGTAGCGCTTCGAGGATTTCGTTGGAGTTCAGCGTAAAGCCGCGTGGAACGCCTTCAGCCAGGTTACGACCACGAACTTCAATTTCACGCACTTCATCGCCCGGATAAGCCGAACCGATTTCGTGTTTAATACGCTCTGCTGTCGCTTCACCGATCAAGGAACCGTAGTTACGACGAACATAGTTGATAATGGCTTCGTCGAAGCGGTCACCGCCGATGCGTACAGAAGAGGAGTAAACCACGCCATTCAGCGAGATTACGGCAACTTCAGTAGTACCACCGCCGATATCAACCACCATGGAACCGGTCGCTTCAGAAACCGGCAGACCGGCGCCAATTGCCGCGGCCATCGGCTCTTCAATCAGGAACACTTCACGGGCGCCAGCGCCCTGCGCGGATTCACGAATTGCGCGGCGTTCAACCTGGGTTGCGCCAACCGGCACACAGACCAGAACGCGCGGGCTTGGACGCATAAAGCTGTTGCTGTGCACTTGCTTAATGAAGTGCTGGAGCATTTTTTCAGTCACGAAGAAGTCAGCGATTACGCCATCTTTCATTGGGCGAATAGCAGCAATATTGCCCGGCGTACGGCCCAGCATCTGCTTCGCGTCATGACCTACTGCAGCCACGCTTTTTGGTGAACCGGCACGATCCTGACGAATGGCCACAACGGAAGGCTCATTCAATACGATGCCTTGTCCTTTTACATAAATGAGGGTATTCGCAGTACCCAAGTCAATGGACAAGTCATTGGAAAACATGCCACGAAATTTTTTCAACATACTAAGGGATAATCCTGAAAGCTGGGGCGGAAAAGAAAATCCGCTTACTTTACCAACCACACGCAGCAGCGACAAGGCGCAAAAATCATCTGCTACGGTGAAAATTAGTGCAGTTCGTTTCCTTTGTTACAAATCTCTGCCTGAGTCCAGATAAGGCTAAATGCGTCAACAGCATTCCTCGCCTGTTTGCAACTGCGTAAGGTCATTCATCTGCATATGTGCTGCAACAATCTGGCGAGCAGATAAGCACACTCCCACGAAACGCAGCGCGCGTTATTCTACGTGAAAACGGATCAAACGGCAGGTTAAACCGAGTATCTTTGTGAATATTTTTTCACGTTAGTATCAAGTGGCTGTGAGGACGCGAAAAAATCCCCCTGGCCACCCAAAACCCCGCGCTGAATCAGGGTCTGCCACTCGCTTCGCGAACGTACGCCAGTCGCGTAAACCTGGGTGTTGGTCCCGGAACAGGCTTCTACCATGCTCTGAACCAACAATTGGTTTTCCGTTCGCTTCTCAATATTTCTTACCAGCCCCGGATGAAGCTTGAGTAATTCGACATTCAGTTCTTTGATCCAACTGGTACTTACCAGCGTCAATCCAGCCTGGTTAACGGCAACTCGAACCCCTAAAGCATTCACCAAACGAATGACAGATTGCAAGCGACCGATATGTTGACCAACATCAGCCTCTGCAAGTTCAATAATTATGCGTTTTCGTTGTGATTTTTCACACTGCATCAACGTATCGCGCAGCCAACGCTGGAAACGCGGGCGGATCAACGACTCAACGGTCACCTGAATCGCCAGATTTTCTTGCGGCCAATAGCGTAACAGCGGGATGAGACGACTGATTTGCAAGCGGTCATACTCTTCCGATAAACCAAACTGCAACACCATCGGCATATATTCCGCCGAGCTTACCTCTTCATTACCATCAAAGATGCGACACATAATTTCGCGATGATGAACCTGCCCTTCCCGGGTGACCGCAGGTTTTTGATAAAGCCTGGGACCGCCACGACTCAACATTTGTTCGATTAGCGTACGCCAGCGAACATTGCCGCGCCCTTTTTCTGGTAATGAGTCATCGTAAATCGCCCAGCTATTACCCCCCTGTAATCCCGCATTACGCGTGGCGGATTCGGCATGGTCCATCACTTGTTCTGTTTCCTGGCCGCTACGCCAGGCACAGATGCCGATATGAATCATATCTTCACGATCGAGCATTTTATTGCTCGGTAAGGTATCAACCGCTTTGATCAACTGCCCGGCAATGCTCTCCGCCTCTTTTAAAGTCCGATGCGGCAACAGCGCGGCAAAATCGCTACGGTGATAGCGCGCCAGCAGTGCACCTGGATAGCGCATCATAAATGTCGACAGCAGATTCGTCAGAGTGAAGAACTGTTCTTCGGCCTGGCTGTGTCCCCACGTGTCGCTCAACATATTGAAATCAGGTAGACGGATCATCATCACGATCCCGTGAGTCCCTACCTTCTCTTGATCTTCCAGCAATGTAGCCAACTGGTTGTCGAAAAAGAGACGGTTATTGAGGCCGGTTTTGATGTCCTGCGCGGCGTAAGAGCGAATCAGCGTATCAAGACGGCTGTGCTGTTCACGCGCATTCTGAATTTCTGAAAGCAGCATATCCAGCGCACTGCTGGTTCCTGGCGGCCATTCATAGATGGAGCCAAGCACATTCGGCCCACGCTCCCCGTTTAAGATACGCGCCGAGCGAGTTTCCAGTAGTTCTTGCCCGGCAAGTTGCCGCTGCAACCAGCGTACTGCAAGGAAGAGCATAATAATAATAAAACCAATTGCCCCAGTGAGCGGCGCGGTGGTCATCAGCGAGTGAAAATAGTTTCCCATCGGGTCCTGATAAACCAGATGTAGCGACATTCCTGGATGTTTAACTAACGGAACGGTCAGTTCGCGAAACAGATCGCTGGTACCAACAGGGCGGTAACTCCCCTGGCGGAAAAGGGTATAAACCTGTTTGTTATTGTGTAACAGGTCCACGCGAACGATATCTGCTGACATCATCAGTTCACTGATTTGTGGCCTCAGCGAGCTGAAATCAGACGACACCAGATGCGTATCGATCGCCGTCGCCACCGCCTGAACGCGATGGCTAAACTTATACTGAATCGCGTTATAGAAACTTAACGAGCAGCCCATCAAAGTCACAAAGATCGTTAACCCGGTGAGCAGCGTGACAAAGGCCGAAAATTTCGTCGTTAATCTCATCCTTGTGTTAACTCCGATAGTGAGGAAGCGGGCATACTAGCAAATCAGATTTATCTCGCAATTTATTGCGCTTCATCGACTTTGCTTTTCAATTAGCGAGTATAGTCTTCAGAAATTATTTTCCAATCCATCATGCACATGAGGACTTCTTATGCAGGCGTTACTTTTAGAACAACAGGACGGCAAAACCCTCGCATCTGTACAGACTCTGGACGCAAGTCGCCTGCCGGAAGGCGATGTGACGGTCGATGTCCACTGGTCGAGCCTGAATTATAAAGATGCGCTGGCAATAACCGGTAAAGGAAAAATAATCCGCAATTTTCCGATGATTCCTGGCATCGACTTCGCCGGAACCGTACGCGACAGTGAAGATCCTCGTTTTCATGCTGGTCAAGAAGTGTTACTCACGGGCTGGGGTGTTGGTGAAAATCATTGGGGCGGGCTGGCAGAACAAGCGCGCGTAAAAGGCGACTGGTTGGTTGCCATGCCGCAAGGTCTGGACGCGCGTAAAGCGATGATTATTGGTACTGCTGGGTTTACCGCCATGCTGTGCGTGCTGGCCCTGGAAGATGCCGGTATTCGTCCAGAAGATGGCGAGATTGTGGTAACGGGCGCCAGCGGCGGCGTTGGTAGCACTGCCGTGGCGCTGTTGCATAAGTTAGGTTATCAGGTGGTTGCTGTTTCCGGTCGCGAAAGTACCCATGGATATCTGAAAAGTTTAGGTGCCAGCCGAATTCTGCCGCGTGATGAATTTGCTGAATCCCGTCCACTGGAAAAACAGCTTTGGGCCGGGGCGATTGACACCGTGGGCGACAAAGTGCTGGCTAAAGTGCTGGCGCAAATGAACTACGGCGGCTGCGTGGCGGCCTGTGGTCTGGCGGGTGGTTTTACTCTGCCAACCACCGTCATGCCATTTATTCTGCGTAACGTTCGCCTGCAGGGCGTGGATTCGGTGATGACGCCACCAGCACGCCGTGCGCAAGCCTGGCAACGTCTGGTTGCCGATTTACCGGAATCATTCTATACCCAGGCGGCAAAAGAGATTTCACTGGCTGACGCACCAAAATTTGCCGAGGCCATTATTAACAATCAGATCCAGGGCCGTACGCTGGTAAAAATTAACTAAGCGTTAGCATAAAATAATTTACATATCGTTAACGAATTTTAGCAGCACTTTGACATTCTCCCTGCCATAGTAATCATGAGCATACCGGGAGTCTGTTATGAAAAAAATTCGTCAACTTACAGAAGCCGATGTCACTGCTGAATCGGCTTTTTTTATGCAACGTCGGCAAGTTTTGAAAGCATTAGGCATCAGCGCCGCCGCCCTCTCTATACCAAATGCCGCCCACGCGGATTTACTTGGCTGGTTCAAAGGGAACGATCGCCCGCCCGCGCCTGCCGGAAAACCCCTGGAGTTCAGCAAGCCTGCTGCCTGGCAAAATAACCTGCCACTGACACCGGAAGATAAAGTTTCCGGCTACAACAATTTCTATGAATTTGGGTTGGATAAAGCAGATCCCGCCGCGAATGCTGGCAGCCTGAAAACCGATCCGTGGACGTTGAAAATCAGTGGTGAAGTCAGTAAACCGTTAACCCTCGACCACGATGCGCTAACCCGTCGATTCCCGTTAGAAGAGCGGATTTACCGGATGCGCTGCGTGGAAGCGTGGTCGATGGTGGTGCCGTGGATTGGTTTTCCGCTGCATAAACTGCTGGCGCTGGCAGAGCCGACCAGCAACGCGAAATACGTCGCTTTCGAAACAATTTATGCACCGGAACAAATGCCCGGCCAGCAGGACAGGTTTATCGGCGGCGGTCTGAAATATCCCTATGTAGAAGGATTACGTCTCGACGAAGCAATGCATCCGCTCACACTGATGACCGTCGGCGTCTACGGCAAGGCGCTACCGCCGCAAAATGGCGCGCCGATACGCCTGATTGTGCCATGGAAATATGGCTTTAAAGGCATCAAGTCGATAGTGAGCATTAAGCTGACCCGAGAACGCCCACCTACCACCTGGAATCTTTCGGCCCCCAACGAATACGGCTTTTACGCCAACGTTAATCCGCATGTTGATCACCCTCGCTGGTCGCAGGCCACTGAGCGATTTATCGGTTCAGGTGGCATCCTGGATGTGCAACGCCAGCCGACACTGCTATTTAACGGCTACGCCGATGAAGTCGCGTCACTTTATCGCGGACTGGATCTACGGGAGAACTTCTAAGTGCGTTTGACTGCAAAACAGGTTACCTGGCTGAAATTTTGCCTGCATCTTGCCGGATTTTTGCCGTTTGTCTGGCTGGTTTGGGCAATCAATCATGGCGGGCTAAGTGCCGACCCGGTGAAAGATATTCAGCATTTTACCGGTCGGACTGCGCTGAAATTTTTATTGGCGACGTTGTTAATTACCCCGCTGGCGCGCTACGCTAAGCAGCCATTATTGATACGCACCCGCCGCCTGTTAGGTTTATGGTGTTTCACCTGGGCGACGCTGCACTTAACCAGTTATGCATTACTGGAACTTGGCGTGAACAACCTGGCGTTATTCGGTCAGGAATTAATCACCCGACCTTATTTAACCCTGGGTATTATCAGTTGGTTGATTTTGCTTGCTTTAGCATTCACGTCTACACAAGCGATGCAGCGAAAACTAGGCAAACACTGGCAACAGTTGCATAACTTCGTCTATCTTGTCGCGATCCTGGCCCCCATACATTATCTGTGGTCAGTGAAGGTTATCTCACCGCAGCCGATCATTTACGCCGGGCTGGCATTACTGCTTTTAGCCTTACGTTATAAGAAGTTCCGTCAATGGTGGCGCTAATTTCGTGAACTGTGCGGCTTATTGCAAATTACGCGACGTTGAAAGTTATTTACATGTTAGCTGTTGATTATCTTCCCTGATAAGACCAGTATTTAGCTGCCATTTGCTACGAAATCGTTATAATGTGCGACCTCGTTCTCCCTGAGGCAGCTTTTAAACTGCTGAAAAGGTGACAATGGCGCAACGAAGGTATATTTTGTTTTTTGCCGGAGGATAGCAGCAAATCGCTGCACAATGTCCGTCAAGTCTCACATTGACACTCTGGGGCAAAATAGACCGGCGTCCCGGCCTGCTGGAATTTACCGCTATGCATACAGCTGTCGGGGCATACGCTTTACAGACGGCGGTGAAACGCCTGTCACAATCACACTAAACAAAGAGTACGGAACCCACTCATGGATATTCGTAAGATTAAAAAACTGATCGAGCTGGTTGAAGAATCAGGCATCTCTGAACTGGAAATTTCTGAAGGCGAAGAGTCAGTACGCATCAGCCGTGCAGCACCTGCCGCAAGTTTCCCGATGATGCAACAAGCTTACGCTGCACCAATGATGCAGCAGCCAGCTCAATCTAACGCAGCCGCTCCGGCGACCGTTCCTTCCATGGAAGCGCCAGCAGCAGCGGAAATCAGTGGTCACATCGTACGTTCCCCAATGGTTGGTACTTTCTACCGCACCCCAAGCCCGGACGCGAAAGCGTTCATCGAAGTGGGTCAGAAAGTGAACGTGGGCGATACCCTGTGCATCGTTGAAGCCATGAAAATGATGAACCAGATCGAAGCAGACAAATCCGGTACTGTGAAAGCAATTCTGGTCGAAAGTGGACAACCGGTAGAATTTGACGAGCCGCTGGTCGTCATCGAGTAACGAGGCGAACATGCTGGATAAAATTGTTATTGCCAACCGCGGCGAGATTGCATTGCGTATTCTTCGTGCCTGTAAAGAACTGGGCATCAAGACTGTCGCTGTGCACTCCAGCGCGGATCGCGATCTAAAACACGTATTACTGGCAGATGAAACGGTCTGTATCGGTCCTGCTCCGTCAGTAAAAAGTTATCTGAACATCCCGGCAATCATCAGCGCCGCTGAAATCACCGGCGCAGTAGCAATCCATCCGGGTTACGGCTTCCTTTCCGAGAACGCCAACTTTGCCGAGCAGGTTGAACGCTCCGGCTTTATCTTCATCGGCCCGAAAGCAGAAACCATTCGCCTGATGGGCGACAAAGTATCCGCAATCGCCGCGATGAAAAAAGCAGGCGTCCCTTGCGTACCAGGTTCTGACGGCCCGCTGGGCGACGATATGGATAAAAACCGCGCCATTGCTAAACGCATTGGTTATCCGGTAATTATCAAAGCCTCCGGCGGCGGCGGCGGTCGTGGTATGCGCGTAGTGCGCGGCGATGCTGAACTAGCGCAATCTATCTCCATGACTCGTGCGGAAGCGAAAGCTGCTTTCAGCAACGATATGGTTTACATGGAGAAATACCTGGAAAATCCTCGCCACGTCGAGATTCAGGTGCTGGCTGACGGTCAGGGCAACGCTATCTATCTGGCGGAACGTGACTGCTCCATGCAGCGCCGCCACCAGAAAGTGGTCGAAGAAGCGCCAGCACCGGGCATTACCCCGGAACTGCGTCGCTACATCGGCGAACGTTGCGCTAAAGCGTGTGTTGATATCGGCTATCGCGGTGCAGGTACATTCGAGTTCCTGTTCGAAAACGGCGAGTTCTATTTCATCGAAATGAACACCCGTATTCAGGTAGAACACCCGGTTACTGAAATGATCACTGGCGTTGACCTGATCAAAGAACAGCTGCGTATCGCTGCCGGTCAGCCGCTGTCTATCAAGCAAGAAGAAGTTCACGTTCGCGGCCATGCGGTAGAGTGCCGTATCAACGCCGAAGATCCGAACACCTTCCTGCCAAGCCCGGGCAAAATCACCCGTTTCCACGCGCCAGGCGGTTTTGGCGTGCGTTGGGAGTCTCATATCTACGCGGGCTACACCGTGCCGCCGTACTATGACTCAATGATCGGTAAGCTGATTTGCTACGGTGAAAACCGTGACGTGGCGATTGCCCGCATGAAGAATGCGCTGCAGGAACTGATCATCGACGGTATCAAAACCAACGTTGATCTGCAGATCCGCATCATGAATGACGAGAACTTCCAGCATGGTGGGACTAACATCCACTATCTGGAGAAAAAACTCGGTCTTCAGGAAAAATAAGACTGCAAAAGCGTCAAAAGGCCGGATTTTCCGGCCTTTTTTATTACTGGGGATCGACAACCCCCATAAGGTACAATCCCCGCTTTCTTCACCCATCAGGGACAAAAAATGGACACTCGTTTTGTTCAGGCCCATAAAGAGGCGCGCTGGGCGCTGGGGCTGACCCTTTTGTATCTGGCGGTATGGTTAGTAGCTGCTTACTTACCTGGCGTTGCCCCCGGTTTTACCGGCTTTCCGCGCTGGTTTGAGATGGCCTGCATCCTGACGCCGCTGCTGTTTATTGGACTGTGCTGGGCGATGGTGAAATTTATCTATCGCGATATCCCGTTGGAGGATGACGATGCAGCTTGAAGTGATTCTACCGCTGGTCGCCTATCTGGTGGTGGTGTTCGGTATCTCTGTTTATGCGATGCGTAAACGGAGCACCGGCACCTTCCTCAATGAGTATTTCCTCGGCAGCCGTTCCATGGGCGGTATTGTGCTGGCGATGACGCTCACCGCGACCTATATCAGTGCCAGTTCGTTTATCGGCGGGCCAGGCGCTGCTTATAAATACGGCCTGGGTTGGGTATTGCTGGCGATGATTCAGCTTCCTGCAGTCTGGCTTTCGCTCGGTATACTCGGCAAGAAGTTCGCGATTCTTGCGCGCCGCTACAATGCGGTGACGCTGAACGATATGCTGTTTGCCCGCTACCAGAGTCGTCTTCTGGTGTGGCTGGCGAGTTTGAGTTTGCTGGTTGCGTTCGTTGGTGCGATGACCGTGCAGTTTATCGGCGGTGCGCGTCTGCTGGAAACCGCGGCGGGTATTCCTTATGAAACCGGGCTGCTGATTTTCGGTATCAGTATTGCGTTATATACCGCCTTTGGCGGCTTTCGCGCCAGTGTGCTGAACGACACCATGCAAGGTCTGGTGATGCTGGTTGGCACCATTGTGCTGCTGGTCGGCGTGGTACATGCCGCTGGCGGCTTAAGCAACGCGGTAGAGACGCTGCAAACCATCGATCCACAGCTGGTTACGCCACAAGGTGCTGACGATATTCTGTCACCTGCCTTTATGACATCGTTCTGGGTACTGGTGTGCTTTGGCGTTATTGGCCTGCCGCATACTGCGGTGCGCTGTATCTCTTATAAAGACAGCAAAGCAGTGCATCGGGGGATCATCATCGGGACGATTGTAGTCGCAATCCTGATGTTCGGTATGCACCTGGCCGGAGCGTTAGGTCGGGCGGTGCTCCCCGATCTCACCGTACCGGATCTGGTGATCCCGACGTTAATGGTAAAAGTGCTGCCACCGTTTGCTGCCGGGATCTTCCTGGCTGCACCGATGGCCGCGATCATGTCGACGATCAACGCCCAGTTGCTGCAAAGTTCCGCTACGATCATTAAAGATCTCTATCTGAATATCCGTCCGGATCAAATGCAAAACGAGACGCGTCTGAAGCGGATGTCGGCGGTGATTACGTTGATTCTCGGCGCGTTGCTGCTGCTTGCCGCCTGGAAGCCGCCAGAAATGATCATCTGGCTGAATTTGCTGGCCTTCGGTGGGCTGGAAGCCGTTTTCCTGTGGCCGCTGGTGCTGGGTCTTTACTGGGAACGCGCCAACGCCAAAGGTGCGCTAAGTGCGATGATCGTTGGCGGTGTGCTGTATGCCGTGCTCGCGACCCTGAATATTCAGTACCTGGGCTTCCACCCTATCGTGCCCTCGTTACTGCTAAGTTTGCTGGCTTTCCTGGTCGGAAACCGTTTCGGTACTTCCGTCTCGCAAGCTACCGTTTTGACTACTGATAAATAAAGAGTTTTGCCATGCCTTGGATCCAACTGAAACTGAACACCACCGGCGCGAACGCTGAAGATCTTAGCGATGCGCTGATGGAAGCGGGTGCCGTGTCCATTACTTTTCAGGATACCCACGATACGCCGGTGTTTGAGCCGCTGCCGGGCGAAACGCGCCTGTGGGGCGACACCGATGTGATTGGTCTGTTCGATGCTGAAACCGACATGAATGAAGTCGTGGCGATTCTGGAGGATCATCCGCTGCTCGGCGCAGGCTTCGCGCACAAAATCGAACAACTGGAAGATAAAGACTGGGAGCGCGAATGGATGGATAATTTCCACCCAATGCGCTTTGGCGAACGTCTGTGGATCTGCCCAAGCTGGCGTGATGTGCCAGACGAAAACGCCGTCAACGTGATGTTAGACCCGGGCCTGGCGTTTGGTACGGGGACTCATCCAACCACCTCTCTGTGCCTGCAATGGCTCGACAGCCTCGATTTAACCGGTAAAACGGTCATCGATTTTGGCTGTGGCTCCGGCATTCTGGCAATCGCGGCGCTGAAACTGGGCGCAGCAAAAGCCATTGGTATTGATATCGATCCGCAGGCCATTCAGGCCAGCCGCGACAACGCCGAACGTAATGGCGTTTCTGACCGTCTGGAACTCTACTTACCCAAAGATCAGCCTGAAGCGATGAAAGCCGACGTGGTGGTCGCTAACATCCTCGCAGGCCCGTTACGTGAACTGGCACCGTTAATCAGCGTCCTGCCGGTTTCAGGCGGCTTGCTGGGCCTTTCCGGTATTCTGGCAAGCCAGGCGGAGAGCGTTTGTGAAGCTTATGCCGACAGCTTCGTTCTGGACCCGGTCGTGGAAAAAGAAGAGTGGTGTCGCATTACTGGTCGTAAGAATTAACCGCCAGAATGCGGCATAGTGATGTAGAGAGAAGTGCGAGCAACGTCACAAAAGGCACGTAATTTTGCTGATTATTTAGGCAAGTTTGCGTGCCAAAATTTTCATTCATAAAGAAAAATTGAGAACTTACTCAAATTTCTTTGAGTGCGAATTTTAATCACTTATTTCTAATGTGATGATTTTTATGATTAATTATTCCGCCGAGTTCATTTTAAATGCAATTCTTTGATCCATCTCAGAGGATTGGTCAAAGTTTGGCCTTTCATCTCGTGCAAAAAATGCGTAATATACGCCGCCTTGCAGTCACAGTATGGTCATTTCTTAACTCATGCGCATCGGACAATATCAGCTCAGAAATCGCCTGATCGCAGCGCCCATGGCTGGCATTACAGACAGACCTTTTCGGACGTTGTGCTACGAGATGGGAGCCGGATTGACAGTATCCGAGATGATGTCTTCTAACCCTCAGGTTTGGGAAAGCGACAAATCTCGTTTACGGATGGTGCACATTGATGAACCCGGTATTCGCACCGTGCAAATTGCCGGTAGCGATCCGAAAGAAATGGCAGATGCAGCACGTATTAACGTGGAAAGCGGTGCCCAGATTATTGATATCAATATGGGTTGCCCGGCTAAAAAAGTGAATCGCAAGCTTGCAGGTTCAGCCCTCTTGCAGTACCCGGATGTCGTTAAATCGATCCTTACCGAGGTCGTTAATGCAGTGGACGTTCCTGTTACCCTGAAGATTCGCACAGGCTGGGCGCCGGAACACCGTAACTGCGAAGAGATTGCCCAACTGGCTGAAGACTGTGGCATTCAGGCTCTGACCATTCATGGCCGTACACGCGCCTGTTTGTTCAATGGAGAAGCTGAATACGACAGTATTCGGGCAGTTAAGCAGAAAGTTTCCATTCCGGTTATCGCGAATGGCGACATTACTGACCCGCTTAAAGCCAGAGCTGTGCTCGACTATACAGGGGCGGATGCTCTGATGATAGGCCGCGCAGCTCAGGGAAGACCCTGGATCTTTCGGGAAATCCAGCATTATCTGGACACTGGGGAGTTGCTGCCCCCGCTGCCTTTGGCAGAGGTTAAGCGCTTGCTTTGCGCGCACGTTCGGGAACTGCATGACTTTTATGGTCCGGCAAAAGGGTACCGAATTGCACGTAAACACGTTTCCTGGTATCTCCAGGAACACGCTCCAAATGACCAGTTTCGGCGCACATTCAACGCCATTGAGGATGCCAGCGAACAGCTGGAGGCGTTGGAGGCATACTTCGAAAATTTTGCGTAAACAGAAATAAAGAGCTGACAGAACTATGTTCGAACAACGCGTAAATTCTGACGTACTGACCGTTTCTACCGTTAACTCTCAGGATCAGGTAACCCAAAAACCCCTGCGTGACTCGGTTAAACAGGCACTGAAGAACTATTTTGCTCAACTGAACGGTCAGGATGTTAATGACCTCTATGAGCTGGTACTGGCTGAAGTAGAACAGCCCCTGTTGGACATGGTGATGCAATACACCCGTGGTAACCAGACCCGTGCTGCGCTGATGATGGGCATCAACCGTGGTACGCTGCGTAAAAAATTGAAAAAGTACGGCATGAACTAATTCAGGTTAGCTAATTGCTTGATTAAAAGGCGCTACTCGGCATGGGGAAGCGCCTTTTTTATAGGTGTCGCAAAGGGAGTGACCATGAGAACAGGATGTGAACCCACCAGGTTTGGCGACAATACAAAGACCATTATCCACGGTGATGCATTAGCTGAACTTAAAAAGATACCCGCAGAAAGTGTCGATCTAATCTTTGCTGACCCACCTTATAACATCGGTAAAAATTTCGATGGCCTGATCGAAGCGTGGAAAGAAGATCTGTTTATTAACTGGCTATTTGAAGTGATTACAGAGTGCCACCGCGTTCTGAAAAAACAGGGCAGCATGTACATCATGAACAGCACGGAAAACATGCCCTTTATTGACCTCCAGTGCCGCCAACTTTTTACTATCAAAAGTCGCATCGTCTGGTCGTATGACAGCTCCGGCGTTCAGGCAAAAAAATATTACGGCTCCATGTATGAACCCATCCTGATGATGGTGAAAGACGCAAAGAACTACACATTTAACAGCGATGCTATTCTGGTAGAAGCCAAAACCGGAGCACAGCGTGCATTAATCGACTATCGCAAAAATCCCCCACAACCTTACAATCATCAAAAAGTGCCAGGTAACGTCTGGGATTTTCCACGCGTACGTTATTTGATGGATGAATATGAAAACCATCCGACGCAAAAGCCTGAAGCTTTACTGAAGCGCATTATTCTCGCCTCTTCTAACCCTGGCGATGTCGTTCTCGATCCGTTTGCTGGTAGCTTCACCACCGGTGCCGTCGCCATCGCGACCGGGCGAAAATTCATTGGTATTGAGATTAACAGCGAGTACATCAAGATGGGGCTACGCCGACTGGAAGTCGCGTCACATTACTCCATGGAAGAGCTGGCGAAAGTGAAAAAAAGAAAGACCGGCAACCTGTCAAAACGAAGCCGGATCAGCGAAGTTGACCCCGATCTCATTGCAAAGTAAAGGAAGTGTAAGCCTGGTTTTCAGATTATTCATTTCGTGTATATTTCCTGCCAGACTTGGTTAAACATGCACAGGCTCAGGTAATGATTCGCAAGTATTGGTGGCTCGTCGTTTTCGCTGTCTCCGTTTTTCTGTTTGATACCTTACTGATGCAGTGGATTGAACTACTGGCAACAGAAACAGACAAATGTCGCAATATGAACTCGGTTAATCCGCTAAAACTGGTTAACTGTGACGAACTGGATTTTCACAATAGAATGTAACTTTATACGATACCTAATTCATTTGTTTTATGAATTAATTTCGTTATGTTTTCATCTGGCATAAACATTCTTAATACATTATCGACTAATGCGGGTGCTTGTTTATAAAGATCGTAACCCGCTATATTCATTAACCAGTTTTGAACAATACCGCTGAAGGCGCCATCAATAATAATCATTACGACGTCTAAGTCGAGGCTTTTAGCTATATCCCCCTGTTGCTGACATGCTTGTAATACTTCACGCAAAATCTGTGGATTAAAGCCCATCTTTTCCCGTATTACTGCCTCGGCCAGCATTTCATCACTAAATTCACACTTGTGATATAAGATTTGCAGTAACGCCTGCTGGCGGGGAATTTCGGCAATATATTGCAAGCCAACAATCAGTTTTTCACGCAATTGCAGGAAAGGATCATGTTCTAACCCTTCCGTTAAACGTTCCTGGATTAACTCACGCAATGAAGGCTGTTGCAGCCACATCTCGTTAAACAGTTGAGCCTTGTTTTCGAAGTGCCAATAGATTGCGCCACGCGTGACGTTGGCGGCGTCGGCGATGTCATTGAGCGTCGTCTTGCTTACGCCATACTGCGCAAACTGGGCGATGGCGGTTTCAATCAGTTCTTGCCTGGTCTTCAGGGCTTCAGCTTTGGTTCTTTTTGCCATGATTAATCATTCAGGGAATAAATATATTCGACATAAGGGAAACAACGAGAAGTAATGTATCACCTAATTTTTATTTATACGAGAAACCAATTCCCGTCTGCTATCAATCGTCAAATAATCAAAGTCTATTGTTTGACGATAATATATTTACTTAATAAATGTATATTTCACTTTGCGTTAAAATGCTGCCATTCTTTTCAACTCACATCAAATGAGAACATTAGAATATTAATCTATTTTTGTGTTTAAGTGCCTTGAATAGCGACTATTCATAACTATTCCTTACATCGCCGGACGATAATTTGTAGGATAGCGAACTGTATTTTTATTTCTGCGAGTTAACGCGTTGCCTTTTTCTGGCTAATAACGCGCTTTTGGTTTTTTGAGGAATAGTAATGACGAAACATGCCAGGTTTTTCCTCCTGCCCTCCTTTATCATGATCTCCGCAGCGTTAATTGCGGGTTGTAACGATAAGGGAGAAGAGAAAGCTCACGTCGGTGAACCGCAGGTTACCGTTCATATTGTGAATACTGCCCCGTTAGAAGTTAAAACTGAATTACCAGGCCGTACTAATGCTTTCCGTATTGCCGAGGTTCGCCCACAGGTTAGCGGGATAGTGCTGAATCGTAATTTCACTGAAGGCAGCGATGTGCAAGCTGGCCAGTCCCTGTACCAGATCGATCCAGCCACTTATCAGGCAAGTTATGACAGCGCGAAAGGCGACCTGGCGAAAAGCGAAGCTGCCGCATCCATCGCGCATTTGACGGTAAAACGTTATGTTCCGCTTGTGGGTACGAAATACATCAGCCAGCAGGAGTACGATCAGGCGATTGCTGATGCTCGTCAGGCCGATGCTACCGTCATAGCCGCAAAAGCCACGGTCGAAAGCGCCCGCATCAATCTCGCTTATACCAAAGTGACTGCGCCAATTAGCGGGCGTATCGGCAAATCTTCGGTGACCGAAGGTGCTCTCGTCACTAACGGGCAAACGACCGAACTGGCGACTGTCCAGCAACTCGATCCTATCTATGTCGATGTGACCCAATCCAGCAACGACTTCATGAGACTGAAGCAGTCCGTAGAGCAAGGTAGTTTGCATAAGGAAAACGCCACCAGCAACGTAGAGCTGGTCATGGAAAACGGTCAAACCTATCCCCTGAAAGGCACGCTGCAATTCTCTGATGTAACCGTTGATGAAAGCACCGGCTCCATTACCCTGCGCGCGGTTTTCCCTAACCCGCAACACACACTTCTGCCAGGTATGTTTGTGCGCGCACGGATTGATGAAGGTGTACAACCTGACGCCATTCTTATCCCGCAACAGGGAGTTAGCCGCACGCCGCGTGGTGACGCTACCGTGCTGATTGTTAATGATAAAAGCCAGGTTGAGGCGCGTCCTGTTGTCGCCAGCCAGGCCATTGGCGATAAATGGCTGATTAGCGAAGGACTAAAAGCGGGTGATCAGGTCATTGTCAGCGGCCTGCAAAAAGCACGCCCGGGAGAGCAGGTTAAAGCCACTACCGATACCCCCGCAGATACTGCGTCGAAGTAAGGCAATCTGATATGGCAAACTTTTTTATTCGACGACCAATATTTGCATGGGTGCTGGCCATTATTCTGATGATGGCGGGCGTACTGGCGATCCTACAATTGCCCGTCGCCCAGTATCCAACCATTGCCCCGCCCGCTGTTTCTGTGTCGGCAAACTATCCGGGCGCTGATGCGCAAACCGTGCAGGATACGGTGACACAGGTTATCGAACAGAATATGAACGGCATCGATAATCTGATGTATATGTCCTCCACCAGCGATTCAGCCGGTAGCGTGACAATTACTCTCACCTTCCAGTCCGGGACCGATCCAGACATCGCGCAAGTGCAGGTACAAAACAAACTTCAACTCGCCACACCGTTGCTGCCGCAGGAAGTCCAGCAACAGGGTATAAGTGTCGAGAAATCAAGTAGCAGCTTTTTGATGGTGGCTGGTTTTGTTTCTGATAACCCAAGTACCACGCAAGACGATATTTCCGACTACATCGCCTCTAACGTCAAAGATACCATTAGCCGTCTGAACGGCGTTGGCGACGTGCAACTGTTTGGTGCTCAGTACGCTATGCGTATCTGGCTCGATGCCGATCTGCTGAACAAATATAAACTCACATCGGTTGATGTCATTAACCAGTTGAAAGTACAGAACGACCAGATTGCGGCCGGTCAGTTAGGCGGCACGCCGGCATTACCAGGACAGCAGCTAAACGCGTCGATTATTGCCCAGACACGGTTAAAAGATCCGGAAGAGTTCGGCAAAGTCACCCTGCGCGTGAACAGCGACGGTTCGGTAGTGCGGCTGAAAGATGTCGCACGGATTGAACTCGGTGGTGAAAACTATAACGTTATCGCCCGTATCAACGGCAAACCCGCGGCTGGCCTCGGTATTAAACTGGCAACGGGAGCTAACGCACTTGATACCGCAAAAGCCATCAAGGCCAAACTGGCAGAATTGCAGCCGTTCTTCCCACAGGGAATGAAGGTTCTTTACCCTTATGACACCACGCCTTTCGTCCAGCTTTCTATCCAGGAAGTGGTGAAAACGCTGTTCGAAGCCATTATCCTGGTATTCCTGGTGATGTATCTGTTCTTGCAGAACATGCGGGCGACATTGATACCCACCATTGCTGTACCTGTCGTGTTGTTAGGGACGTTTGCCATACTCGCCGCTTTTGGTTACTCCATCAATACGCTAACGATGTTCGGGATGGTACTTGCCATCGGGCTTCTTGTTGATGATGCGATAGTCGTTGTAGAGAACGTCGAGCGCGTAATGATGGAGGATAAACTCCCCCCCAGAGAAGCGACGGAAAAATCGATGTCGCAAATCCAGGGTGCGCTGGTAGGTATCGCGATGGTACTGTCGGCGGTGTTTATTCCGATGGCATTCTTCGGTGGCTCAACAGGGGCAATTTATCGACAGTTCTCTATCACTATTGTTTCAGCAATGGCGCTTTCAGTACTGGTTGCGCTGATTCTCACCCCCGCGTTATGTGCAACATTGCTGAAACCAGTCTCTGCCGAGCATCACGAAAATAAGGGTGGTTTCTTCGGCTGGTTTAACACCACTTTCGATCATAGCGTTAATCACTACACCAATAGCGTTGGCAAAATCCTCGGTTCCACAGGGCGATATTTACTGATCTATGCGCTGATTGTCGCCGGAATGGTAGTGCTGTTTTTACGCCTCCCTTCTTCTTTCTTGCCGGAAGAAGATCAGGGTGTCTTCCTGACCATGATCCAACTGCCCGCTGGTGCGACGCAAGAGCGGACACAAAAAGTACTGGATGAAGTGACGGATTACTATCTGAAGAACGAGAAGGCGAACGTTGAAAGTGTTTTTACAGTCAATGGATTTAGCTTCAGCGGTCAGGCGCAAAACGCCGGGATGGCCTTTGTCAGCCTTAAACCGTGGGAAGAGCGCAGTGGCGAAGAAAATAGCGCGGAAGCGGTAATCCAACGTGCCAAAATGGAACTGAGTAAAATCCGCGACGGTTTTGTCATTCCATTCAATATGCCAGCCATTGTTGAACTGGGTACGGCAACAGGTTTCGACTTTGAGTTAATCGATCAGGCGGGTCTTGGTCACGATGCCTTAACCCATGCCCGCAACCAATTGCTTGGCATGGCGGCGCAACATCCTGAAAGCTTAGTCAGTGTGCGCCCCAATGGCCTGGAAGATACTGCGCAGTTCAAACTTGAAGTTGACCAGGAAAAAGCACAGGCATTAGGCGTTTCGCTTTCTGACATTAATCAGACCATTTCTACGGCGTTAGGCGGGACGTATGTCAACGACTTCATCGACCGTGGCCGCGTGAAAAAAGTATATGTTCAGGCGGATGCCAAATTCCGTATGCTGCCAGAAGATGTCGATAAACTTTATGTCCGCAGTGCCAACGGCGAAATGGTGCCATTCTCCACCTTTACCACTTCACATTGGGTATATGGTTCTCCGCGTCTGGAACGCTACAACGGTCTACCTTCTATGGAGATTCAGGGGGAAGCCGCGCCAGGCACCAGTTCCGGCGATGCGATGTCGCTAATGGAAAGCCTCGCCTCACAACTACCTAACGGAATCGGTTATGACTGGACGGGGATGTCGTATCAGGAACGCTTGTCAGGCAACCAGGCCCCTGCTCTGGTAGCCATTTCATTCGTGGTCGTTTTCCTGTGCCTTGCAGCGCTCTATGAAAGCTGGTCAATTCCTGTCTCGGTTATGTTGGTCGTGCCGTTAGGGATTGTCGGCGTGCTGCTGGCGGCGACACTCTTTAATCAAAAAAATGACGTTTATTTTATGGTGGGCTTGTTAACGACAATTGGCTTATCAGCTAAAAACGCTATTTTGATTGTTGAGTTCGCCAAAGACCTGATGGAGAAAGAGGGGAAAGGTGTTATTGAAGCAACGCTGATGGCCGTACGTATGCGTCTTCGTCCGATTCTGATGACATCACTCGCCTTTATTCTCGGCGTATTGCCGCTGGCTATCAGTAATGGTGCGGGAAGCGGCGCGCAGAACGCGGTAGGGATTGGAGTCATGGGCGGCATGATTTCCGCAACATTACTGGCAATCTTCTTCGTCCCTGTGTTCTTTGTGGTGATCCGCCGTTGCTTTAAAGGGTAAATTTAAAACACAAAGGCGTTTTCGGACGCCTTTTTAATTTGCAGTTAAAACTATAAAAATTAATGAGTTAATGATTCACTAACTTTTGAATTGAGTGCATTCATTCTTTCTCCCTTCATTATTTTTACAATTAACATAATTTGTCATTATTCATCTCGCAAGAATTATAACTCCCGGTGATAAAATGGAATTCAGTACGTTAATAAGAAAGTTAGCTTATTAAGCGGTAGCGTTATTACTGAGGTAACACCATGAAAAGATTAATTCCTGTCGCATTGCTCACCGCATTGCTGGCGGGCTGCGCTCACGATTCACCCTGCGTTCCGGTTTATGACGATCAGGGCCGTCTGGTTCACACCAATACCTGTATGAAAGGTACGACTCAGGATAACTGGGAAACTGCCGGGGCTATTGCTGGCGGGGCAGCGGCTGTTGCTGGCCTGACGATGGGGATCATCGCTCTGTCGAAATAACTGAACAGGGCGCGGAGTTCCGCGCTCTCTTTAACGGTACAGAATCTCACCGTAAGATAAAATACAACTATATTCGGCTAGCTTATTCCCTTTTAATTTAGCATTTTATTTCGAACTGTCGAAATAACACATCCATTAGTTTTTACCCTCATTTAAAACACATGCTCACGCTAACAATCATTATCCTGCTTAGTAAAATGCGAATAAATATTTTGCGCTAAAATGTGGCGTATGTTTCATTTTCGCACCATTGCGGGGCGATGTTTTTATTATTTCCTGTCTACACTCAGCTTATTGCGACACGGAATCGTGCGCAAAAACTGGCACTACTTTTGCTTATAAAAGGATGGCCACAGACAGGTAAAAGACGTTTCCCAAACGTCCTATAACGATAATTTTCGCCTCACAGGAAGCATTATGAAAAAGATGATGATAGCCACACTGGCTGCCGCCAGCGTGCTGCTTGCCGTTGCAAATCAGGCGCATGCTGGCGCGACACTTGATGCCGTAAAGAATAAAGGGTTTGTTCAATGTGGGATCAGTGACGGATTACCTGGGTTCTCTTATGCCGATGCAGACGGTAAGTTTTCAGGTATTGATGTAGATGTTTGTCGTGGTGTTGCCGCTGCTGTATTTGGCGACGACACGAAAGTGAAATATACCCCACTCACAGCAAAAGAACGCTTCACCGCTTTACAGTCAGGAGAAGTGGATTTGCTCTCCCGTAATACGACCTGGACTTCATCCCGCGACGCAGGAATGGGAATGGTATTTACTGGCGTCACTTATTACGACGGCATTGGCTTCCTGACGCACGATAAAGCGGGATTAAAAAGCGCGAAAGAACTGGATGGCGCAACCGTCTGTATTCAGGCGGGGACTGATACCGAACTTAACGTCGCCGATTACTTCAAGGCAAACAATATGAAGTACACGCCAGTGACTTTCGATCGCTCTGACGAATCAGCAAAGGCTCTGGAATCTGGCCGCTGCGATACGCTGGCCTCGGATCAGTCGCAACTGTATGCCCTGCGGATCAAATTAAGTAATCCTGCCGAATGGATTGTCCTGCCAGAAGTTATCTCTAAAGAGCCGCTTGGTCCGGTCGTCCGTCGTGGCGATGATGAATGGTTCTCTATTGTGCGCTGGACGCTTTTCGCCATGCTGAATGCTGAAGAGATGGGCGTTAACTCGCAAAACGTTGATGAAAAAGCGGCTAATCCAGCTACGCCTGATATGGCGCATCTGCTGGGTAAAGAGGGCGATTACGGCAAGGATCTGAAGCTGGATAATAAATGGGCTTACAACATCATCAAACAAGTGGGTAACTACTCGGAAATTTTTGAGCGTAATGTAGGTTCAGAAAGCCCGCTGAAAATTAAACGTGGGCAAAATAATCTCTGGAATAACGGCGGTATTCAGTACGCGCCGCCCGTGCGTTAAGTCGGTGTGAGGTAACGGGCGTCGCTACGGCGGCGCTCTCTTCAGCGTTATGGTTTCCGAGGTTTATATGCCCCATCGCCGCTCAACCGTTAAAGGCTCACTCTCCTTTACCAACCCTACGGTTCGCGCCTGGTTATTCCAGATCCTCGCCGTTGTTGCCGTCGTCGGCATTGTTGGTTGGTTATTTCACAACACCGTGACGAATCTAAACAATCGCGGCATTACATCAGGATTTGCCTTTCTGGATCGCGGCGCAGGCTTCGGGATCGTCCAGCATTTGATCGATTACCAGCAGGGCGATACCTACGGACGCGTTTTTATTGTCGGCTTACTCAATACGCTACTGGTTTCAGCATTGTGTATCGTATTCGCATCTGTCCTGGGCTTCTTTATCGGTCTGGCGCGACTTTCGGATAACTGGCTGCTACGAAAGCTTTCCACAATTTATATTGAGATCTTCCGTAATATTCCCCCGCTACTGCAAATCTTCTTCTGGTACTTTGCCGTGTTGCGCAATTTGCCCGGACCGCGGCAGGCAGTGAGTGCGTTTGATCTCGCCTTTTTGAGCAATCGTGGGCTCTATATTCCGTCGCCGCAGCTGGGAGATGGATTTATTGCGTTTATCCTGACTGTTGTTATTGCTATAGCCATTTCTGTTGGACTATTCCGTTTTAATAAAACGCACCAGATAAAGACCGGACAACTGCGCCGTACCTGGCCTTGCGCCGTTGTGTTGCTCACTGGTTTACCTTTACTGGCGCAATGGCTTTTTGGTGCGGCACTGCACTGGGATGTTCCGGCGCTACAAGGGTTTAACTTCCGCGGCGGGATGGTGCTTATCCCTGAGCTGGCAGCTTTAACGTTGGCGCTTTCAGTTTATACATCTGCATTTATCGCCGAGATTATTCGCGCCGGGATCCAGGCAGTGCCTTATGGTCAACATGAAGCTGCCCGCTCGCTGGGATTGCCCAACCCAGTTACGCTACGCCAGGTCATTATTCCCCAGGCACTGCGAGTGATTATTCCGCCGTTAACCAGCCAGTATCTCAACATCGTCAAAAACTCCTCTCTTGCCGCCGCTATCGGCTATCCCGATATGGTTTCGCTGTTTGCTGGCACCGTGCTGAACCAGACGGGGCAAGCCATCGAGACGATTGCCATGACGATGTCGGTCTATCTGATTATCAGCCTGACTATCTCGCTGCTGATGAATATCTATAACCGCCGCATCGAGATCGTTGAACGCTAAGGAGTCATGATGACAAAAGTATTGCTGTCTCATCCCCCGCGCCCGGCGAGCCATAACTCAAGCCGCGCTATGGTGTGGGTGCGCAAAAACCTGTTCTCCAGCTGGAGCAATAGCCTGCTGACTATTGGCTGCTTATGGTTGATGTGGGAACTGATTCCACCGCTGCTGAACTGGGCTTTTTTACAGGCAAACTGGGTTGGTTCAACGCGTACCGACTGCACAAAAGCCGGTGCCTGTTGGGTCTTCATCCACGAACGATTCGGCCAGTTTATGTATGGGCTTTACCCGCACGACCAGCACTGGCGAATTAACCTGGCATTACTGATTGGCCTTGTTTCTCTCGCACCAATGTTCTGGAAAATACTCCCGCATCGCGGTCGCTATATTGCGGTATGGGCGGTTATCTACCCACTGATTGTCTGGTGGCTGATGTATGGCGGTTTTCTTGGTCTGGAGCGGGTTGAAACCCGGCAATGGGGCGGGCTGACACTGACGTTGATTATCGCATCTGTTGGGATTGCTGGGGCGCTGCCGTGGGGGATCTTACTGGCATTAGGCCGCCGCTCCCATATGCCGATTGTGCGTATCTTATCGGTCATTTTTATCGAGTTCTGGCGTGGCGTACCGCTGATTACCGTACTGTTTATGTCTTCGGTCATGCTGCCGCTCTTTATGGCGGAAGGCACCAGTATCGACAAACTGATTCGTGCGTTGGTCGGCGTGATCCTGTTTCAGTCAGCATATGTTGCAGAAGTCGTGCGAGGCGGATTGCAGGCATTGCCCAAAGGGCAATACGAAGCGGCGGAGTCGCTGGCCTTGGGTTACTGGAAAACGCAGGGGTTGGTTATTCTGCCACAGGCACTGAAGCTGGTGATTCCTGGGCTGGTAAATACCATCATCGCACTATTCAAAGACACAAGTCTGGTGATCATCATCGGGTTGTTCGATCTTTTCAGTAGTGTGCAGCAGGCAACCGTTGATCCCGCCTGGCTAGGTATGTCCACAGAAGGGTATGTTTTCGCCGCACTGATCTACTGGATCTTCTGCTTCAGCATGTCACGTTATAGCCAACATCTGGAAAAACGTTTTAACACCGGGCGTACACCGCATTGAGGACACTATGAGCCAAATTTTACTGCAACCTGCTAACGCGATGATTACGCTGGAAAACGTCAATAAATGGTATGGGCAATTCCATGTTCTGAAAAATATAAATTTAACCGTGCAACCGGGAGAACGAATAGTACTGTGTGGACCTTCTGGTTCCGGGAAATCGACAACCATTCGTTGTATTAATCATCTGGAAGAACACCAACAGGGACGGATCGTGGTGGATGGCATCGAGCTTAACGAAGATATTCGCAATATTGAGCGCGTCAGGCAGGAAGTGGGAATGGTCTTTCAGCATTTCAATCTCTTCCCACATTTGACCGTTTTACAGAACTGTACCCTGGCGCCAATTTGGGTGCGTAAGATGCCGAAGAAAGAAGCTGAAGCTCTGGCGATGCATTACCTTGAGCGGGTGAGAATTGCCGAACATGCACAGAAGTTTCCCGGGCAGATTTCTGGTGGTCAGCAGCAACGCGTTGCCATAGCACGTTCACTTTGTATGAAACCAAAGATCATGCTGTTTGATGAACCTACGTCGGCGCTCGATCCGGAGATGGTAAAAGAAGTGCTGGATACGATGATTGGGCTAGCGCAGTCAGGCATGACGATGCTGTGCGTAACACATGAAATGGGATTTGCGCGAACTGTCGCTGATCGAGTGATTTTTATGGATCGCGGAGAAATCGTGGAGCAAGCTGCACCGGATGAATTTTTTGCGCATCCTAAATCGGAGCGTACGAGGGCATTTTTATCGCAGGTTATCCATTAAGTTGTACATGGATTCGAAACGCAAAAAGGCCATCCTTTCGGATGGCCTTTCGCTTGATTTGATGTCTGGCAGTTCCCTACTCTCGCATGGGGAGACCCCACACTACCATCGGCGCTACGGCGTTTCACTTCTGAGTTCGGCATGGGGTCAGGTGGGACCACCGCGCTACTGCCGCCAGACAAATTCTTTTCTAATCTGCCGAACTTTAACCTAAAAAGTGGTGCTGATACCCAGAGTCGAACTGGGGACCTCACCCTTACCAAGGGTGCGCTCTACCAACTGAGCCATATCAGCACGCTAAATTTGATGCCTGGCAGTTC